>CAZXLQ010000373.1:0-4023 GCA_964641945.1 uncultured Clostridia bacterium
CTGCCGCCGTCCGAGGGGTCGCCGACGCACTCCACGCAGTCCTCGACCGTCCTGACGAGCTTCCCTTTTCGGAAAGTCAACTGAAGTACCTGCAGAGTTTGCTGTTGCGGCACGAGCCGGCGGCGGCGGCGTTCCGGCGACAGTACCGACGCGAAGGCGCCGACGCCGAGCTTATTCCCTCCCAGGTAGCGCATCTCGTGGCCTGGACGAAATCGAACCTCGAACCCGCGGCGGAGTCTCCGGAACGGCTGCCTCCAATGCTGGTGATCGCCGTGTTTGCCTCGCGACTCGTCGAGATCCGGCCGTTCGCCGTCGGATCGGGCCGACTCGCCAGGGTCGTGGTCGCACAGCTTATGGTTCGATATGGATATCGATTCGGACTCGTGGAGCCGGTCGATGAAGCCCTCGAAAGCCGCTCCAGCCGGTTTGCGTTGGCGCGTGAAGCGAGAGACTCCATCGGATGGCTCGCGGCCTTTCTCGATGCTGTCGCGGCCTGCGCATCGGCAGCGGCGGCAATCTGCTCCGCCCGAGAGGCGCCTGCGACTGCCTGCTCCTCCGATTCAGGATCTCGAGCGGAAGCGTTTGTTCCAGTCCTGCCCTCGCCAAGACAGGCGCGCGTGCTCACCGTCATGGGCGAGTTCGGAGCGGCGAAGATCGGCGATCTGCTGCCGGTTCTCGGCATTCCACGGGCGACGCTCAAGAAGGATCTCCGGGCGCTGGTGGAGGGCCGACGCCTTTCGTCGACGGGAGTTCGCAAGGGCACGGTCTACCGTGTCTTGCCGGAGTCTCCGGCGGCTGATTAAATGGCGGTCCGATGACGCCATGCATAAAGTGCGGACGTGAAGACGAGACCGTCTTCAGGATTCTCCGCTGTCCGGCGTGCCTCAAGTACATATGCGAGTCCTGCGCCATCCGACACAACGGCCGTTACTTCTGCTCGCACGAATGTTCGGTAACGTTTTATTGGGACTACGGTGACGATGAGTGACCCCGTGAAGAACTGGCTCTTGGACCGACCACGCCGACTGCGGCGCACCGACACCCTTCGCGCGATGGTGCGCGAGACGCGCATCGACGCCGCGCAGCTCGTCCAGCCCTACTTCGTCGTGCCCGGCGAAGGCGTTCGGAGAGAGATCGGATCGATGCCCGGCCAGTACCAGCTCTCGATCGACGAGCTCGTCGAGGAGGCACGTCGCGCGGATTCCGCGGGTGTCCGGTCCGTCATACTCTTTGGGCTGCCGGAAACCAAGGACCCGCTTGGCACCGGCGCGCACGTCGCCGACGGGATCGTCCAGAAGGCGCTCTCGGCGCTGCGGCGCGAGGTCCCTGGCCTCCTGCGGATCGCCGACACGTGCCTCTGCGAATACACCGATCACGGACACTGCGGGCCGATGCTCGACGGCGAGGTCGACAACGACGCAACGCTCGGGATTCTCGCCCGCACGGCCGTCGCCCAAGTGGAGGCCGGCGCCGACATGGTCGCGCCATCCGGAATGATGGACGGCATGGTCGGCGCGATCCGCGGCGGCCTCGACGATGCCGGCTTTACCGGCATTCCGATCATGTCGTATGCCGTGAAATACGCGTCGGCGTTCTACGGACCGTTTCGCGAAGCCGCCGACAGCGCGCCGCAGTTCGGCGATCGGCGCGGTTACCAGATGGACCCGGCCAACGTCCGCGAGGGCCTTCGCGAGGCCGAGCTCGACGTGGGCGAAGGCGCCGACATCCTGATGGTCAAACCCGCGCTGCCCTATCTCGACGTCATTCGCGCCGTTCGCGAACGCTTCGACCTGCCCGTGGCGGCGTACCACGTGAGTGGCGAATACGCGATGATCAAGGCGGCCGCTGCGAAGGGCTGGATCGACGAGCGGCGTATCGTCGACGAGTCGCTGACGTCGATCGCCCGGGCCGGCGCGAGCATCATCATCACGTATTACGCGACCGAAGTCGCGGGGCGGCTGTAGTCCGATCTCGCGCCCGCGACCTGCCCGCCCTACCGGCGCATACTTGCATCCCACACGATCCTGGCCATGACCGACACGACGAAACGACTCCGCATTCTCTCGGGCGTACAGCCCTCGGGAACGCTCCACATCGGCAATTACTTCGGCGCGATCCGGCAGCACATCGCGCTTCAGGACGAAGGCGACGCGTTCTACTTCCTCGCTAACTACCACGCGCTGACCACAATCAACGACGCCGCGACGCTGCGGCAATTGACACTCGACGCGGCGCTCGACTACCTCGCGCTCGGGCTCGATCCGCGGAAGGCGACTTTCTTCCGCCAGTCGGACGTGCCGGAGGTCTGCGAACTGACCTGGCTGCTCTCGACCGTGACGGGGATGGGTCTGCTCGAACGCGCCGTCTCGTACAAGGACAAGATCGCCCGCGGGATCCAACCGCGCGTCGGACTGTTCACGTACCCGGTGCTGATGGCAGCCGACATCCTGATCTACGACGCCGACATCGTCCCGGTGGGCGCCGACCAGGTCCAGCACATCGAGATGACACGCGACATGGCAGGCTACTTCAACTCGATTTACGGCGAGACGTTTCACCTGCCGGAGCCGCGCCTCGAAGAGGCGACCGCGAAGGTCCCCGGCACCGACGGCCAGAAGATGTCGAAGTCATACGGCAACACCATCGGCATCTTCGACGAGGGGAAGGCGCTCAAGACCCGCGTCATGGGAATCGTGACCGACTCGACGCCGGTCGAGGACCCGAAGGACCCGGAAGCAAGCACGATCTGGCAGCTGTACCGTCTCGTGGGGACTTCGGACGAAGTAGCCGCGATGGCCGAGTTGTTCCGCGCAGGCGGCTATGGCTACGGTATGGCCAAAAAGTCGCTTCTCGAGGCCATCGACCGGACATTCGCGCCCTTCCGCGAAAAGCGGAAGGAACTCGCCGCGCATCCGGATGACGTCGAGCAGATCCTGCTCGAGGGCGCGAAGAAAGCCCGGGAGCACGCGCGAGGTGTACTAGATCGGGCCAGGTGGGCGTGCGGCATTGCGTCAACAACTGAACGCAGATGAAGACGGGTGCCAAACCGCGGGTTGCACTGTGTGGCCATAACGAGCCATACGAACTGGTACGGCGGGCGCTGGAGCTGGAGGGTTCGTTTGCGGGGCTGGCGGCGAAGGCGGCGAGGGTGTTTATCAAGCCCAACGTGACGTATCCGATGCCGAGCGGTACGGGCGCGGTGACGGACTCGCTGGTGCTCGGAGCGCTGCTCGCGATGTTGAGAGATGCCGGAGCGGGACGGATCATCGTCGGCGACGGGCCGGGGAAAAGCCTGGCGCACGACGGCTTCGAGGTCGCGGGTTACCTGCCGTTCGGCAGGAAATACGACGTGACGTTCGTCGACCTGAACCGGGCGCGGACGCGCACGGTCACGGTAGAGCGGCCGCTGGCGATCTCGGAGCTCGAGATCCCTGAGGTCGTCCTCGACGCCGACCTGTTCATCACGGTCAGCCCGCTCAAGACACACTCCGATGGCCTGTTGACGCTCAATGCGAAGAACCTGTTCGGCATTCCGCCGACACGGTTCTACGGTTCGCCGCGTGCGATCCTGCACCTGAAAGGCGTCGACGAGGTAGTTCGCGACATCTGCCGGGCGGCGCCGCCGGACTACGCGATCGCGGATGCGACGACGGTGATGGAGTTGGGAGTGGCTCGCGGAAGGCCGGTGGAGATCGGCGCAATCGTCGCCGGAGCGAATCTGGTTGCCACGGATGCTGTATCGGCGCGGTTGATCGGTCGCGATCCACAGGAATGTCCCTACCTTCTATATATGCACGAGGACGGGCTCGGCCCCCTGGAGGTGGACGAGATCGATCTCGTGGGCGACCCGCTCGAGGAACTAGCCCAACCGCTCGCGCTCACACGCGACAAGACTCCCCGCGACTGGGCAGTTGGCGACGAAAACCCCTGGTGAGCCAGAAGTAGCCATACCTAGACGCTCTGCGTCTCTGCGAGACCTCTGCGCCTCTGTGAGAAACTAGTGCTCAGCCACAGTTTCTCGCA
>CAZXLQ010000374.1:0-3993 GCA_964641945.1 uncultured Clostridia bacterium
CGCTCGGCCACGCTGATGTCGGACGCGAACGTGTCCCAGTCGGGGATCGCGGCGAGCGCATGGGAGAGGGCGTCGGACTCGCTTCGTCCGCCGGCGAGGGCTTCGCGGTAGAGGTCGGCGAGCTGGCCCGCCAGTTCCTCGACGATCTTCTCTTCGCGCCGGCCCTTCATCGGGGGCAGGACCAGGCGCTCACGGACGATCCGCGTGAAGTCAGGCATGACCTTCTCCGATGACGAGGTTGACCGTCTCGGTGAAGGCCCGCCAGCGCTCGCGCTGATCGACGAGCGCCCGCTCGCCCTTCGGCGTGAGCCGGTAGTAGTTGCGGCGCTGCTCGCCGTCGCGCTCGACCCAGCGGCTCTTGATCCAGCCCTGGTTCTCCATGCGGTAGAGCACCGGGTAGAGCGTCGTGACGCGGAACTGGAGCCGGCCCTGCGAGCGGGTTTCGATCAGGCGTCCGATGTCGTAGCCGTGTCGGGGGGCCTCGCCGAGGATGGTGAGCACGATCAGCTCGAGGCTGCCCTTCTTGAGCTCGGGACTGAACATCCGGCCTCCACGCTTCTTCGAGACGTACTGTTATACGACGAAGAATAGTGGGGGGTTCCCTGAAGCAAGCCCGCGGCCTCCTTCTCAGATCGCGGTGTCGGCTTTGCCCCGCCGACCGAGGGGCGTAGACTCTGTGAAGGCCGAACGACACTCGACTCATCTGCACAGGATCCTGGCCTTCTGGAGATCCAGCCGCCGGGCCGGTACGCTCGAGCGTCGGGAGTGAGGGGCGTGGTCGCGATTCCGGAAGACATCGAAGAGTATCGAGACGAGCGGTGGTGCCGCGACACGACGCGAGCCGTCGCGACGGCGGATGACGCGGAGCGCTTCGTCGAGCAGGTCGGCTTCTGCGCCTGCCTCACCGACTCGCGGCGTCCAGGCCCGTCCCTGTACGTGGCCGTCTGCGGGCGGCGCGATGCGGTGATGCCCCGGGCCGTGCAGAAGGACCCGGAGTCCTCCCTCACCTGGCTGCTGAAGGACGAGGTGCTCCGGCACGGGCGCGTCTACTACGCCAAGCTCGCGCGCGGCGCCACCTTCGTGGCCCCGTCGCTGGTGCCCCACTTCCATGCCGTCTGGGGCGTGCGGCGATCCGAAGAAGCCGCGCGGCTCAGCCGCCACGCGCGCGCGATCCTGCGCGTGCTGCGTCACGAATGGGAGATGGGAACCGCCGACCTGCGCGACGAAAGCGGCGTGAAGGACCGGAAGACGTTCACCCGCGCCCTCGACGAGTTGCAGGCGGCCATGCTCGTCATCCCGAGCGACGTCGTGTACGAGCCTACCTTCACGTACATCTGGACGCTGGCGATTGGCCGGTTCCCGGAGGCGCTCCGGCGGCGCGGCAGCCGGCCGGCAGCGCTCCGCGAGATCGCCCGCTGCTTTCTGACGAACGCCGGCATGACCGTTCGCGGCGAACTGGCTCGGGTGACCGGGCTGTCACGCGCGGACGCCGGCCTCGGCAACCGCGCGCTCGTGGCCGAAGGCTTCGCGACCATGGAGGCGCCTGGCGTCTACCGCCTGGCTGCGTTGACTCGCGCCTCCGGCGACGTGTCGGCGTCGATGGGATGAATCTGACGGCGCGCGGAGCAGCGAATCCGAGTCGCTACCGCCCGCCGCGCAGTGCGGACAGCGCCTCGTTCGCCGCCCGAGCGACCATGTCGCGATGCGACGGCTCCGCCGCCGCACGCTCGACGAACGGAATCGCCGCGGCATTCCCCGTCTTTCCCAGCGCCCGCACGGCCTCGGTTCGCACCAGGTCGCTCCGATCGCGCTCGAAGCAGGATTGGAAGAACGCCGTGAGCCTCGGCGCCTTCATCCCGCCGAGCGCGGCCACGGCTGCCGCCCGCACGGCTGCGTGGGCGTCGGTCGCGGCGCGCGTGAGCACGGCCTCGGCCCGCTCCCCCGTGAACGTGCCGATCGCGTCGACGGCGGCCCGCCGCACGGCCCAGAACCCGTCGCCGCCCGCGCCGGCGGCCAGGGCGTCGAACGCCCGGCTGTCGTTCGCGAACGCCGCCAGCTCACCCGCCGCCGTCATCCGCCCGATCGCATCGTCCCGCTGGAGCTGGTAGACGAGTTCCTCGACGGGCTTCGGGAACGAGATCTCCTTCAGGAGGACGTTGTCGGGATCGAACCGCACGAGCAGCGGCGCCGCCGCGGCCGGGAACTCGAACCGCTCCTCCCGCTCCCGGATCCACACGGTCGTCGTCGTCCGGCCCTCCGGCGTGACGATCGCGACGGTGGCCGGCACGCGGAACACGGGGATCCCCTTGGAGAAGTCCTGCGTCTGGGCGACCGTCATCACGACGGCCTTCTTCGCCGGATCCCACGACGCGCGGACGTCGAACACCGGGTGGCCCGGCTTGAAGAGCCACTGGTCGAAGAACCAGTCGAGGTTCTGGCCGGTCACGGTCTTGACCGACCGGATGAAGTCGTGGGTGTCCACCACGTCGAACGCGTAGCGGTGGAGGAAGTGGGTGAGCACGGCGAAGAACGCCTCGTCGCCCAGCAGGCTCCGCAGCATGTGCAGGACGCGGGCGCCCTTCGGATACGTGTGCGAGTCGAACATGTCGTTCGGCCTCGCGTACCGGTCGGTGACGATGGGGCGGACGTACCGGGTCTTCGCCTCGCGGAGGTACGCGTTCAGCTTTGCCTGCAGGTTCACCGCCCCCTCGTCGTCGCCGAGCGCGTGCCGGAAGTACAGGTAGTCGCTGTACGTGGCGAAGCTCTCGTTGAGCCAGGTGTGGGCCCAGCTGCGCAGCGTGATCAGATCGCCCCACCACTGGTGCGCCAGTTCGTGCGAGACGATGCCGATCGCGGGAAAGTCCGCCGCGCGCGCCTCGTCGACCATGATGGCGTGCGTCATCGCCGTCGCCGACGTGCTCTCCGCGCCGCCGCCCGAGGGCACCGACACCTGGTCGTACTTCTGCCAGGGGTAGTCGTAGCCGTAGGTGCGGTTGAAGAACTCCATCATCCGCGGCGTCTGGCCGTAGGTGGCCGACACCTTGGCTTCATCGCGCGGGTAGACCCAGTAATTGATGGGGACGCTGTCGAAGCGGTCCTGCACCACGACATACGGCGCGGCCGCGAGGAACATCAGGTAGGTGGAATGCGGCAGATCCTGCGACCAGTGATACGTCACCGTGCCGGCGGCGGCATCTTCCTGGACGCGGACGAGGCGCCCGTTGGCCGCCACCTTCAGCCCGGCCTTGACCGTGGCGATGATCTCGTTCGTCGCCTTGTCGTTCGGGTAGTCGACGCACGGGAACCAGTGGTGGACGTTGGCAGGCCAGGAGTCCGAGAAGACGAGCGCCGGGTGGTCCTTGGTCTCCGCCATGAACCGGAGGCCGATCTTCGGTTCGCGGCCCGCGTAGACGGCCGTGAACGATCGGGTCTCACCGCGCCTGAGCGGCCGCTCGAAGTGCACGGTGAGATCGGTCGCCGACTGCTCGAAGCGCAGCGGCCTGCCCCAGTCGCTCGTCACCGACGACACGACGAATTCCGCGGCATCGAGCACCGCGCGATCCAGGTTGTCGGTGAGGGCCGTCAGCGACACCGTCGTTTCTCCGGCGAACGCCGATTGCTCGAGATCCAGCCGCAGCAGGATCCGGTAATGAAGCGCGTCGAAGTCCCGGCTGCGCTCCGATTGCAGCGGCTTCGTCGACCAGTCGACGGGCTGGGCCGTGGCCGGCGTCCAGAGGGCCAGGCACAGCGTGGCAACCCCGATGACTCTGCGCGCGTCGTGTGGTGTCATACCAGTCCGCCTATCGGTCCCTGCCGTTCAGCACCTGCAGGATGCCGTCCTTCTTCATCAGGGCTTCGATCTCGTCGACCGTCCGGGGCAGGCCCGGCGACAGGTTTTCGTAGCCCGTGTCGGTGATGGCAATCGTGTCTTCGATGCGGATGCCGATCTCCTCCTCGAGGCTGAAGAGCTGGATGTCGCACGCGAAGACGAAG
>CAZXLQ010000375.1:0-3988 GCA_964641945.1 uncultured Clostridia bacterium
CCTCGTACGAGAAGTCCACGTGACCCGGCGTGTCGATGAGGTTCAGGACGTAGTCGTTTCCGTCCTTGGCCCTGTAGTCGAGCCGCACCGAGTGCGCCTTGATCGTGATGCCGCGCTCTCGCTCGAGGTCCATCGAGTCGAGCACCTGCTGCTCCATCTCGCGGCTCGAAAGGGCGCCGGTCATCTCGAGAAGTCGGTCGGCGAGCGTCGACTTTCCGTGATCGATATGCGCGATGATCGAGAAGTTGCGAATACGGTCGACGTTCATGCGGAGGCTTCGTCCCTGGCGAGTAGTCCCGCACCAATCATGACCGATCGTTCACCGAGTCCGGCGGGCAGAATCCGACAGGCCGCGAACGCTTCAGGCGCCGTCCGGATTCGGGTGTGCTCGACGACCGGATCGATCAGCCAACGCTCGGCCGAGGTCACGACCGAGCCGCCGAGGACGACGGTCTCGACGTTCAGCAGACTGATGGCGCCGCCAATCGCGACGCCGAGGTGAACGGCGGTCCTCTCCATGATGAGTTGGGCGAGATCGTCTCCGTTGGCGGCGGCCTTGGCGATGTCGGTTCCGACGAGCTCGCGATCGCGGGGGATGACGAGCTTCGAAAGCGAGCTGGTACGATCGCGGTGAAGGCGTTCGTTCGCGCGACGCGCGATGTTTGGCGCCGAGCACACGGTGTCGAGCGATCCGGGGATCCCGCTCGGGCCCTCGATGCCGCTCGGATCGACAGTCATGGAGCCGATACCGCCGGCCAGACCATTCGCGCCTCTCCAGATCCGGCCGTCGAGGATCAGTCCGGCCACGACAGCCGTGCCGATCTGGACGTACATGACGCTCCGCGAGCCGCGCCCGGCGCCGAATCGGAACTCGCCGTAGGCCCCGGCCGTCGCGTCTTCCTCGATGCGAACGGGTAATCCCGTCGTGCGTCGCAACTCGCCATAGACGTCGATACCCGAGAGGTCCGGTAGCTCGGCAACCGCGATCGGCCGTCGCGTCTCCGGATTGACGGGGTTGGGCAGCCCGACGCCGACTCCGGCAATGGACGACCTGAGCGTCTCGTCGGAGAGCAATTCACCAACGGCATCAATGAGTTGCTGAAAGAGTTCCTCGGGCTGTTCGCTGGCGTCCACGGGCTCGCGCTCGCGGACGACGGCGCCCGCTGCATCGATGAGGCCGGCTCGGACCATCGATCCGCCAAGATCGACGCCGAGATACAGCGAAAAAAGCGAGCCGTCGCCGCCCGAGTTCGAAGAGGTCATGACTGACGTGCTCCTCACGGTCGCGCGCGGAAAGCGCGACGTACTTTCATGCGAACTGCCAAGGTAACAGACGGCTCCGAGCACTGTCAATTTTCGCAAAGTCTTGTAGAATGAGCGCTCTCGCGCCGACAGCGTCGCTTCCATGCATGATTGACGAGCTCCAAGGGTTACTCCGCCAGTACGGGCTGTGGGTCGTGTTCTTCGGAGCGATGATCGAAGGCGACCTCACGCTTCTGCTGGCCGGGGTCCTCGCCCGATCCGGACTGTTCACCTTTCAGGAAGCCCTGCTCGTCGGGACGAGCGGGGGCGTCGCCGGCGACCTGATCGGCTACTGGATCGGCCACAGCTTCAGGGGCCGCGTGCGCACGATGCGCTTCTACATGCGGGCGAAGCCGCGAATCGAGCGGCTGATGCGCCGGTTTGGCGGATTCACGCTCTTCGTCGTGAAGTACACATACGGACTTCGGACGGCGATGTCGGTTTTCTGCGGCCTCGCGCACTTCGGACTGCACCGCTTCGCGCCGCTGACCCTGCTGAGCTGTCTGGTCTGGGTGACTCTGCTTTCGGGCATCGGGTATTTCTTCACCGGCAGCATCGAGCGGATCATCGGCGAGATCAAGAACGTCGAGAAGCTGGTGATACTCGTCATCGTCGTGGCCATTATCTTCTTTATCGTCAAGCGATACCGGCTTGGTAACCGGGTTATCGAGGAGTAGGCGACGCGTCGCCGTCAACGACACGCATGATCATCGAATCATCGGCACCTACGCGGATCGACCTCGCCGGAGGAACCATCGACATCTGGCCGCTCTACCTCTTTCACGGAGGGGCCGAGACGGTCAACGTCGCCATAGACCTGTATGCAAGGTGCCGGATCGAGACGGGAGGCGACGGGTATACGCTCGAGTCGAAGGACACGGGCGCGAGTGTGCACGCGGCCACGCCGGAAGAGTTGGTCGCGAGCGGGACGCTCGAGTTGCTCGCCCGCCTCGTGCGGTTCTTCGATCCGCCGCCCGGGATGAAGATGGTCACCGAGTGCGCGGCGCCGCCGGGGTCCGGTCTCGGGGGGTCATCGGCGCTTGGAATCGCTGTCGCCGGCGCACTCGATCGGCTCGTGGGCACAAACTTCGACCGCGAGTTGCTGCGGACTATCACGACCAACGTCGAGACCGCCGTGATCAGGGTGCCAGCCGGTCTGCAGGACTACTATCCGGCGCTGTACGGCGGCGTGAATGCGCTGCACTTCGGAACGCAGGGAGTCGCGGTGGAGCCGCTTCCGGTCGAGCCTGACCGTCTGGAGCGCCGGCTCGTGCTTGCGTACACGGGTGTGCCGCATTTTTCGGGCACGAACAACTGGGAGATCTTCAAGTCGCACATCGACGGCTCGAAGGAAGTCTATGACGGGCTGGACCGGATCAGGCTGACGGCGGCGAACATGCGCGAGGCACTGCTGGCGCGCGATCTGGACGAAGCGGGTCGCGTTCTCGGCGAGGAGTGGCGGAACCGACGCGAGCTGGCGCCCGGCGTTTCGACGCCGCAGATCGACGAGTTGATAGGTGTGGCGCACGCGGCGGGCGCCCGGACTGCGAAGGTCTGCGGCGCGGGCGGCGGCGGCTGCGTGGTTTTCTGGTGCGACGACGGCCGCAAACCCGACGTCGACGCGGCCCTGCGCGCCGCCGGCGTGACGGTACTCGACTTCCGCATCGACACCGGGGGACTCAGGGTCGACGTCTCGTAGTGCGAGATGGGCCTCGCGGGTCAGGCGGACCTGCGCCGCATGTGATTCGGATTCGTGTGATCGGCCTCGACCGGAAAATCCACGTTGGCGGTCTTTCAGAATCCCCGCGGTGGACCCATCATCGCCAGCCATCGCCCCAGCGACGGGAGGTTTTGCGTGGACTTCTGCCCTACATCGCCGGTCCGAGGAATTCGGTGAGCGCGAGGTCGAGCGCCTCCGGCTGATCGAACATCACGAAGAGTCGCGACTGTGGGATTGTCCGCAAGTGCAGCCGGTCGCTGAGTTCCGCGGCGCCAGTCCAGCTCCCGTGGCAGAGGCTCCGCATGTAATCCGCGTCCTTCTCCACATAGAACTGCGGATCGTCGAACCCTGGTCTGACGACGAGCGTCCGTACCTTGAGGTTCTTCAACTCCGTGGCCATGTCGATTGCATAGAACTCGAGCAGATAGCGAATCCAGACCGCAACGGGCGGCGTTTGAGCCTCGCGCCACAGATACAGTCCCCGTCGCGGGTTCACGGCGTAGTCGTAAGACATGAAGTTGTTGTCGTCCCACGTGCGACGCGTCACGGTTTTGAACCACTTCTGGGCCATCACCTCCGCGAACTTCGCTCTCTGATCCGGCGTCCAGCCAAGCATCCCTGGCGGGTTGTCGTAGTTACTCTTGAGCACTCCGCCGATTAGTACCACTGCTTCGACTCGGTCGGGGGCGTCGAGCGCAAGCCGCAGGGCTATCTGAGAGGCCAGTGCCCAATGTGCCACCACCGTGACCTTGGCCACCTTCTCGTCGTCCAGAAGCCCCCGGATCGCATTAGTGCACGAGGTCATCCACGGGGTGTCGGCATACCTGGAGCCTTCGGGTGGCATCGGGAGCGGGGCAGTTCCGTCGAATCCCGGCAAGGTGACGGCGTACATCGTGTAGTCCGCCTTGTGACGCTCCATGAACTCGGACCAGACGCCGTCACCGAATCCGATTCCCGGAATGAGCA
>CAZXLQ010000376.1:0-3982 GCA_964641945.1 uncultured Clostridia bacterium
GGTCGCCCGTGACGAAGAACCGTGGCGCCTGCAGCCGCACCGTGAGCGGCTTTCGAGTGCGCGCCGACGTGGTCGAGATGCCGAACTGGTTGCCTGCTGTCGCGGCGCGCGCGGTCGCGCGCCAGCTCGTGAGCGAGTCGGGGAAGGCGACCTTCACGACGGCGGTGCCGTCGGGACCTGTCACGACGTCGGGCTGCCACAGCACGGTCGCGCGGAAGTCGCTGCGAACCTGCACGGCGGGCTCCTGGCCGCTCGTACCGGCCTGCCGTTCGTCCGAGGACGACTTGAAGTCCTCCTTCTTCCCGGCGCGAGAGAACGCATCACCAACCTCGGCGGCCGGGGCTGGAGCCGACGCAGCATCCAATAGCTCGTTCCGGCCGGCCTGCCGCTGGCCCCGGACTGCGAATTCCTGTTCTCCGCCTGCCAAACCACCCACCATTCCACCCGGCCGGTCGTCGCGATCCTTTTCGAGATCGGTCACCTGCAGCTTCCGATACGACTTCGTCTGGAACGACGACATCGTCGACACGCGCTGCCCGCGCCGCTCGCCGAAATACACCTGCCGCGGATCGCCCGCGTAGTCGCTCTGTATCGCGTAAACCGACGCGTCGACGAACCCGAGGCCCACTTCTGCCGAAACCGGCTTGCCGTCGATGTCCTTCGTCGTCACCGTCAGCGTTCCGGCCTCGCGAGGCTCGTAGATCTCTCGATCGGCCTCCACGTCCACCGTCAGGAAGTTTTTCACCGGCGGGACCACGACGTCCTTCGAGTCGATGAAGATCTGTCCGTCCGACACCATCGCCGCCGTCAGGAAGACGTTCGGAACGTGACGGTCGTCGAGCGCGACGTCGATGATCTTCACCGATCCCGTCATCCGGATGAGCTGGTGGCTGTAGAGCTCGTCGCCTTCGACGCTGAAGAGCACCGTCCTCCCGTTCGTCGGCGCCGCGATCATGACCTTCGCGGTCTGGCCGGCGCGGAACGTGTCGCGATCGACGAGCACCTGGAGACCGCCCGAGCGATACCCGAGATCCGTCGTTTCGTTCGTCGCCGCCCACACCGTCGTTTCTGCAAGGATCGGCGGTCCGCCCTTCTCGCGGCTCGACCACGCAATTCGGTAGTAGCCTTCGCGCTGCGGCGTGAACACGACTTCGGCCTTGCCGTCCGCCCCGGTGCGCACGACCTCGGTCGACACGTCCTCGTGCACGTACTCCGATGACTTCAGCTTCCAGGGTTTCTCGTTCGGCTTCACGGACGGCGGAAAGACGCTGTTCTTCTCCTTCGCCTTCCGCAGTTCCTCGCCGCGGATCTCCTTGCCCTTCGGGTCGAGCCACACCTCGGTCCACGTGTCGCGCGTGATCTTCACCTGGCCCTCGACGGCGACGGGCTCGTCGTTCGCGTCGCGGGCGTTGATGGCGATCTTCGCCTGGTCCTGCGGCCGCAACACGAAGCGGTCGGGCTGCGCGTTGATGAAGTAGCGCTGCCGGGTCACGCGCACCTGGTCGGTCGCCACGATCTCGCGGCGCGAGGCGTCGGTTACCCGAGCCTCGATCGTATACTCGAAGTCCTGCTGCGCCGAGCGCGGCGTATCGAAGACCACTCGCGCCCGACCGTTCGTGTCGGTCTTGATCGTGTCGCGTTTCACGATCTGGCCGCCGCCGCCGTAGTAGGGCCGGCGCTGGTTCGACTCTCCGTAGAACCATGGGAAGTCGCGCGGCGTGTGCCACCAGCGGTAATACGGGTTCTGCCGGACGAGCACCTCGACCGTGGCGTTCGCGACAGCACCTCCGAAGTAGTAGTTCGCCTCGACGTCGACCTCGATGCGCTCGCCGAGCCGGAACGCCTTCTTCCTGCCGTTCTCCTCGGGCGTGCGGATCGTGACCTCGAACTCGGGCAGCTTGTATTCCTCGAGCCGGAAAATCGTCGCGCTCCCGATCGTGCGCGCGCGCCGCGCCGTCCAGAACGTGATGGTGTATTCGCCTAGCGGCATGCCCTCGGTCAGCTTCATTGATCCCCAGGCGCTGCCGAACTCGTTGAGCGTCGACTTGCCTTCGCTGACCTTGGTGCCGCGAGGGTCGTAGATTTCGTATTCGACCGCGGTTCGCGTTGGCGTAGTGTAGAGGCCATCGGAGCGGACGCGCGCCGTGAGCTTCCAGTTCGCATCCTCGCCGGGCCGGTACGCAGGACGGTCGGTGTAGGCGTAGATCCTCCACTCTCCGTTCGAACTGCCCTGACTTCCGTAGCTGTACGCGTTGCTTAACGCCTGCCGGTCGTCGTGCGACATTGTCACGAAGATCGACCGCGACGAATCGGTGTTGGTCAGATCGATCGAGGCCAATCCGTCGCGGTCGGCCGTCGCATCGGCGCGCCGCCACGACCAGGTGCTCGTCGACGAGGTATACGTGGCCTCCCAGAGCACGATCCTGGCGCCGTTGACCGGCGACCCGTCGATCGCATTGCACGCGTAGACTAGCGCCTTCCTTCCGCTCGTCTTCACCACGAGCGCCGTGTCGGTGATGAGCAGCAGGTCGCGGTCGACGGTCGTGTCGGAACGCGCCTCGATGACGTATGCGCCTACGTCGAGCCGTTCGGCCACGCGGACCTCCGCACTGCCGGGCTCGTGCTCGCCGGTATCGCCGGTCTCGCGCACCGCCGTCGCAACGGGCTTGCGGCCAGCCGGGTCGAACCGGTCGGCCCAGGTCGATGCGTCGTTCTGGTCGGTCGCGAACACCGGGTCCTTCGTCAGGTCGACGCGGTAGATCGCGACGTCGATCCGGGCGACGTTGCGCCACCCGAGCGAGTAGGCGACTTCGGAACCGGGAAGGAACACGTTCGGGACGGCGACCGCGACGGTCGGCTTCGTGATGTTGTCGATCGCGGCCCTGGCGTTGTCGACGTATTGCGACTCGCCGACCGCGAACTCCGACACGATCCGTTGGTAGAGCTCCAGCGCCTTGTTCAGGTCGCGCACGCGCCGCCACGAGCCGTCTTCGCCGTAGATCGCGCGGCCCTGGTTCGCGAGGAACTCGGCGTAGCGGAAAAGCGCATCGTCGTACCAGCGCACGGACTTGCCGGGCGCGATGGCGGCCTCGAACGACTCGGGCGCGCGTTCCGCCTGATTCCAATCGCCGCTCATCGACGAGGTCACGGCGATGAGGAAGTGCGCGCGCGCGCGGTCGTTGTCGGTCTGCGCGATTCGCAGCGCGTTCTCGAGAACATCGATCTCGATGTAGCCGCCGTAGTAGCCGTAGCGCTCGTACGGCTGCGCGCCGGGTGGCTCGGACATCCGCCAGACGATTCTCAGGTAGCGGCTGCGCGCCATCTCGATGTCGGCCGTGCCGGCCCACCAGTCGAGGGCGTTGCGGTAGAAGGGCCAGGCGGCGCCCGAGTTCCGGTAGTCGCGGCGGATCCAGTAGAAGTCGCCGAGCGACTCGTTCGCCTCGGCCCAGACGCGGTCCCGGTCTTCGACGCGCTTCGGCTCACGGATGAATGCGTTGAGCACTTCGGAGGCGGCTTCCATCTTCGTGGTGTCGGCCGAGGGCGTGGCGGACTCGCTGCGCCAGAGGGTGTCGGCGAGACGGAAATCGACCCATCTGGCGTCGTCGCGCGGCAAGGTGAGGGTCTTCGCCTGCAGGTAGATCTCGCGGGAGCGGGCGTAGGAGCCCTCGGCGAAGAGCCGCTCGGCATCGGCTCGCAGCGCCGGGTACTGCGGCGACTGGGCGAGGGCGCTCGGGACGAACAGCGATGGAGCGAGAACGGCGAGGGCGATCACGAAGGCTGCGAGTCTCATGTGCGTCAGTCCTTGTCGGAGAGTCCGTATTTACCTGTGAGTTGGCCGAAAGCCTACCACGGTCGTGTGGACGCAAAACCGGGGTTTCGGTTCCCTGAAAGGAGAAGGCTTCGCATACAGAGAGCACAGAGGCATAGAGAAGCTACTGGCATATTCCGCGACCGCGGAGCGATGGATTCCGCGACCGCGGAG
>CAZXLQ010000377.1:0-3886 GCA_964641945.1 uncultured Clostridia bacterium
CCAGGTGGCCTCGACCGCAGCGAGTGGCCGACGGGCATCCCAAAGACCGTAGGGTCTCTACTCGGCCGCTCGCTACGCTCGGGGTTCTGGGTCGGAGAGGGTTTGATTTGACGGGCCGATCGATCGCACACCGGTTTCACTCACAACCGCGAGCACCTTCGAACCACGGAAACCCGTCAACCAGCGAGCCAGTGCACGATCCCCGCAATCCCGCCAGAGATTATGAGGAGCGTGACGTCCACCTTCAGACGCTCCAAAGCCACGAAAGCCACAACCGCGAGGGCGACGGCGGTCCAGTCCCGCGACTATTCCGCCCCACGTGCGATGCATGAGCCAGCCGATGTAGGTCACGAGCTGCATCGCTTCGGGTCCGGGCAGCAACATGCAGAAGTTCAACGCGTGGAGGAAGCGCCCCTCGCCGATCCAGCGGCGCCGCTCGACGAGCTCGCGATGCACGATGGCGATCTGCCCGGCCGGGCCTCCGAATGAGACAAACCCGAGCTTGAGCCAGAAGCGGAAGGCCTCGCCGAACGTCACCGTGCGCGGCTCGCCAGCGATGCCCGCCGCAGCCGTTCCCGCCGGCAGATGACTGTGATCCCTCGCCAAGCTGCCCGACTCTACCGGAGCCGTTCGACGGGTGTCGACATCCGATGCCTGCGATGGAACAGTGCAGTCCGTCGAGATTGAGGCGGATCGCAGTCGCGCTCGTCCTTCGAGGCACGACGGCCTGATTTGAACTGGTGGTTCAGTGCCTTGACACGCCCCGACAATGTCGCGAGGCTTGGGACGGTCTCGAGGTCCGGTCCAACATTCCGTTCTAATCAGGGAGGCCCCTTCGATGCACTCCGCACGAATCCAGAAATCATCTCGCCGTCACTGCTTCGTCCTCTTGATTGCTGTCGTATCGATGGCTTTCCCGCTGCAGCCCGGTCCGGTCGGTGCTGCCGAGTCGAGTCGGCCACCAATAGTGGTCTGCCCGGAACAAGCGGTTTCGAGCGTTCCGGATCCCTCGATCGTGTTCGAGCGCAATGCAGGGCAGATCGACCCTCGTGCCGAGTTCGCGGCACGAACCGGAGACGCAGCGCTTTTCATTACAGCAACTGGTTCCGTGTTGGTGCGGGGAAACGAGAGTGCCTCCGCTTCCATCCGCACAACGTTCGTCGGCGGCAATGCGAGCCCGCGGCTCTCTGGAGGCGGGATCCTGACGGGACTGAGCCATTACCTAAACGGCTCGGATGCCGACCGCTGGTTACGACACGTGGATAGGTTTGCTTCCGTTCGGTCTTCCGACGTCTATCCGGGCATTGACGTGATCTACCACTCGGCGAGCGGCGGTCTCGAATACGACTTTCTCGTTGCACCGGGAGCCGATCCGACGGCCCTGGTCATGGAGTTCGACGGCATGGAGCGGATGTCGATAACGAAGGACGGAGATCTCAGATTCACAACGTCCGTCGGCGACATGATCCAACAGCGTCCGGTTGCCTATCAGGTAATCGACGGATCGCGCAGGCTGGTCCCGAGCTCGTTCGCGCTGGTTGGCGCTGATGCGGTCAGGTTCGAGCTCGGTGCCTTCGACCGAAGCCTTCCCCTCGTGATCGATCCCAAGCTCTCCTACTCGTCGTTTCTGGGCGGGTCGAGCCCGGATCGAGCGTTTGGCATCGGACTCGACGCTGCGGGCAACACGTACGTTGCCGGTAGGACGTTTTCGCTCGATTTTCCGACGGTCGGAGGCGTCCAACCAACGCGCGCCGGCGACTATGACGCGTACGTCACGAAGTTCGACGCGACTGGCGCGACCATTGTCTATTCGACCTACTTCGGCGGCATCGGCTTCGATGAAGCGCTCGCGATTGCCGTGACTCCTGGCGGTGAGGTCGTCATCGGCGGAGACACCGACTCGGCCAACTTCCCGACCGTTGCGCCGTTTCAGGCAATGCTGGGTGGCGGCATCGACGGCTTCGTCGCGCGAATCGGCACCACGGGGGCAACTGTCAATTACTCCAGCTTCTGTGGCGGCTTCGAGACCGAGACGATAGAGGCCGTCGCCATCGACGGCGCCGGAATCGTCACATTCGGCGGTCGCACGACGTCAGCGACCACCTATCCGCTGTTGCTTCCGATTCAGGGCACTTACGGCGGAGGCCCGAGCGACGGCATCTACGGCCGGGTGAGCGCTGGCGGTGGACTGATGAACTCGTCGTTCATCGGCGGAATGGGATCGGAGCTCGTTGACGCGATCGCCGTCGACGGCGCCGGCAATCTCTACATGACCGGTCTCACTCAGGGCAGCGGATTCCCTGTCGTCACTCCTTTCCAGATGGCCGGCGGTGGAAACGACGCCTTCGTCACGAAGGTAGCCGCTGACTTCCTGTCGCTCGTCTACTCATCGCCACTCGGGGGTGGAGGCGAAGACGCCGGCACCGGCATTGCCGTCGATGCGGCCGGCAACGCCTATGTCACCGGGTACACGAGGTCGGTGAATTTCCCGACGACAAACCCATTTCAGCCGGCTCTCGACAACAACTTCGACGCTTTCGTGACGAAGGTCAATGCAGCGGGCTCCGGAAAGATCTATTCGTCGTACCTCGGGGGTGACCTCGAGGACCGCGGTCGCGCTATCGCGGTCGATGCGACCGGAAGCGCCGTTCTGGTTGGCCAGACTCGGTCAGTCGACTTCCGCACCGTGTCGCCGTCACAGCCGGCCAACGGAGGCAACCTGCTCAACGACGCCTTCGTGACGCGCGTCGGTGCGACCGGTCGCCTGTTGGTCTACTCGACGTATCTGGGTGGATCACAGACGGACATCGGACTCGCGGTGGCAATCGACGGCGCCGGAACCGCCTATGTCGCCGGCTACACCGACTCGGGCAATTTCCCGGTACTTGGCGCCGAGCAGCCTACGATCGGCGGCGTCGACGACGCATTCATCACACGAATCGTCGAGCCTGGCGACACACCCGGTCTCGTTTACCAGGGAGGGACGCCACCGGCGTGGTTCCTGCGAAACACGCAGAGCGCCGGCCCTGCCGACATCATCTTCTCGTACGGTCCATCCGACGCGACGTGGGTCCCGCTGTCGGGCGATTGGGACGGAAACGGCACCGACACGCCCGGGCTCTACAATGCGGCCACCGGTACGTTCTTCCTTCGAAACTCGAGCACGAACGGGCCGGCGAACATCGTCTTCTCGTTTGGATCGCCGTTGATCTACCGGCCCATCGCAGGCGACTGGAACGGCGATGGAGTGGACTCGATCGGCATCTTCAATCCGACGACGGGCGTGTACTTTCTCAAGAACGTCAACGGTCCGGGCCCGTCTGAGCACGGATTCACGTTCGGCGTTGGCGGGGGGACCTTTCCAGTGGCAGGCGACTGGGATGGAAACGGAAGCGACTCAGTGGGGTTCTACGACGCCGGAACCGGCACGTGGTTTCTTCGCAACAGTCTCTCGAACGGCCCCGCGGACTTCGCTTTCAGTTACGGACCGGCCGGCTTCGTCGCGATCACTGGAGACTGGAATGCTGACGGCATCGACACTCCCGGGGTCTACGACCCGTCGACCGGTGCGTGGTTCCTCATCAACCTGAATGGCTCGGGGCCGGCTGATGTCGTGTTCGGCTTCGGCGCGGGAGGCGGATCACCGATTGTCGGAGACTGGAACGGGTAGCGAATTCCGAGTCGCGAATGGACCCGGGACCGGGTGCGGCCTTGGGTTTGCCTTCGTTCCCGATTCCGGTCGTGCTTAGAAAAATCCACATACGCCTGCGGCGTACCCCCTGGGATGAAACGGGCGGAGAGTGGCCGAGTACGCCGCGACATCGGCGCGTGAGTCCGCGACCGCGGAGCGGTCGATAGAATAGCCGTGGGTCGCGCGCGGGCGAGT
>CAZXLQ010000378.1:0-3860 GCA_964641945.1 uncultured Clostridia bacterium
GCCCTGGCTGATCAACGACGAGCCCCTGCCCGAGCGCGAGCGGCTGCAGACCCCGGCCAAGCGCGAGCGCCTGGACGGGCTGTACGAATGCATCCTGTGCGCTTGCTGCAGTGCGTTCTGCCCGTCGTACTGGTGGAATCCGGACAAGTTCATCGGGCCTTCGGGCCTGTTGCAGGCCTACCGCTTCATCGCCGACAGCCGCGACACCGCCAGCGCCGAGCGCCTCGACTTCCTCGACGACGTCTATCGCCTCTACCGCTGCCGCACGATCATGAACTGCACCGAGGTCTGCCCGAAGGGCTTGAGCCCCTCCCACGCCATCGAGCGCATCCGCCTGGCGCTGCTGCGGCGTTCGTCCTGAAACACCGCGCGGGGTTGCGCTACATCGACAGGCGCACGTTGAACCAGATGGAGTCTCTGCTCATCGCAAGCAAAAAACGGTGATCCCCCATCTGCAAACGGAAAGGGCTCGAAACCTCGGCAAGCGAGCCGAGCACACTTGCCGGCACGCATACAGCCAGTCGGTCGCAAGCCCCACTGGCCACGCCAATCCCAGTCGTGGTCTCGGACTGTCGGGCACTGCATTCGCGGCAAGCGAAAGCTGCAGCGCTGCGATGGGCTCTGGGGAAGGGGCAGACAGGGTATTGCGAGTGACCGGGAGGGCTTCGCGCACGATTTCTCCGTTTCGTGAACGGCCCCCCCTAAAAGAGCGCTGGCCACCTCCGAACGACGCAGGCAAGGGCGATTTCACCAGAGGCCGACGTCCTTGTACCACTGGACCTGACGGTCGAGTTCCTCCTTCAGACCTTGCAGCGTGCGGTCCAAGATCATCGCGGACTTCGTGCCCTTGATACTGGTGTTCTTGATTCCCGATCGGTAGCTCGAGATGATCCTGTTGATGTCTTCGTAGGTCTCCTCGAGCTGGGCACGCTTGATCTTCGGCAACTGCGACGCCTCGTCCGCCCACTGCTCCAGCTTCGGGCCGAGACCCTGGTTGAACTGGCCCTCAAGATTTGCGCGGGCCTTGGAACCGATGTCGGCCTGCACCTGGTTCAGCGCGGTCTGCTTCATCGCGCGCCAGATGGTTCGCAGGTCGTTCTCCACGAACTTCTTCTTGACTTCAGCAAACGGGTCCTTGATCGGCATCGTACGCTTCCTTCTTCAGTGGTTTCAGCGTGGGTTGCTTGGGGCGGCAGTGCTAGCCATCGCGCCGGATCCGTCGCCGTTCAGCGAGGTCTCGAACGAGCTCGGATCGAATTCGCCGCCGCTGCTCGTCTTCTCCTTCGGAGGATGGACGTCGACCTCGACATGATCGTCGCCGTGGACATACTCCCAGGTCTTCACGCAGTAGCGATCCGCGCGCAAGAGCGTGAAGCGGTCGACGATGCTCCAGATTGAGACGGTATATGCGCAGTCCGTCGCCTGGTGCGTCACCTCTTCCGTGTGGGTTTGCTCCACCTCTGAACGCGCGGTATGGTCGATCTCCATCCGGAGTTCGTTGGCGATTTCCGTCTGCACCTCGGCCGAGACGTAATCATTGAAGGCGAGCCGACATCCCGCCGTGATCCGCATGCCGGCGGTCTTGGACATGGACGTCGTGTCCTCCGCCGACATGCTGACCCGCCACTGAGAAGTGTCGCGCGCCTCCGTGTGCGGCTGCCAACCCTTGTGGTACAACCGCTTCCAATATTGTTCCCGCCTGAGGATGTAGTAAGGGTTCTCGGTGGCCTGACGCCCCACAAGGTCGGGATCGTTGACCATGCGGTAGGTCATCAGCGCCTCCCCGACGACAACCGGAGTGGTCCTGTCCGAGGTGGCTACCGGACGGTCTCCTTCACCCATCCTCGGAAAATCGGGAATAGAGAAAGGCGGATGCTCGGGCTGGATCAGTTCGGGCGGATCGATGTAGTCCGCGTCGAACATCAGGAGCGGCCCGGCGAACCGCGATGCGCTGAAGGCCAGTACGGATGTGCCCGGGAGTTCGACGCTGGCGTTAGCACTCTCCTTGAGCGTGCCATCCAGACCATTCAGGTATTCGCCGACCTCGTCCTCGTCGGTCGTGGCGGACTTGATCGCATCGGCGATCGCCGTCGTTGCAGCATAGACGACGCCAAAGATGGGTCCGAGCAACACTGCGGGGACCAGCATGAGGTACTTCGCAAGGTCGGCGATACCCGACACCGTGAAGTTCGGGTCGATGCGGACGGTCTGCTTCTCCGTCTGGTCACGTGAGATCGAAAAGGCGAGGTCCCCCTTCGCGTTCGGCGAAACCTTGAGAGCAAGGGTTCGGATCTGCGGGATGATGACGGCGAGCACGCTCAGGTCGACATGCTTGATCTGCAGGCGTTCGGACTTCTCCGCATGCACCTCGAACACGATCTCGCCGCTGCCGCCCCGATCGACCCACACGTTACACGCAGTCATCGTGACGTCGTCTCCCAGCGGATGCGGCGTCGTCAGACTGATTCGCCCGTGGCCGTTGGCATCGCGGGTGAGTGAGAACTTGCTCGAATCGAGCTTGAACTTATCGCGCAGGATCGGAACTGCAATCGCCTCAAGGAGCAGGAAGTCCGAGATCACGAATACGCCATCGTGCTCCGGTGGGCGACCATCGACAGGTCGCGGCACCCAGGGCGACGCGAACGTCCCGGCGGTGGCTGCCGAGGGCAGGCTGCGTCCGCCCATCATGAGCAGGAAGTTCAGGTCGCCAGAGACGGCGATATTGCTACCTCCGGCAGGCGGGGGCGCGAGCGTGACCGAAAACGAGCCGTGACTCGGTAGCAGCGGCGAACCCGTCGGATCGAAGACTGCCGGAACGGTTATGTGCCCGGCCGAAAGGCGTGCTTTGTTGCTGGTGGGGCTGACTTTGTGCGCTTGTGCGACCCATGCGGACACGATCTGGCCGACATCGGCGTCGTCGTCGATCGACACGGGAAAGTCGGACGTATCAATGGCGCGTATCGACGTGAGGTCGAGGTAGAGCTGTTGGATCGTGAAGTTCGCCTCATGGATTTGCGCGCGCTCGCGCACTAGCCGAACCACATCCACATGGAACGAGAGTGACTTGCCGTCGAGCGTAGTCGTGACCGTATCGATCTGCTTCGTCTTGAGGTTGTACTTCCCGGCCGCGTGGTACGTCCCCGAGGTGATCGGGAGCGTGATCGCGGCCGCATTGCTGCTCAGGAGCGTGATCGTCGGCGCCCCGAAGCTCGCAGTCACCTTGACACCGTGGTCGGGATCGATGTCGATCTCGAGATCGTCGAAGGCCCCGCTCGTTCCGAACACCCGCTTGAAGCCGGTGTTGATCGCCGAGTCCGTAATTGCGAGAACGGCGTCGAAATAGTTGAGATCCTGCATTGCAACTCCCCGTCCAATGCAATGGCACAAGCTGACGAGAGCCTACGACCATACGCTCCCCTCCTTGCGGGTTTTCTTTCGGCCCAACGATTGCAGGTTAGGAGCTGAACCACCAACTGTCCAGCACGAGACGGGGCCTGGAACTCTGCACGGCAGACCTACGAAAGTGGCTGCCCGAAGGCCGCGCGGCGTACTTGATCAGCAACGCGGCCGACAGGCTGGACTTCATCGCGTTTCTCGAACAGCGCCATGGCGTGAAGCCTGTCGACACCGCACCCGCACAGCGCCCGCAGCGCGAGCCGGGAAGCGCCCGCGGAAAACTCGTGATGTTCGCCAACGATGACGACCATCTGGCCCACGATCCCGCTGCTATGCTCCCCCGCTCGGACTGGCACGCCCCCGAGCCACCGGGACCGGAGCGACCTGCATGAAAAAATTCATCCGCGAGAACCCGACCATCGCCTTCGGGCTCGGCCTGCCGCTGCTGCTCGTCGCGGTCTTCC
>CAZXLQ010000379.1:0-3852 GCA_964641945.1 uncultured Clostridia bacterium
AATCTACCGCGCCGAGGTCGCCGGAATCTACCGCGAAGCGGTCGCCGGAATCCACCGCGCCGCGGTCGCGGAATCTACCGCGAAGCGGTCGCCGGAATCTACCGCGCCGCGGTCGCGGAATCTACCGCGCTGTCGTGGTTCTAGAGGAGCTTCTCTATCGCCGCCGTGAACTCCGGTGACATCGGGTCGACCTTCGTCGAGAAGACGCCGACGAGCTTGCCGTTGCGGTCGATCACGTATTTCTGGAAGTTCCACTTCACATCGCCCGCGAGCGACGGATCGCCGCCCCCTGCCGTCAGGAACGCGTAAAGCGGCGTCTTGCCCTCACCCTTCACCGTCACCTTCGAGAACATGTCGAACGTCACGCCGAACTTCGACGTGCAGAATTCCTTGATCTCGGCCTCGGTTCCCGGCTCCTGGCCGCCAAAGTCGTTCGACGGAAAACCGAGCACCCGCAGTCCGCGCTCACGGTACTTCGCGTTGAGCTCCTCGAGACCCTTGTACTGCGGGGTGTAGCCACATTTCGACGCGACATTGACGATCACGACCACATTGCCCGAGTAGTCGCAGAGGCTCTTGTCCGCGCCGTCGATCGTCTTCGTCACGAAATCGAGCGCCGGAGGACACGCCTTCTTCGACCCCTGCTCCCGCGGCCCTCCGCCAGCCATCGCAACGATCCCCGAAGCGAAAGTCAGCGTGATTGCAATTGCCGCGATCCGGTTCGTACTCCACATCATTCGGTCGTCCTCCTCGTCAGGTTCTCGAGCGTACCTTGGCTCACCCACCTCTACGGGAGAAGTCCGCCGCCGGTTTCGCCGCCGGCTGGCCGGCCGGTTTTCGCTGCTGGTACACTTCGGGGTTCGTGCCCGCGTCTCGGAGCGGACATGGGGTCATCACAATGACAACGGAACTCGTGGAGAGAGCCGGCGCACCAGATGCCGGCGACACATCGGACGGCGAGCGCGAAGTGATTTCCGTGCGCGGCGCCCGCGTGCACAACCTCAAGAACATCGATTTCGACATCCCGATCAACAGGATGACCGTCGTGACGGGCGTCTCGGGATCCGGAAAGTCGTCGCTTGCGTTCGACACGATTTATGCCGAGGGGCAGCGCCGCTACGTCGAGTCGCTGTCGGCCTACGCCCGTCAATTCCTCGAGCGGATGGACAAGCCCGACGTCGACGAGGTCACCGGCATCTGCCCGCCGATCGCGATCCGGCAGAAAAACTCCACACGCAATCCCCGTTCGACCGTTGCGACACAGACCGAGATATACGACTACCTGCGGCTGCTCTACGCGCGCATCGGGACCACGATCTGCCGCCACTGCGGACGCGTAGTCACGCGCGACAACCCGGAATCTATCGCCGACCAGGTTCTCGCACTGCCGACGGGCGCCCGGTTCTACGTGCTTTTCCCCGCAGCCGCGGGAATCCCCGAGCCGGCCGTAGTCCGGCCAACCCGACGCAAGGCCGCCGCCGATACCACGGGCGCTGATCGAAAACGGGTCACCGCGCACCTCATGAGCCTGATGGCGCGCGGCTTCACACGGCTCTACCGCAACGGCGAGATCATCGACCTGAAGACGCCGGACAGTTTCGCCGAGGCGTCGTTCGACAACACCTGGGTTCTCGTCGACCGGCTGGTCGTCGGCCCGGAAGTGCGCGGACGGCTCGTCGATTCGCTCGAAACGTGTTACCGGGAAGGCCACGGCCAGGCCGCCATCGAAACCGCGGGCGACGACCGGCGGACGTTGACCTTCTCGGAGCGCTTCGAGTGCAAACACTGCGCGATCGTGTACGAAGCTCCCGAGCCGCGCCTCTTCAGCTTCAACAATCCGTTCGGCGCGTGTCCGACGTGCCAGGGGTTCGGGAATACGATCGGGCTCGACCTCGACCTCGTCATTCCGAATCCGCAGAAATCGCTCGCCGAGGGCGCGGTCGAGCCGTTCACGAAGCCGCAATACGAGTGGATCCAGAAGCAGATGCTCGGCTTCGCAAAGGAACAGGGCGTTCCGACGAAGGTTCCTTTCGCCGAGCTCGAGGACTACCAGCAGGAGATGATCTACGCCGGCGATTCCGACATGGGTTTCGAGGGCGTGCGCGGCTTCTTCGACTGGCTCGAGACGAAGAAATACAAGCTCCACGTTCGCGTCTTCCTGTCGAAGTACCGCGGGTACACGCTCTGTCCGGACTGCCGGGGAGGCCGGCTCCGACAGGAGGCCCGGGATGTGAAAGTCGGGAAGCGGTCGCTGCCCGAGATCTGCAAGCTCGCCGTCCGCGACGCCGCGCACTTCTTCGAGCGACTCGAGCTGACGACCGAGGAAATGGCGATCGCGGATCGGATTCTCGCCGAAGTGCGCGACCGGCTGCGATTCCTGAGTGAGGTTGGCCTCGACTATCTGTCGCTCGATCGACTGGCATCGACACTCTCGGGCGGCGAGGCCCAGCGCATTCAGTTGGCGACGAATCTCGGATCCTCGCTCGTCGGCGCGCTATACGTCCTCGACGAGCCGTCGGTCGGACTGCATCCCCGAGACAACGGAAGACTCATAGCGATCCTCAAGAACCTGCGCGACATCGGCAACACGGTACTCGTCGTCGAACACGAACCGCAGATGATCCTCGAAGCCGACGAGATCCTCGACATCGGGCCGGGCGCCGGCGAACACGGGGGCGAACTGATTTTCGCAGGCTCCGCGGCCGAGCTCCTGCGCTCGGAGCAGTCGTTGACAGGCAAGTACCTGCGCGGCGACCTCGAGATCAAGATGCCGCGCGAGCGCCGCAAGATCCACGCGAACAAGATGTTGCGGGTCTTCGGCGCGCGAGAGCACAACCTGACAGGCATCGACGTCGAGATTCCGCTCGGCGTGATGACATGCATTACCGGGGTGTCGGGATCCGGCAAGTCGACGCTCGTTCACGACGTGATTTATGCGGCGCTACGGAAGCTGAAGGGCGAATGGACCGGCCCGGTGGGTGCCTACAGCCGGATCGACGGTGAGAACCTCGTCGATGAAGTCGTGATGGTCGACCAGTCGCCGATCGGCCGGACGCCGCGCTCGAACCCCGTGACCTATATAAAGGTCTACGACGCGATCCGCGACGTATTCGCTTCGACGCGGGAGGCGCACGCCCGCGGATTCGACGCGTCGCACTTCTCGTTCAACGTGACCGGCGGACGATGTGAGCGTTGCCAGGGGAACGGCGTGGAAGTGAAGGAAATGCAGTTCCTTGCCGACGTCGAGCTCGTCTGCGAGGAGTGCAAGGGCATGCGCTTCAAGTCGTCGGTGCTCGAGATCCGGCACAAGGGGCGCAACATCCACGACGTTCTTTCGATGACGGTCCGCGAGGCGATGGGGTACTTCTCGGATACAGCCCGCGTGTTGTCGAGGCTGCAGGTGCTGGACGACGTCGGACTTGGTTACCTGCGGCTCGGACAGTCGGCGACAACGCTGTCGGGCGGCGAGGCGCAACGGGTCAAGCTCGCGTCGTATCTGAGCCGGAAGTCTCCGCTGAAGACGCTCTACATCTTCGACGAGCCGACGACGGGTCTGCATTTCGACGACATCAACAAGTTGCTTACGGCGTTCTACCGCCTCGTCGATTCGGGCAGCACGCTGATCGTCATCGAGCACAACCTCGACGTGATCAAGACTGCGGACTGGGTGATCGACCTCGGGCCGGAGGGCGGTGACGCCGGGGGCGAGATCGTGGCGATCGGTCCGCCGGAGTCGATCGCAGCGGTCGAGGCATCGCACACGGGCCGGTATCTGCGGGAGTACATTCGTCGCTGACCCCGTTTTCCGAGCCGCGAGCGGTAGCGAGCGTCCCACGGACAGGCATCGGACCG
>CAZXLQ010000380.1:0-3842 GCA_964641945.1 uncultured Clostridia bacterium
AAGGGATTCGGTTTCATCGAGCGCGAAGGCGGTGGCGACGTGTTCGTCCACCACACTGCGATCGTCGCGGACGGATTCCGCACCCTCGGCGAGGGCGACACTGTCGAGTTCGAGGTCACTCAGGGTCCGAAAGGCCTTGCGGCTGCGAACGTGACGCGCGGCGCATAGTCGCCGGATAACGACACGTGGGCCCCGTCGCGAACGGCGGGGCCCTTTCTTCATGATGGCCCCGAAACTCCTCATCGCCGTGCCGGACCTGCTTTTCAGGTCGAAGCTGCAGGACGCCGCGCGTCACGCTGGAGCCGAAATCTCGTCCGCGGCCAACTCCGCCGACGTCGTCTCGCGAGCGCTCGAGTTCCTTCCCGATGCGGTCGTCATCGACCTCGTCGACGGGCGGCTCGATCCGGTCGAGCTCATTCGACGTCTGAAGGCCGAGCCGCGGCTGGCCGGGACACGGATCGTCGGGTTCTTTCCGCACGTGCAGGTCGCGGTCCGGGATGCGGCGAAGGCGGCTGGCTGCGACGTCGTCGTTCCGCGCTCCGTCGTCGCGGCGTCGCTGGCGTCGATCCTGGCCGGAGCCGTACCGGCGGTGGACGAATCGTAATGCGCCGCAACGGCTGGAGCGAAGCCGAGATGCGAAAGCTCGAGGAACGGACCGGAAAGTCGCGGCCGCTGGTCGAGGCGTTCTGTGACGCAGTGGACAAGAAGCTCTTTCTGTTGCTCGACGAGCGCCAGCGACGAGCGACACTGCACTTCCACCTCGATGTCGACGACGTCGCCGACGATTCGGATGCACCGCCCGTCGATGTCTGAACGCCGCTGGCCGACAGAGTGCATCGCTTGGAGCGGCCTGGCAAAACCGGTAGACTGACAAACTTTCGACACGACAGGTCAAGGAGTCCGACGCGGTGAAAACCGATATTCTTGCAGCCTCGCTCAACGCAACGCCGGCCGACGTCCTCATCGTCCCGCTCTATCGTAACGAAGCCATTGCCGACGGACCGCTCGCGGAACTCGATGCCGCGCTCGGTGGGGCCCTCCGGGAGCTCGTCGATGCGGGCGACCTGCACGGCCGACGCGACGAAGTCACCTACCTTCACGCTCCGGCTGGAATCGCCGCAAAGCGGCTCGTCCTCGTCGGAATGGGAGAGCCGGCGACGTCGCCGCTGGAACAGATTCGCCGTGCCTTCATGACCGGCGTTCGGTTCATGCGGGGCAAGCGTCATTCGGCGATCGCTGTTGCCGACCGCGGCGAGGGCTCAGCGATACGGTTCGGCGAAATGGCTGCGGAGGCAGTCGCAATCGCCGCCGTCGATCTCTCGGCTTACAAGACCGAGGACCGTAACGACCTGCACGTCGAATCGGTGACGATCCAGACCTCGACCGAGCGCGAAGCCGACGTCAGACGCGGCGCCGAGCGTGGACGGATCATCGCGGACGGCATGAACCTGACGCGTTCGCTGGGCAACGAGCCCGGCGATCACCTCACGCCTCCGATGCTCGCCGAGCGAACTGCCGAGATGGCCGCGGCGAACGGACTCAGCTGCGAGATTCTCGATGAGTCCAGGCTCAAGGAAATGGGGATGGGCGCGCTGCTTGGCGTAGCCCGCGGGAGCGAGGAACCGGCTCGACTCATCGTCGTCCGATACGAACCCGAGGGCGAGGCGGTCGGAGAGACGTGGGGATTCGTCGGGAAGGGCATCACCTTCGATTCGGGCGGAATCTCGATCAAGCCCCGCGAGGGTATGGAGTGGATGAAGTACGACATGTGTGGCGCCGGTGCCGTGGTCGGGGCGATGAGCGCCATTGCGAAGCTTCGTCCCAATCGACGAGTGCTCGGAGTCATCGCGGCGGCAGAGAACATGCCGTCGGGCCGGGCGATCAAGCCCGGTGACGTGCTGCGAGGCTACTCCGGAAAAACCATTGAGGTCCTGAACACGGATGCCGAGGGCCGGCTCGTGTTGTCCGACGCACTGACGTACGCCCAGGAGCTCGGCGCTACACGTCTCGTGGACCTGGCGACGCTCACCGGCGCCTGCGTGATCGCGCTCGGGCACGTCTATGCGGGGTTGATGTCGAACGATCAGGCGTGGGCTGACGACATTCTTGCCGCCGGCGGCCGCGTCGGAGAGAAGCTCTGGCAGTTGCCAATGGACAAGGCGTACCGGGAGCAGGTCAAGTCGGACATCGCCGACATCAAGAACCTTGGTGGACGCGCGGCTGGTACGATCACGGCGGGGTATTTCCTTCGCGAGTTCGTCGGGTCGACGCCCTGGGCGCATCTCGATATCGCCGGAACGGCGTGGATAGAGGACGACCGGCCCTGCATTGCGCGCGGGGCTTCGGGATTTGGAGTGCCGACGCTCGTCGAGCTCGCCGCGCCGGCAGTGGAGTGACGGCGGCAGTGTCGGATTCAGGCATCGACTCCGGACGGGTTGCGGCAAGGCTGGCCTTCCTGCTCGTCCTGGGTTTGTGGATCGGCGCGATGGTGTATTTCGCCGCCGTGGCGGCTCCTGCCGCCTTCGCCGCGCTTGCAGATCAACCTGGCTTGCCGGGGCGGCAGTTGGCGGGGAGCGTAGTCCGGATCGCGCTCGGGACGTTGAACCAGTCGGGAGTTGCGATGGCGATCGTCGCCCTCGTCCTCCTGTTTCTCGCGGAGCCGAACGTCCGCAATCGTTCGACGTTGGTGGTTGCGATTCTCGTGATCGTGCTCGGAGTCCTCTCGTTCGTCGCTCACGGTGTCGTGTCGGCCAGGCTCGACGCGTTGCGCACCGCAATGGGCGTTATCGACGAGGTAGCCGTCGACGATCCCAGGCGCCTGGAGTTTGGCCGGCTGCACGGGGTCTCGGTGCTGCTCCTAGCTAGCCAGATTCTCGTTGCCCTTGGGGTCTTCGTGACCTCTGGCTGGCGGTGGCTGCGACCGGCGCGCGACTAGAGGCTGCGGGCGATGTTGAGCTCGATTCGCTCGCGTTCGAGCTGGGTGAGCCGCAGGACGATGGTGCGAATGCGCTTCTCGATGTTCGCGATGGCGTCCGCGTGGTGATGGACGTCGCGCCCGAGGTTTCCGTGCAACTCGTCGTGCAGCAAGGACAGGTCGTGGCGAAGCTGCGATTCCTCGGCTGTCAACGAGGCGTCCTGAGCGTCAAGGTCTTCCGAAGCCATTCCCGAGCCTCCGTGAAAAAGTGCGCTATTATACCCGACCCTCCCGGAAGTCGAAGTGCAAGGGGTATTTGTGGCAACGGACCGATCGGATTCGGAAGGACCGGCGTGGTGGCGGCCGCTCGAATGGACACCGTGGGGGCTCGTGCTCGAGCCTGTGCAGCCGTCGCATACCGGGCGGGTGAGCCGCGCGATCACGAACGAGATTGCGGCGTGGCTGAAGATCGAATCGGCCGCCGAGATGCGCGCCGGGACACCGGTCTGGGCATTCGAGGCAGACGGGCTGGCGAGGTCCAGGCGTGCCTATCGATACCTCGTGGAGCGGGACGGCGAGTTTGCGGGAGTCATCGAGCTGAGGCCCGATGCGGTACAGGGGCACCTGGGTTACTGGCAGCGCCGGAAGGCGCGTGGGCGCGGGACGATGACGATGGCGAATTATGCGATGCTGCTCCTGGCGTTCGACGGGTTGCTGTTGCGGGCGGTGGACTGGACGGCGGACGCAACGAATACGGCGTCAGTCGCGGTTATGCAGCGCCTCGGAGGTCGCCAGATCGACCGGTATCCGGTGACGGGCGGCGCGCTTCGCGCGGAGGAGGTCAGGGTGCGACTGAGCCGGGAAAGACTCGTGCGGCCGGAGGATGGGCCGCGAACGCTCCGCGAGTTGCTCGGGATTACGAGGGGCC
>CAZXLQ010000381.1:0-3824 GCA_964641945.1 uncultured Clostridia bacterium
CCGGTGACTTGTGTTCAGCCGTGTGCTCTTCGGATCGGCTCGCTACCGCTCGCGGCTCCATGAGCGGGGAGCGGGAGAGGGCAACGGGGACGCCATGCCTCTGACCGACAAGGGGTTGTGGATACCCCCTTGCCATTACACCACCTGTTGAGGCTCAATGAGGTGGCCCGTCCGTCGTACGGGAGAAAAATCCAACTCTTCTGCGAGCAACGCTGCGATGGCTGACAGGCAGTTCGTCCACCTTCATCTACACACGGACTACAGCCTTCTCGACGGCGCGATTCAGATCAAGAAGCTCGCCGCCAAGGCCGCCGAGATGCAGATGCCAGCCGTCGCCATGACGGACCACGGCAACATGTTCGGCGCCGTCTCGTTCTATACGGAGATGCGCAAGGTCGGCGTGAAGCCGATCATCGGATGCGAAGTCTACGTGGCCCGTGGCAGTCACACGGACCGTGGTGAGCCCGACCGGCCCAAGGGCATGAACCACCTGATCCTTCTCGCGTCGGATCTCGATGGTTACCGCAACCTCGTAAAGCTGACGAGCTTCGGCTATACGGGCGGCTACTACTACAAGCCGCGGATCGATCGCGAGTTGCTGGCCCAGCACAGCAAGGGGCTGATCGGGCTGTCGGCCTGCCTGTCGGGGGTGCCTTCGCAACTCGTGATGCACGATCAAGCCGCCGAGGCCGAGACACAGGCAAACCTGTTCCAGGAGATTCTCGGCAAGGGCAACTACTTCCTCGAAGTCCAGAAACAATCCGGGATCGACGTCCAGGACCGGGTAAATCGTGGCCTGTTCGACATCTCGGCGCGAACCGGCGTGCCACTCGCCGTGACGAACGACTCGCATTTCCTCAACCGGGAGGACTTCGAGGCCCACCGCACGCTCCTCGCCATCGGCACCGGCAAGCCCGTCAGTCAGGTCAACCTTCATTACAGCCCCGATCACTACTTCCGTTCACAGGAAGAGATGTGGCAGTTGTTCGGCCACGACCTTCCGGAAGCTCTCGAGAACACCGTCCGGATCGCCGAGCGCTGCGACCTGACACTTCCGACCGGGGAACATCACCTGCCGAACTTCAGGGTTCCGGACGGCCATACGGTCGAGTCGTACTTCGCCGAGGTCGCGCGTCTCGGGCTGCTCGAGCGCTGGGAAACAAACCTCAATCACGCGCCCGGCCTGAAGCACGCGAGATCGGAATACGAGGAAAGGCTCGAGCACGAGCTTCGTGTCATTAACCAGATGGGGTTCCCCGGGTATTTCCTCATCGTGTGGGACTTCATCCGGTTCGCTAAGGAACAGCACATCCCTGTCGGCCCGGGTCGTGGAAGTGCCGCGGGTTCACTCGTCGCGTATTGCCTCAAGATCACCGACGTCGACCCGCTGCAATACGACCTGCTCTTCGAGCGGTTCCTCAATCCCGAGCGCGTTTCGATGCCCGACATCGACATAGACTTCTGCGTGCGGGGTCGTGGTGAGGTCATCAAGTACGTTTCCGACTATTACGGACGGGACCACGTCTCGCAGATCATCACCTTCGGCACGATGGCCTCGAAGGCGGCAATCAAGGATGTCGGACGTGCGCTCGAGATTCCATTCTCGGAGGTCGACCGGATCGCGAAGATGATCCCGCCGCCGGTTCGGGGCCGGAACGTATCGATCGAGGATGCCATCGAGCAGAACCCCGACCTCAAGGCCGAGATCGAGCAGAACGAGCAGATCCGTCAGCTCATCGATCTCGCCAGGCGGCTGGAGGGATGCTCGCGGCACGCGTCGGTACACGCCGCCGGCGTTGTCATATCTCCCCGCCCTATCCACGAGCTCGTCCCGGTGTACAAGTCGGCGAAGGACGAAATCACGACCCAATACGCGATGTCGGATCTCGAGAAGACCGGCATGCTCAAGATGGACTTCCTCGCGCTGACGACGCTGACGATCATCGAGGACTGTCTCTCGACGATCGAGCGTGAGAGCGGTGTCCGGCTCGACCTTTCGACGATACCGCTCGATGATCCCGAGACCCTCAAGCTCTTCGGCGAGGGCCGAACCGACGCGATCTTCCAGTTCGAGTCGAGTGGGATGAAGGAGATCTGCCGAAAGCTGGGCCCTGACGGAATCGACGATCTGGCGGCGCTCAACGCGCTCTACCGGCCGGGTCCAATCGACTCTGGCATGGTCGACGACTTCATCGACCGCCGGCACGGGCGCAAGAAGGTCGTCTTCGATTTTCCGGTTCTGAAGGACATTCTCGGACCGACGCTCGGCATCGTCGTGTTCCAGGAACAGGTGATGGCGATTTTCCAGTGCCTTGCCGGCTACTCGCTCGGCGAAGCGGACATCGTCCGTCGGATCATGGGCAAGAAGAAGAGAGACGAGCTCGACAAGCACAAGGCCCGATTCATCGACGAAGGAGCGTCACGCGGTTACAACCGGACGAAGCTCGAGAAACTCTGGCAGATGCTCGAGGGATTCGCCGACTATGCCTTCAACAAATCGCACTCCGTCGCCTATGCGCTGCTTGCCTACCAGACTGCGTATCTGAAGGCGCACTATCCGACGCACTTCTGGTCGGCCGTGCTGTCGAACGAGCTCGACAACTCAGACAAGGTCTCGCGCTACATTGCCGAGCTTCGCGCCGGCGGTATCGAGGTCCTCCCTCCCGACATCAACATCAGCACGTTCCTGTTCACTCCGGCTGGCGGACAGATTCGGTTTGGCCTGACGGCCATCAAGGGACTGGGACAGTCGGCGGTATCGGCAATCGTCGAGGCCCGCGATCGGGGAGGGCCGTTCCGATCGATGCACGACGTCTGCGAGCGTGTCGACTCGAAGGCCCTGAACAAGCGCGTCGCGGAATGTCTGATCAAGTCCGGAGCCTTCGATGCATTCGGCAAGAAGCGGCGCCAGCTCTTCCTTGCGATCGACTCGGCGGTCGAGTCCGGCGCGCGCGCACAACGCGACCGTGCGACCGGCCAGGTTGGCCTGTTCGCGATGGCGGATCTGGAGGCGGCCTCTCCGGATCCCGTGCTCCCGGACGTCGACGAGTGGTCTCAGCTCGATCTGCTCACGCACGAGAAAGAGACGCTCGGCTTCTACATTACCGGGCATCCCCTGGCGCGATATCGCGTGGCGCTCGAGGAATTCGCGACGTCGGACGTCGCGGGCCTGACGGATGTGGGGGCTGGTGAAACCGTCAAGCTTGGCGGACTCGTCAACGACCTGGCGGTTCGAAACACGAAGAAAGGCGACCGGTTCGCGCTGTTCCAGCTTCAGGACGGTTCAGGGAGCGTCAAGGTGGTCGCGTGGCCCGAGACGTTCAAGAACTCGTCCCGTTGCATCGTGGCCGAAGCCGCGGTGCTCGTGACCGGACGGCTCGAGCGAACCGACGATGGCGCTTCCACGGTCATCGCCGAGGAGATTCGCGCCCTCGACGACCTTCGCGAGAGAGAGGCGCGCGCAATCGCCGTGCACGCCCCTGCGGCGGCAATGACTGCCGAGCGGATCGAGCAGCTACACGCATTGCTCGACCGGCATCGCGGCGAGTGCGACGTGGAGTTCGTCCTGGGACTGGCGGATGGTTCGCGGGCCCGGATTCAGCCGAACCGGTTTGTTCGAGTGCATCTGACGCCCGAGCTCCGATCCGAGATCCGCAAGATCTGTCCGGAGAGCGACGTGCAGATTCACGTACGGCGGCCGGGATTGCCGCAGGCCGCTGGCGCGGGGCGATGACGTCGCCTGATGACGTCGATTCGCACGAAGCCGTCGAGCGTGAGCGACGATTGTGGGCGGCATACCAGTCCCGGAATCGTGAACAGCTCGA
>CAZXLQ010000382.1:0-3815 GCA_964641945.1 uncultured Clostridia bacterium
GCGCAGCTGGGAGCGCGCCTGAATGGCATTCAGGAGGTCACCGGTTCGATCCCGGTCAGGTCCACCATCAATCTCCGCTCCGCGATCACGCGGAGGTCGTCCACGATCGCTTGGCCGGGCTGCTGAGCCGAGCGACGGTGAACCTCCTCTTCACGTCCAGTCATCGCTACGGTTGGCAGGCCCAGGGGCGATGGGCGCCGGACCCTAGTTCGCGATTCTGCCCTGCCGGCTGGCCACGATGCTCCGTGCTCCGCCGGCACCACGAAAGGAACCGTCTATGGATGTGCACGAGTGGCAGCAGCGTACGCGCAGCATCATTGACGTCGGCAAACTGCCGCGCTTTTCGCTCGGGAACCGCGGCGGGCTCCTCCGCAGGGCGGCCATCGTGGTCCTCGTGCTCCTGGTGGTGCTGTCCTGCTACTACCAGGTCAACGCCGACGAAGTGGCCGTCGTCCAGCGCTTCGGGGCCTTCGACCGCATCTCCGAGCCCGGACCGCACCTGAAGCTGCCCTTCATCGAAACGATCACCAGAGTGCCGGTGCAGCGGCAGCTCAAGGCGGAGTTCGGATTCAGGACCAGCGCCACGGGGGTGCGATCCGAGTTCCGGCAGGATGAGAGCACCAACGCCGAGTCGCTCATGCTCACGGGTGACCTCAACGTGGCGGTCGTCGAGTGGATCGTCCAGTACCGGGTGAGGGATCCGTACCAGTACCTCTTCAAGGTCCGAAATCTCGACGCGGAGAACCGCGTGACCGGCGGCAACACGTTCCGCGACATGAACGAGGCCGTGATGAGGGCCGTCGTCGGCGACCACAGCGTCAACGAGGTGCTGACCGTCGGCCGCGAGAAGATCCAGGTCGATGCCAAGAATCAGTTGCAGGACCTCTGCGACCGGTACGAGACCGGGCTCGAGATCCTGCAGATCGTCCTGCAGGACGTGAACCCGCCGGACCCGGTGAAACCCGCCTTCAACGAAGTGAACCAGGCCATTCAGGAGAAGGAACGCCTGATCAACGAAGCCTGGGCCGAGTACAACCAGACCGTGCCCAGCGCCCGCGGGGAGGCCGAGCGCGTCGTCCGGGCCGCGGAGGGGTACGCTCTCGAGCGAGTCAACAACGCCCAGGGTGACGTCGCCCGGTTCATCAATATCTACGACGAGTACCGCAAGGCGCCCGACGTCACACGCAAGCGGCTCTACCTCGAAACGCTCAACGACGTGCTGCCGAAGACGGGACGCAAGATCATCGTCGATCAGCAGATGCGCGGCCTGCTGCCGCTCCTGAATCTCGACGCCAAGCAGGAGGGAAAACAGTGAAGCGCATCACGCTCATCGTCGGCATCGTCCTCGCGCTCGTCGTGGTCTCATCCGCCGTCTATACCGTGGGCGAGACCGAGCAGGTCATCATCACGCAGTTCGGCGAGCCGATCGGCTCGGCCATCACGACACCCGGCCTTCACGTGAAGGTGCCGTTCGTCCAGACCGTGCACGTCTTCGACAAGCGGTGGCTCGAGTGGAGCGGCGATCCGAACCAGATCCCGACCAAGGACAAGAAGTACATCTGGGTCGATACCTACACCCGCTGGCGGATCAAGGACCCACTGCTTTTCTTCCAGCGCGTGCGGGACGAGCGGGGCGCGCAGTCGCGCCTCGACGACATCGTGGACGGCGAGACCAGGAACGTGATCGCCAACAACGATCTGATCGAGGTCGTGCGCACGACCGGCCGTGAGTTTCCGGAGTTCGAGGAGAACGCCGGGGCCGACATGGGAGAGGCGGAGGTCGCCGGGCCGATCACGATCGGCCGCGACCGCATCACCCGCGACATCCTCAACAAGTCGCGCGGCATCGTCGCCGAGTTCGGCATCGAACTGGTCGACGTCCAGATCAAGCGCGTGAACTACGTGGCCGAGGTCCAGCAGAAGGTCTACGAACGCATGATCTCGGAGCGCCGCCGGATCGCCGAACGGTCACGGTCGGAAGGCCAGGGCAAGAGCGCCGAGATCCGCGGTCAGAAGGAACGCGACCTCAAGGGCATCCAGTCCGAGGCCTACCGCGAGGCGCAGGAGGTGATGGGCAAGGCCGATGGTGAAGCCACCCGGATCTACGCCAACGCCTACGGGCGCGACCCGGACTTCTACCAGTTCCTGAAGACGATGGAGACGTACCGGAACACGCTGGCCGCCGACAGCCTGCTGCTGCTCTCGACCGACGGCGAGTTCTTCAAGTTCCTCAAACAGAGCCGATGAGGCGCGCGTAGTCGTCGGGCGTGTCGATATCGTCGAACGCGCCGGAGTCGTCGACGGCCACGTCGACGACCTCGGCAAGCCGTGCCCGCACCACCTGGCGGGCGCCGACGGCAGGGTCGGCGTGCCGCAGTTCGTCGAACAGCGCCCGATCGAAGATCACGGGATGGCCGTGTCGTGTGCCCTTCGCCGGCCTGACGACTGGCGCCCGCGTTCGACGCCACGCCGCGAGTAGGGCTTCGACTGTGCCCGGAGCGACTGCCGGCGCATCGACGGGCCCCATCAGGATGGCTTCGACACCCGGACGATCCGCCACGCCCAGGCCCACGAGCAGCGACGACAGCTGCCCGCCATCCGGATCGGGATTCTGGGTCACCCTGGCCGAGGTGCCCGCCCGGTCGAGCGCCTCCGCGATCGCGGGACCGTCCGGGCCGGTCACGACGATGACATCCGTCAGTCCGGCGCGCTGCAGGGTCCGGACCAGGCGCGACACGAAGGTCTCTTCGCCGATCGGCAGCAGGGCCTTCGGTCGTCCCATGCGCGTCGACTTGCCAGCCGCCAGAATCAGTCCCACCACCATTGGCTGTCTGTTCTCTGCTGTCTACTGTCTGCGGTCTGCGGTCTGCTGTCTACTGAATATGATGCTAGAATCCCCGCATGAGCGATGCGCTTCCGCGGATTCAGTGTCAGCGCTGCGGCCAGCAGATGGAAATGAAGGACCCGGCACCCGGCGCGGCCTGGACCCCAGACCAGTACTGGGTCTGTCCCAAGTGCGGCCGGCATTTCTGGTCCACCTATCCGCCACCGAAGAGTCCGGAGAAGGACGCGGCGACCAGCCCGGCCGGGTAACCGGTGCCATCCCGGCCCCAAACCACACCGAATACTTGACTTCCGGGTGCGAAGCTCCTACACTTGCGCCACTGTATCCGGCGCATCGTGTCTCGTGGCTGCCTCTCAGGGGGTAGTCTGTCATGGTCACGCTGGCGCCCGCGACCTGAGGCTGGGGGAGGAATCAGTCTCTCGGAGGAGAAAGGTATGCCAACCGGGACCATCGCACGCCTCTTGATCGACAAGGGGTTCGGGTTCATCAGGGACGAGAGCGGCATCGAGCATTTCTTCCACCGCAGTGCGGTCAGAGGCGCGGTGTTCGAGCTGCTCCGGGAAGGCCAGCGTGTGGAGTTCACGAACGAGGAATCCCAGAAGGGGCCTCGCGCGGCGGACGTGCGGCTGATCGAAGGCTGATTTTCGTCGGTGAGCCCGAGCTGTTGATCGGTCTGGCCCGGCCCCCACGGACCAGCCGATCTTCAGGAACTCCCCTCTCGGTTCTTCTTCCAGGCGTGGGTGTCGTCAGCGGTTCCGCGCCTTCAGTCGGCTGTTTGCGCCCTGCCGGCTGTATCACGAACGCTACACCCGCCGATCTACCTGACCGGCGGCTTCTCACGACGGAAGCGAACGGGGCCCGGTGGCCCTCCCGGTCTTCAAAATCGGTCGCTCCCCGCTGAACGCGGGGGGGCTGGGTTCGACTCCCAGGCGCTTCCGCCATCGCCCAAAGCGTTCGAATCGCCCGTTCC
>CAZXLQ010000383.1:0-3788 GCA_964641945.1 uncultured Clostridia bacterium
AGCTGCCATTCGTGCATCACGGCTGGGTTCGACTCGCCGACGGACGCGTTCTCGACCCGACGCGCTGGTCCTTCGAGAACGTCGAGCCGTACATCTTTCGCAGCGCCGATGCGCACCACCCCGAGTACGACGAGGGCGGCAACGAGTGGCGCCGCGCCATGATGCGGCCGGCTCCGGCGCGCCAGCCTGGTGCGAAGACGGCTCGGCTCCAAGCCGACGCTGAAACCTTGTCCATGCTGACCTCATGGCTCGGCCGCACCGAGGTCAAGGTGGGCGACGGATGGGCCGACCTGACGATCGATCAGATCTTCTGGCTGGCAAACGCTCCCTACGACCTGTTCGGCCCCTATGTCTTCCAGGTCTACGAGGCAATCTGCCTCGCATACAGCCCAGAGGCCATTCCGATCGACAACCGGCGCCGGGCGGAACGTGACGCCGGACAGTCTCTTCCGTCCAAGCGGTTTGCCCCCATCACGAAGCCCGAGGGACGCACCCAGCTCGTCGGCTACGCAATGCAACATGGCCTCGTCGAACGCATCACCGAAGCCCGCAAGATGCGTCTCGACGCTCTGCGGACTCTCGTCGAGAAACACCGAGCAAGTTCCACAGCATGACCAAGAAACACACCCATCCGAGCTTTCCTGCAACGATTCCCCAGCGCTGCGGCCGACGGGCCGTCGAGCAGTACAAGAAGCTGCGGCAGCTCCTGCTCAAGATCGACGATCCAGAAGGTGTTCTCGTCGCCTCTGTGCAGCTCGCGCAGTTCATCGAAGGCGAGCCCAACGCCTCGGAAACGACGATCAACAGGCTCTGGGACGCCATCTACGACTGGAACTTCTCTCGCCTCAATCCGGCACAGGCAGACGAGGCTGCACGCGCCATCCGGTGCTCGCGCTGTGCCGAAAGCCGAGTCTCCCACATGGAGGCCGCACTGATACTGACCAAGCATGCCGATGTGGTCCGCTTCAAGGAGATCGACCTGTCAGCCGTCTCGGTGCTCAGCGCACGTGGCATCAACCAGGATCAGCTCCCGACCGTCCTCCGTAGCATCCTGCCGGTCGAAATGGTGGTGAACCCGCAAGGGTGCGAGCACTCCGAACTGGTCCTCACCTGCCGCACCTGCCAGGCCCGCATCCCCGGCTCGTTCATCGCGACACTGGACGCGCCGAACGCCCCGGTTCCCAACAACGAAGAGAAGAACACGCTCAACTAGGGCTTGCGTTTTTCCATGCGCTGACTATATTCGACGCACAGGTCCCCAATAAGGGAGAATCGAATGGAGCCGACAGATCAGGCCGCAGCAGAAAAGCTGCGCGCTGCCCGTGCCAGAGCTGCTTTCTTGCGCTGGTACTTCCGCCATGCACTCTACGCTCTCGTACCGCGTGAAAGCCGCGGGGTTCCAACGTGCGGCGTCGATCAGTTCGGACGTCTCTACTACAACCCGAGCTTCGTTCATTCGGTGACGGTCGAGGAGCTGGCCGCAGTCATGCTCCATGAGATCGGCCATGTGCTGCGACGTCACCACGAGCGAGCGCGTGCTCTGGGAGTCACAGAAGCAACGCAGCACATCGCTCAGATAGCGACCGACTGCGAGCTGAACGACGATCTCCGCGATGAGATTGCCGAGCGCAAGGATCTGCCGGCGCTTCCCGGCAAGCCGTGGTTTCCCGCAGACATCGGCTGCGAAGACAACCAGGTCTGGGAGGTCTACTACGCCCACATCATGGATCACTGCGAGGCGCTCGCGAAGGAGATCTCCGAGCAGCTCGGCAGCTCCGACGACGGTGGTGACGGGCCCGAACAGAGCGGCAACCGTGCCGACGACGGCAAGTCCGGCTCTGGCCAAGGCTCTGGCCAGAAGAAAAACAAGTCGGGAAAGGGAGGAGGCTCGCAGAACCAGCACAGCAACGGCAACTGGAACGGTCGCCACAAGTGCGGTTCGGCTGCCCATGGAGTGAAACAGCCATGGGAGGATCCGTCGCCCTCACAGGGTGGAGGAGAAGGAGTCGACAACGCCGACTGGCGCGACATCGAAAAACGTGTCGCTCGCGACATTCGCGACGAGGCGAAGAAGTCTCGTGGCACCGTTCCAGGACATTGGGTCGAGTGGGCCGACGACGTTCTGCGTCCGGTGAGGATTCCCTGGGAGCAGGAGATCGCTGGCGAAGTCCGTTGGGCCATCAACGACGTCGCCGGACTCGTGATCCACACCTACCGCCGCCCGTCTCGTCGACAGTCAGCCGTCCCCGACGTGCTCCTGCCGTCAATGCGGCGTCCAGTCCCTGTCGTCGCAATCGTCGGAGACACGAGCGGATCGATGAGCGAAGAGGACCTTGCTCTGGTCCGCGGCACAGTCAGCGACATCGCTCAGGCCATGGGCGCCACGGTCGCCTTCATCGCTACGGACGCCGCGGTTCACGGTGGCGTGCAGCGGGTCCACGACGGCCGACACGCTGTACTCGCCGGTCGAGGTGGTACCGACATGCGGGTCGGCATCGAGTGCGCGATCACGGAAGTCGTGCCGAGACCAGACGTGGTGGTGGTGATCACCGACACGTACACGCCGTGGCCAGAAGAAGAGCCGCCCGTGCGTGTCATCGTCGCTGCCGTACGACCCGCCCATGACAGCCTCGTCGGTGGATTCGGAGAGTCCATCGCAGGCGTGCCCGAATGGGCCAAGGTCGTCGTGGTTCACAAAGACGAGGCTGGCCTGTGAGCATCTTTCGCAAGAAGCCGGGGACTAAGAACCTTCCGCCGCAAGATCCGGTTTCGTTTGCGGTGTGGCAGGAGATTCGTGAGGCAGCTTTCGCTGTCAGATGCGCAGACAAGGCCGGCGATTCTCAAGCTTTCGACTCCTGGAGGCGCATGGAACAGTTGCTCCATCTTTCCCCGGCATCCGGAGCCGAAAATCTCACCACGCGCGTCCCGAAGGCATGGAGCTATCTGGACTTCATCGCCTGCGTAAATGCAATCGAAGCAATCACCATAGCGCTGACTGCATTTCAGGTGCCCAATCGAGAGGAGCTGATCTCCCGCATGAACAGCGCCCTCGCACCCTACGCCAAACTGACAAAGACAGAACGCGCTTTGGAGCGACTCTCCGGAGAAGCGAGCGAAAGGAGCCGACGGTAGATCATGCCCAAAATCGTAGCCAAGACGACCATCCTCTGCGGTCACCAGCGCCATCGCGTTCTGCTGCTCGACGATGGGACGCTCCGCTCCGAGCACTGCGCTCACGCCGTACAGGAGGCAAAGCGGCTCGGAGCGCTGGCGAGCCTGGGCGGACACATCGGCGAAGTCCGTGGCTGCGCTGGCCTGATCGCGCTCTGCTCAATCGGCCTTCCATCGCTCATCGAAAGACGCGGCGCAACACAGGTGCAGCACCTCGGCGTCTGGATCCAGACCTTCATACTCTACGAGCAGAACAGCATCACCAAGATGGTGATGGCCGCCTGTGCGGACCGCCGAGACGCCAAGCATCGAGAGGCGCTCCAGGTCGCCAGAACGGCACTCCTCTGTACGCAGAGCGTGAGGCGGTACTGGCCTGGGCGTTCCGCTGACGACGAATCACCCGCTGACCTCGTGGAGTTCATTCCCGAGTCGGACGTGTACCCGGGACAGATCGTCGCCGAGTCCCCGTGGTCTCAGTGGACAGTGCCGCTCCAGAAGGACTGGCTGGAGTCGATCGGAAAGGCCAAGCCATTCCTCGACGGCCATTTCCTCATCGGCTACCCCGCCGACAAGCCCGGATTCTTCTTCGGCCTCGAACGTGAAGACGACGGGGTGAT
>CAZXLQ010000384.1:0-3686 GCA_964641945.1 uncultured Clostridia bacterium
ATTGGCGGCCCGGTCACCGGCCGACCACGCCTGTAACTGTACCGCGCGCGGTCGCGTGCGGGTCGCTCGGTCGACCGAGCCACGTTGGACGATTGACCCGCACGCCTGCCAACCTGCTCGATCCGGATCGAGCCTGCTGCGTATCAGTAACGGGCGCGGTAGCGCTCGGGCCCGTCACTACTTAACCGCGTCGGCCCCTCAACCGGCGAGAAAGGGCAACTCGTCGACCCACAGGACCGAATAGCCGCCGTTGTCGTCCACGATCACGAGCGCCGGCCGATCTCCAATCGTGCCGAACGCGAGCCCTTCGGGCCGCATCGCCGGATGGAAGACGAGGTCCGGGATGAGTTTCACGGTGCCACCCGTGCCGCCGTCCCAGACGTACAACTCGGCCGCCCCGCTCCGTCCGTCCGAGTCGCGGACGACGGCGTAGAACACCGGCCTCGACGGATGGCGAACGAGACTGTAGACACCCTTCGGCTTCTCAGCCGTCGAAACGGCCAGCGGGATTGCTTCGGCCGACTCGAGATTGTCTACCGTCCAAGGGCCGTTCCAGTCCTTGACCCGCAGCGCCAGGACGACAGGCTGACGACTGGGCGTCGCCGATCGGATCCCGAGCAGCACCACGTTGCGGACCGGGTCCCACGCAAGACCCTGAACGTCGAGACTGTCCGGACCCTCCGCCAGCTGGCCTATCGCCGGATTGTTCGCGACGAGCCACGACCGGAATTCCGGCATGACTTCGCCAGTCAAACCTCCGTCCTGCCCTACGGCGATTCGAACGAACCCGTTTTCGGTGTTCTCGCCTTCATCCTTCTCGAGCGACGAGATGGCGAGAAAGTACTTTCGCCCATCCACCTCGACGACCGTCGACCCCTCGAAGTCCTCGACCATCCGAGGCTTGAGCCCGCCAATGGCGTAGCGCTGCAGCGGCTCGGCCTTCCGGCCATCGGCGAAGAACTTGAGCTCGTAGAACGCGTCGTCCGTCAGGTCGTCGATGACAAGAAACGTGGAGTCGCGAAAGGGCAGCAAGGATGACGCATTGATCCGTCCGAGCGACGAGCGTTCCTCGAATGGCGCCGCGGTGACGACAATCACGTTCGAACGCCTGCCGAAGAGCGGACCGTTCTCCGGCGCAAAGACGTAGAACGCGAGCAGGAGGGCGATCATGGCTCCGACGGCTCCGCTCAGGACGCTCGCGGTGATCTGTCCGGCAAGACGTACGGACTTGGGACGCCGGTACCATGGCTGGTGGCCGTGCTTCTCGCCGGACTTCGAGGATCGGTTGCCGCGCGACTCGTCGGACGGAAGCGTGTAGCCGCAGGCGTGACAGTAGCTGTGCGTCGATTCGATAGGCTGCTGACATTTCGGGCAGTTCATGGAAGGTGCACGGGCTCGAGCGGCAAGTTCGAGAGGTCCGTTTCCAGGGTCGACGCCGGATCCACTCGCCGACCGAAGGATACTGCAATCGTCGTCGGTCCCGACACCCCCGGACTCTCCTGTCGACTGCGACGTCAACAGATCGTCGGTAGTATTCAGCCCACCTCGACGGCGCGAATCCGTCGGGAACTACGTCTCCGCCGCACCATCTCCACCGACGATGGCCTCGGCCTCGATCTCCACGAGCATGTCCGGGTCGATGAGCCGCGAGATCTCGATCATCGACGTCGCCGGGCGGATAGCTGCGAATACCTCGCCGTGTGCGCGCCCCACGGCTTCCCACTGCGAGATGTCCGTGACGTAGATGCGCGTGCGGACGACATCCTCGAGGCTCGCGCCTGCCCGCTCGAGCGCCGACGCGATGTTGGCAAGCGTCTGCCGCGTCTGCATGCCGGCGTCGCCCACGCCGACGACAGAGCCAGCGGCGTCTGTGGAAGTCGTTCCCGAGACCCATACCTGGTTCCCGACGCGCACTGCTCTCGAGTAGCCGACGACGGGCTCCCATTTCGTTCCTGTCGTGATTCTCGTCCGTTCCATCAGGTCTCCTTCTAGCGATCAGTCGTCGCTTGCGAGCTCGGCCAACCGCTCCTCGTCGAGGATGGTGATCGACCGTCCCTTGAGCGCGATGAACCCGTCGTTCTGCATTCTCGTGAACGAGCGTGAGACGACCTCGCGGACGCTTCCGACGCGGGCGGCCAGCTCGCTGTTCGTGAGCCCGAGCGTCACGACGACCCCGTCCGCCGTTCGTTGTCCCCGGCTCTTCGCCTCGGCGAGGAGCACGCGTGCGATTCGCTGCCCGACGTCGCGCAGGGCAAGCGACTCGACGAGGTCGCTCGTCGCACGAAGTCGTTTCGCGAGCAGCTTGAGCGCCGAGAGTCCGATGTTCGGATGCTCGAGAATCAGCCGCTTGACGTCCCGCTTGTCGATGAACAGGACGACCGAGTCGACATTGGCCGCCACCGTTGACGGATACGGCCCGCCGTCGAAGACGGGTACCTCGGCGATCGTCGAGCCCGCGCGCTCGACGTGGATCACCTGTTCGCGCCCGTCGATGTTCTCGCGAAAGGCGCGAAGCTCGCCATCGACGACGACATAGAGACCGGTGGCCTCGCTGCCTCCGACAAAGAGGATCTCGCCGCGGGCCAGCCGGCGCTCGACGCAGCGCCCCGCGAGCGCTACCAGGGTCGGCTCGTCGAGGTCTCGAAACAGCGCGGTCGCCCGCAGGCTGTCGATCGCGGCAGCTTTCACGCGGCGATCTTACCGCGCCGGGAGGCGAATTCGAACGACTGCCGGGACCCGTGACTTAGGTCATATCGGGCTGGGCGCATGCGTGGTCAGATGCACGTGGACCCAATAGCACCGAGAGGTAAAGAACGATGGAACTCAACGAAACCGCAACGACCGTTCGCGAATACGCAGCGACGATTCCAGGAGCCACGCGGCTCTTCGAACAATTTGGCATCGACTATTGCTGCGGCGGCGCACGGCCGCTGGCCGAGGTGTGCGAGGAACGGGGCATCGACCCGAACGCCGTGCTCGTCGGTCTCAACGGCCTCGCGCGCGAGGCGGCGGCGGCGCCCGAGGCACGCGACTTCGCGAAACTGTCGATGACCGAGCTCATCGAGCACATCGTCTCCAGGCACCACGTCTTCACGAAATCCGAGATCGAGCGGATCGAGAGGCTGTTCGAGAAGGTCATCGCCGCTCACGGCGATCGCCACGCGGAGCTCCACGAGATCCGGTCGGACTTCAATGCGTTGGCGGCGGAACTGTTGCCGCACATGCTCAAGGAGGAGCAGGTGCTGTTTCCCTACATGGCACAGATCGAGCTCTTCGCGTCGCGCGATGCGCAGGCACCTGCGCCGATGTTCGGCACGGTGCGCAATCCGATCCGAATGATGACGATCGAGCACGAAACGGCCGGCGGGCTGCTTTCGAACATGCGCCTCAAGTCGGGAGGTTATGCGGCTCCGGGCGATGCGTGTCCGACGTTCGTGGCGCTCTACGAAGCCCTCGAAGGGCTCGAACGCGACCTGCACGAGCACATTCATCTCGAGAACAACCTGCTGTTCCCGAGGGCCGTCGCCGCGGAGTAGAGCGAGACGACTACGGGCGCCTCGGTGCTCTCGTATGCCAACGGCTGCTCCGGCCGGACGTGCAGAGCGCGCACGCCGGTGGCGGCGGATGCAGGCGGATCGGGCGTGGGGGGGGGGCCCGACGGGGGGGGGGTCAGGGCGGGGGCGGGC
>CAZXLQ010000385.1:0-3686 GCA_964641945.1 uncultured Clostridia bacterium
TCTCGGTGTGCGAAGCGTCTGAAGAGCTTCGCACGCAGAGACACGGAGACACGGAGACGCAGAGCAGTTACGAAAGCGGCGCGCGCACTGTGGACCTCGCGGCATGACCTATAATGGCGGCCGTTCCCCATGCTCGAGATCGGCACACAGCTCGGACCCTACACGATCACCGGCAAGCTCGGAGCCGGCGGTCGTGGCGAGGTCTATTGCGCGTCCGACTCGCGTTCCGGAGCCACCGTCGCGGTCAAGGTGCTGCCCGACCGTTATGCCGGCGACACGACCGCCCGGGGACGATTCAAGCGCGAAGTCCACGCGCTGATGGCGCTCTCGCATCCGAACATTCTCCGCATCTTCGACTTCCAGACTGAGGACGGCGTCACGTTCGCCGCAATGGAACTGCTCGAAGGCGAAACGCTGCGCGATCGTATCCTGCGCGGCCCGATTCCCTGGGTCCGAGCCGTTTCGCTCGGTATCGCCATCGCCGAGGGGCTCGCCGCAACGCACGAGAAGGGCATCATCCACCGCGACCTCAAGCCAGACAACATATTCATCGAGCAGGACGGCACGCCCAAGATCCTCGACTTCGGCATGGCGCGGCTCGAGATGGCGTCGGCCGACGAATCCGACTCGTCCCCGGTCAAGACCGGCCCCGGCGTGATGCTCGGCACCGTTCCATACATGTCGCCCGAACAGGTCTGCGGACTGCCGGTCGACTGGCGAAGCGACCTCTTCTCATTTGGTTGCGTGATGTACGACATGCTGACCGCGACTGTCATCTTCTCGCGCAGGCAACTCGTCTCGTCGATGTCGGCAATCCTCAAGGATCCGCCCCCGTCGCTGGCTTCCTTCGGCGTCGAGGCGCCGCCCGAGCTCGAGGCCATCATGCAGCGAGCCGTTCACAAGGACCGCGAGCAGCGCTACCAATCCGCGACTGAAATCGCGGACCATCTCCGGGAGTTATGACGACCGCTACCATCACCGTTCTGCTTTTCGGACAGGCCCGTGAGCTTGCCGGTACGGGCGAGACCTCGATTTCGGTGCCTTCGCCGTCGACCGTCGGCGATGCCGTTGCGAGCCTCGAGGAGCGTTACCCGGCGCTCGTCCCGCTCGACCGCGTGCTGCTGACCGCCGTGAACGAAACCTACGCCACTCGCGATGAAGCCGTCAGCGACGGCGACACGCTCGCGATCTTCCCGCCGGTCTCGGGCGGATCCGGCGAGCCAGGCCGTGACGGCGACTTCGTCGAGCTTACGCGCGCCGAGATTCCGATTCTCGAGATGCGCCGCCGCCTTCTGCGCGGCGAAGACGGCGCCGTCTGCATCTTCGACGGCGTGGCGCGAAACAACACTCGCGGGCGCCGCACGTTGTGGCTCGAATACGAAGGCTACGACGAAATGGCGGTGTCGACCATGCGACAGGTCGCAGCCGAGGCCCGCGAGAAGTGGCCCGGCATCGATCGGATCGGGATCGTTCACCGGCTTGGCCGGATCGAGATCGGCGAGTCGAGCGTCGTGATCGTCGTTACGTCGGCGCATCGCGGCGTTGCGTTCGAGGCGTGCCGGTACGCAATCGACCGGCTCAAGCAGATCGTGCCGATCTGGAAGAAGGAATTCTTCGAGGACGGTGCAGTGTGGGTTCAGGGCGAGGCGTGGCCCGATGAAATCGCAGCAACGGAGTCCAATGACTAGAAACCCGGTACGTATCGCCCTCCTTCTCGCGTTGTTGCTGCCGATCAGCGCCCCCGTCATCGCCGTTCCGGCCGTCTCGATCCAGGGGGCCGGGCCGGTCGTCTCGAAGTGCGATCCGCCGTCGTGGTGGGTCGGCCATCCGTGGGCGGAGGTGCAGCTGCTCGTCCGCGGCAAGGGACTGCAGTCGGCCGAGTTGCGCTCGTCCACACCGGGTTTCGAGCTACTCCGGCAGTCGTCGAACGCTGCCGGGACATCGCTGATCGCGTATGCGCGCATCGGCGCGGACGCAAAGCCTGGAGCGGTATCGCTGCACGTCCACGGCGAGCGCGGCCGGACGCCGGTTCCCTTCACGCTGCTGAATCGTCCGAATCCGGCCGGTCGTTTCGCCGGGCTCACGCCGGACGACGTCATCTACCTCGTGATGCCGGACCGGTTCGTCGACGGGAGCGCCGCGAACAACTCCGCCGGCGTCGATCGCTCGCATCCGCGCGCTTATCACGGCGGCGACGTCGCGGGCATGAGGCAGCGGTTGCCGTACCTCAAGGACCTCGGCGTGACGGCGATATGGATGACGCCGATCTACGACAACGACGACGCGTCGCAGGACTACCACGGATACCACACGACGGATTACTACGATATCGAAGAGCGATTCGGGACGATGGACGAGTTCCGTGCTTTCGTCGACGAGGCCCATCGGATGGGCATCAAGGTCGTCCAGGACCAGGTTGCCAATCACGTCGGTCCGAAGCATCCGTGGGTCCAGGATTCGCCGAAACCAACTTGGTTCAACGGCACCGTCGAGAATCACTCCGTCAATCCGTTCCGTATCGATGCCGTGGCGAATCCTTCGCTCGATCCCAAGGCCATGCGCGAGACACTCGACGGCTGGTTCGCCGGGGTGCTGCCGGACCTGAATCAGGACGACCCGGACGTGGCGCATTACCTGATACAGAACAGCCTGTGGTGGGTCGAGCTCACGGGCATCGACGCGATCCGGCAGGACACGATGCCCTACGCTCCGCGCTCGTTCTGGGCCAAGTGGGTGCCGGCGCTCAAGGCCGCGCACCCGAAGTTCACGGTCCTTGGCGAGGTCTTCGAGCGCGTCCCGAAGGTGAACGCGTTCTTCCAGGGCGGCGCTGTCCGGGACGGCATCGACTCGAAGGTGGATTCGCTGTTCGACTTTCCGCTCGCTTTCGCGATGTTCGGGTTCCTTTCTCGGCGCCAGGAAGCCTCCGCGATCTCGAAGATCCTCGAGGAGGACGGCGAGTACCCAGCGCCGATGATGCTCGTGACGCACGCCGGCAATCACGACACGCACCGTCTCCTGACGCTGGTGCACGGCGATCCCGATGCGCTGCGTCTCGCGCACGTATTGCTGCTGTCGATGCGCGGTGCGCCGCAGCTCTACTACGGCGACGAGATCGCCCTGCCAGGCGGCGAAGATCCGGACAACCGTCGCGATTTTCCGGGCGGGTTCCCGGGAGATGTGCGGAGCGCCTTCGATGCTGCCGGCCGCACCGTCGAGCAGCAGCACACGTTCGCGAATCTGAAGCGAATGCTGGCGCTGCGGCGCGAGTCGGCGGCGCTGCGCGGACCGTTGACGACGCCCATCGTCGCGACGCGAAACGTTTGGGTCGCGCTCCGGGAAGGGGGCGGGGAACGCGCGCTCGTGGCCATCAACAACGGGGATGTTCCGGCGTCGGTGGACGTCCCTGCCGATGGACTCGGCAGGCGTCCGGTGGACGGGTTGAAGCCGACGCGCGCCATCCGGATGCAGAACGGTCGCATCGCCTTCACCCTCGAGCCCCGGTCCGCCACCGTCGTGATACCGGCTCGCGTGCGGACTCGCGCGAGAGGCTGAGCCACATCTCCGTGCCTCAGTGACTCTGCGTCTGTGAAACCTGTTCCAGGATCAGACAGCGTGTGAAGGGACGGAAAACTGCGACCGCGGAGCGGTCGATGAAATAGCCGTGGGTCGCGCGGGGGCGAGTGCAA
>CAZXLQ010000386.1:0-3648 GCA_964641945.1 uncultured Clostridia bacterium
AAAACGGGGGCAGTGCGCGATGCGTGTGCCCCCGTTTTTCGAGCCGCGAGCGGTAGCGAGCGTCCCACGGACATTCGAACGGTTCCGATTACTTCTCTCCTTCCTCAACGACTTGTCTGTTGCACTCGAGGCGCCGAGGTCAGCGAGCCATCGCCTTCCCACCCGTCAACTCGTCCGCAAGGGCACCGGCGCCGTAGAGCACCCGCAAGGCGTGCAACATCCCTCGCGAATCAACGGCAATATTTCTCGCCCGCTGCTCGTCGTAGACGAAGTTGCGCACGAGACCGAACGCATTCCGGTCGAAATTCAGCCCGACGAGCTCACCCCGCGCGTTGACGAGCGGTGAGCCGGAGTTTCCACCGATGGTGTCCGCCGTCGTGACGAAGTTGATCGGGGTGTCGAGCTTTACCCCCGACTTCCTGGAGAGCCACCCATCCGGCAGCTGATAGGGATCGGCGTTCTTCGCGGATGCAGCCTTGTCGTACATCTCGCCGAAGGTCGTCCAGGCCCGGATTTTCGCCCCGGCAGGATCCACGTAGCCCGACACCTTTCCATAGGCCAGACGGAGCGTGAACGTGGCGTCCGGATATACCCTTCCCTGCTCGGCACGGTAGACGGCACGCGCGATCTTGCCGTAGGCGCCGTCTTCCACGCCCGTAACCTCAGACTCGAATCGTTTCCGGACCTCTCGAGCCCTGCCGTCGACTGCCCGTGCGAACCGGATCATCGGGTCCTCGGATGCCTCGATTGCAGCCTTCCCTCCGGCGGCGAGACTCTTTCGCACTGCAACGTCGGCGAGTTTAGTGCCCTCGACGAGCTCCCTCGCCCGTGCCTCGGGCGTCTTGCCGTTCAGGAGCGTCTTTACCACCTGGGACGATTCGCCCAGCTCTGCCTGGGCACACCTGAGGATCTCTGCCAACTCGGCCGCCTCGAGGTCCGCGTGGATCGGTGCCGGAGAGTAGAGCGAGAGCTCGAACGATGCGCGACCGGCATCGGAGTACTCCCTCAGGCGCTCCGAATTCGGCTTTGCGTTCTCGTCCGCCAGCCGCACGAGCCTTCGCGCAATGCTGAAGAGCTCGGACTGCTGTGCGAGACCCGGCTCTAGAAGCCTCCATTCGGCAAAATACTCGCGGAAGGCATTGCGCGATTTCGCCACCGTATCCCACGCGTCGCCGAACTCCTTCGACATCTCGGGATCGCCCGCTACCGTTGCCCGCAGCGCCGTCTCGCGGTCGCGCTTTCGCTGCATCAGCGCCGGGTCCTTCAGGCCGGCCATCTCGCCGGAAATCACCTTGAGCGAGTTCGAGACACCAAAAAGCGAATCGTGAGCGCGGCGCGCCGATTCGACGTCGCGCTCACTGAAGGCCTGCAGCATCCGCTGCCGTGCCGTCAACAACCGCAGCTGGATCGGATACTGCACGTCGCGCATGAACTCGAGGTGAGTCATCGTGTTCAACCGCGACGTCGATCCGGGACTGCCCGACACGAAGATCACATCGCCATCCTGGACACCCGTCGCCGACCACGGCAGGAAGTGCGGCGTCTTGAACGGCTTCCCGTCGTCGTAAACGCGGAACAACGCCATGTCGAGGTTGAAGCGCGGATAGCTGAAGTTGTCAGGATCCCCCCCGAAGAACGCCACCGTGAACTCAGGCGCGAAGGCGAGCCGGACGTCAGTGTATTTCTTGTACCGGTAAAGGTTGAACTGTGCGCCTCGATAGAGTGTGACGACGTCCGAACGCAGTCCGGTCTTCTCGAGCGACGCTTTCTCGATGTCGGCGATTACGGCCCGCCGCGCCGCGCCGGCATCCTCCGGCTTCGCCGCCTTCACCGCCGCGACCACACGATCCGTCACGTCTTCGATCTCGACGAGGACGTTCAGCTCGAGGTCGGGAGCCCGCACCTCCTGCTCTCTCGATGCTGCAAGAAAGCCTGTCTTGAAGTAGTCCCTCTCCGCCGTCGAAATCTTTCCGAGCACGTCCGATGCGATGTGGTGGTTCGTCAAAACGAGGCCGTCAGCCGAAACGAACGAGCCCGACCCTCCGCTGTTGAACCGGACCGACGACATCTGCAGGTTCTTGAGCCATGCGTCCGTAACATCGACGCCGTACTTCTTCTTGATGTCGGCGCGCGGGACGTTGTTGTAGGGCCACATGCCTTCGTCGGCACGGGACGGGACCGCCGGCAGTAGAAACGCCACGGTCAATACCGCAGCCGTCAGAATCGCAGAGCGTCGCATTCGGTTCTCCAGGGTCGGGATTGGTGCGTCGAGGAATGGTACCGAGAAGCTCACGGAGTTGTCACACGATTGCGGAGTTCGGCGGCACTCGGCTCCTGGTGAGGTAGAATCGGCTCCGTTCCTTCACTTGCCCGCAATCACGGGAGGCCCGACGCCAATGACCGACAATTCGCCGCCACGCCGGACCGACTCTCAGCGGCTCACACTGCTCAAGCAGCACCAGCAGGCATTGCTCGAGCTCGCGCGTTTTCGTGACCAGGCCGAAGACCTCGCCGTTTCGCTTCACGTGATCACCGAGATCGCCGCAAGGACGATAGACGTCGATCGAACTTCGATCTGGATGTTCGACGACGAAAGGACGAAGATCGTCTGCCGGGATCTGTTCCTTCGGGACACGTCATCGCATCTGAGCGGCCTCGAGCTCCTGGCGTGCGACTATCCCGCGTATTTTCGTGCGTTGGAACAGAACCGCGCACTCGCGGCCGACGACAGTTATGCCGATGAACGAACGGCCGAGCTCGCTGAGCACTACCTCCGCCCGCACGGAATCACGTCGATGCTCGATGCACCGATTCGCCAGGGCGGCGTGATCGTCGGCATTGCATGCCACGAGCACGTTGGTGCGCCGAGAGCATGGACGATCGAGGAGCAGAACTTCGCCGGATCGATAGCTGACATGTGCGCGCTGTCGGTCGAGCGAAGTGAGCGCCGTCGAGCCGAGGAAGAGGTGCGTCGTCGAGACGAACTGCTCGAGGGTGTAGCAAAGGCGGCGAACCGGATGTTCGCCGATACCGAGCGCGAGATTGCCACGCGTGATGCGAAGCTTGCGACGCTTGCGGAACTTGGCGGACGGCTGCTCGTCGCCGGAGACTCAGCCGCGGAAGTCGAATCGCTGCTCGGGGCCATCGGTAACGCGCTCGAGGCGTCTCGGGTGAGTCTGTACGTCGAGCATCCGCATATCTATACGGGCGAGCCGGTGACGAGCGAACGCGGGAGGTGGGCACCGGATTCGTCGGGCTCGTTGCTCGACATCGACGTGCGGTGGGACGAGCGTGGACTGCAGCGGTGGCGCGGGGAGTTCGCAAGCGGTCGAATAGTAGCCGCGCCGGTCAGCGCGCTGCCCGAAAACGAGCGGCCGGCTTACGAGATCCGCTTCGTTCGATCGGTGCTCGCGGTTCCGATAGTCCTTTCGGATGGACTCTGGGGCTTCGTCGAGATCGCCGACCAGAATCTCGAAAGGGAGTGGTCGGCAGCCGAACGTTCGTTTGCCACGGCAGCCGCCGAAATGCTCGGCATCTCGATGGCCTTGTAGAACCCGGCGAGGAGACCGGGACTCGGTCCGACTGCGGAGCGGTCGACTGCAGTATGGCCTACCGAGCCGACCGCGGAGCGGTCGAAGATAATAGCCG
>CAZXLQ010000387.1:0-3635 GCA_964641945.1 uncultured Clostridia bacterium
TCGTCGAGAAGCGCATCTTCCCCGCGATCGACATCAACAAGTCGGGAACGCGCAAGGAAGAGCTGCTGATGCCGGCCGAAGACCTCGCTCGCATCTACGTCCTGCGGAGGGTGCTCAGCCAGCTGTCGCCGGTCGAGGCGATGGAGTTGCTGCTCGACAAGCTCGGGAAGACGCGTTCGAACTCCGAGTTCCTCGACGCGATGCAGAGTATGTAGAGAGAGTGGACAGGATTAACAGGATTTCTCAGGATTAACAGGATTCTCTTTGGTAGAAACGGACGGCGACCGAATCAACCAAAGCTGTTCCTGTGAATCCTGAAAAATCCTGTTAGTCCTGTCAACTCTCCTTCTTCGACCCTGGAGCGCCAATGCGTATCGTTTTCGTCGCCTCCGAAGCCAATCCGTGGGTGAAAACCGGCGGACTTGCCGACGTCGCCGCCGCTCTTCCGAAGGCGCTGCAGCGCCGGGGTCACGACGTGGCGCTAATCATGCCCCGTTACGACGTGAAGCCTATCCTCGAGCGCGCGTGGCCGGCCGGGTTCGGCGTGCAGGTTCCCTTCGATCATCGGGACCAGTGGTCGGAGGTCTACTACGACGAGTCGACCGGGATTCCGACGTTCTTCGTCGACGCGCCGCAGTACTTCATGCGTGGCAGGAAGGAGCCGTACGGAGACTACGACGACGGCGAGCGGTTCGCGTATTTCTGCCGCGCCGCGGTCGAGACGATGCGGATACTCGGTCCGGCGCCCGACATCGTCCAATGCAACGACTGGATGACGGCGCTCGTGCCGGCTCACATCAAGGTCACGTACGGCGACGACCCGTTCTGGTACGGCACCGGGACACTGCTGACGATTCACAACCTCGCGTTTCAGGGGCTCTTCGATCAGCGCGACATTCCGAAGTTCGGGTTCTCGCCCGACACATACCGGACGGACGGCGGATTCGAGTTCAACGGCACGGCGAGCATGCTCAAGGCGGGACTGCTCGCGTCGGACATGATCTCCACGGTGAGCAGGAAATACGCCGAAGAGATCCAGACGCCGGATTTCGGGTTCAAGATGGACGGATTGCTGCGCGCACGCTCGCGCGACCTCGAGGGAATCCTCAACGGTGTCGATTACGACCACTGGAATCCCGAGCACGACGAGCACATCGCGGCGCACTATTCGGTCGACAACCTCGAAGGCAAACGCGCGTGCAAGATGGACCTGCTTTCGCGCTTCAGGCTGCCGTGGGAGCTGGACCGGCCCATATTCGGAATGGTGTCGAGGCTCTCCGATCAGAAGGGCATCGACCTCGTTGCCGCGACGGCCACGCGGCTGGTCGAAGCGGGCGCGTTCTTCATCCAGCTCGGGGCGGGCTCGCAGCAGTACGAGGACATGTTCCAGGCAATGCGCGACACGTATCCGAACCGGGTCGGGACGTTTCGCGGCTACAACGACCCGCTTGCACACGTCATCGAGGCGGGCGCGGATGTTTTCCTCATGCCGAGCAGGTTCGAGCCGTGCGGATTGAACCAGATCTACAGTCTGCGGTACGGCACGGTGCCTATCGTTCGAGCGACGGGCGGGCTCGACGACACGATCACGCATTTCGATCGGGCATCTCGATTGGGAAACGGTTTCAAGTTCTACGAGTACCGTGCGGACCGTTTGATGGAGACGCTCTACGAATGCCTGCTGACGTGGCAGAACCAGGATCTCTGGCGCGACCTCATGCGCAATGGAATGCGCGACGATTTCTCGTGGGAGCGCTCGGCGCTAAAGTACGAGCACCTCTTCGCCGAGGTCCTCGACCGCGTCCGCGTGTAATACTGTCCACAGATTCACACAGACCGAACGGATCTGAATCTGACCTGCGTCATCTGTGTTGATCTGCTGAGGTTTGAATGTCCGAGCGCTTTCGCAGTCGTGAGTTCGTCAGGTGGAGCGACGTCGACAAGGCGGGGATCATCTGCTACGGGTCGTACGTCCGTTTCTTCGAGATCGCCGAGACCGAGCTCTTCCGCTCGGTCGGCTATCCATACTCCACGATGTTCGACGAGCTCGACATCTGGCTACCCCGCAAGCTGCTCCACTTCGAGTTCCACCACCCGGCCCTGCTCGACGACCTCCTCGAGGTCGAATCGTGGATCGGACGCGTCGGCCGCACCTCCCTCCAGCTCAATTTCACAACGTACAAGATCGACGGTGAAGACCGGATCGTGACGGCGACCGGCCACGTCGTCATGGTCGCGACCGACCGCGTGAACATGCGCCCGGTCCCGATCCCGCAGCCGCTACTCGACGCCGTCCAGAGCTTCGTTTCGAGCGAGCCTCGACCAGTCCCGGCGGCGGAATAGACCTACCACTTCGCGTCTTTGCGTCTTCCTCTGCGCCTTGGCGAGAAACTTCACGTTCAAGTGAGTACTTTTCATCGTCAGTTTCTCGCAGAGGCGCAAAGGAAGACGCAAAGACGCAAGATGAGAAACTGGATCGAACGTGACCCACCCCTTAATTAGTATCCTTTTGACACGAAGGTAGCTCGGATGTTATACGAAAAGGGCCCCAGTCGGGAAAATTGCATAGCCTGATACTTCGCGCGGCGTTTTGTTGAAGGAGTGGCCCGCAGCCTGCACAACTGCACAGAGCGAGACCCTCGTCAAATTCCCACTCTCTTCCGTTTTTGACGCAGAACGTGGGGGGAGAGCTCGCCGGACCTGCCACGAGACAAGTCGGTACCGCCAGTTGGAGGATGAGACATGAAGACAGGAAGATGGAGTGAAAAACTCCGAAACGTGATCGCGTCTGTGGCGATGATCACGATGCTTGCCGGTACTGCGGTCGCACAAAGCGACACCGCACGTATCGAAGGCGTCGTGGCCGACGCACAGAACGCGTCGATACCGGGTGCCACGGTAACGGCGATCAATACGGAGACGAACGAGCGCCACGAGGCCACCTCGAACGCCGACGGCAACTATGTCATCACGCCGCTCAAGCCCGGCAAGTACACGCTCGAGGTATCGGCGTCCGGGTTCAAGAAGGCGGAATTCACGGACGTGATTCTGCAGGTCAGCCAGGTGGCGCGTCTCGACGCGACGCTCGAGGCCGGCAACATCAGCGAAGTGGTCGAGATCACGGGTGGCGCCCCGTTGATCGAAGTGAGCACGTCATCGCTGAGCCAGGTCATCGAGGAGAAGAAGATCGTCGATCTTCCGCTCAACGGCCGCAATTTCACGCAGCTCGCCACGCTCGTCCCCGGTGTGAACCGCGGCACGATCGGCGGACAGGCCACGGGCCAGGGCAACAGCACCGAGACGTTCCGGCAGTCCGAGAACGGCGGCGGCTCGCTCTCGGCCAACGGCCTTCGTGAACAGAACAACAACTTCCAGCTCGACGGTATCGACAACAACGAGACGATCGTAAACACGGTGGTCTTCTTCCCGCCTGTCGAGGCCCTTCAGGAGTTCCGCGTCATCACGAGCGTCGCGCCGGCCGAGTTCGGCCGCGGCGGTGGCGCCATCGTCAACGCGGTTCTCAAGTCCGGCTCGAACGACTGGCACGGATCGCTCTTCTACTTCCACCGCAACTCGGCGCTCGACGCGAAACCGACGTATGCGACCGACAAGCAGGTCTTCCTTCGCCACCAGTA
>CAZXLQ010000388.1:0-3627 GCA_964641945.1 uncultured Clostridia bacterium
CTGTGTGCGAAGCGTCTTCCGAGCTGCGCACACCGAGACACAGAGTCGCAGAGGCACGGAGGTGTCACGCCAAATCAGTCGCCCGGTGATTCTCCGCCTGCCTGGCTCTTCACCTGCACCGAGTGCCGCGTCCACTCGGCGTCGTTGCGATGCGGATAGTCCTCGCGGAAGTGACTGCCACGACTCTCCGTTCTCGCGAGTGCCGCCTGCGCAACCAACCGCCCGAGCGTGACGAAGTTCCACGACGTCGTGTTGAGCTGTCGCGACGCAATCGCTCCGAGCTCGTCGATCGCCGAAGTGAGTCCCTCCGCCGTCCGCACGATTCCGACTCGCTCCCACATGATTCTCCGCACCTCGGCGCGGACTTCCTTGTCGATGCGCCAGTTCTGCGCCTCGCCGAAATCGCTGTCAGGCGGCTTTGCGTATTCCAGCGAGCGGGGCGCTTCGCGCGCCGCGGCTGCTCCTGCGCGCGCCCCGAACACGAGCCCCTCCAGCAGCGAGTTCGATGCAAGCCGGTTCGCACCGTGAACTCCCGAACAGGTCACTTCTCCGGCTGCGTAGAGGCCGGGCACCGACGTCCGGCCCTCCGTATCCGTCCGGACGCCGCCCATGCAGTAGTGCGCCGCCGGGCTGACCGGAATCTGGTCCCGCGTGATGTCGACGTTGTAGAGCAGACAGGTCGAATAAATCCGCGGGAACCGCTCGCGCACGAAGTTACGGTCCAGCGCCGTCATGTCGAGAAACACCCGCGAGGCGCCGGTCTTTCGCATCTCGAAGAAGATCGACCGGCTGACCACGTCGCGCGGAGCCAGCTCGGCACTCTCGTGATACTGCGGCATGAAACGTTCACCCGCGTCGTTGCGCAGCACGCCGCCTTCGCCGCGGAGAGCCTCGGATATCAGAAACCTGGGAGCACCGGACACGTTCAGCGCAGTCGGGTGAAACTGCACGAATTCCATGTCCGACATCGAGGCTCCGGCACGGTAGGACATCGCCATCCCGTCGCCCGTCGCGACGTCGGGATTCGTCGTGTGCTCGTAAAGCTGTCCCGCGCCGCCGGTCGCCAGCATGATGGCGCGTCCGTATATCGCCTTGATGCGCTGCGACTCGGGATCGACGAACGTCACGCCGACGGCCCTGCCGTCCTTGAGGATGAGCGACTGCGTGCACGCGTGCGTGAGGTACTTGATCGAGTCGAAGTGCTTCGACCAGGCGAGAAGCGACCGACCGATCTCGCGTCCCGTGGAATCGCCGTGGGCGTGAAGTATTCTCCTCCGGGAGTGTGCGGCCTCCTGCGTGAACGCGAGCAACCCCTCGTCCCGGTCGAACTCCGCACCGTGATGGATGAGCTCGAGGATGTAGCGGGGTCCCTCCTCGACGAGCACCTTGACCGCGTCCTCGTCGCAGAGGCCCGCACCTGCATCGAGCGTGTCCTGTACGTGCAGTTCAATGCGGTCGTCGTCGTTGAGGACGACCGCGATGCCGCCTTGCGCGTATTGCGTGTTCGATTCGTCGATCTGGTCCTTGGTGAGAACCGTCACGCTTCCGCTTGGTGCAAGCGAGATCGCGGCACGCAGTCCGGAAATACCGCTGCCAACCACGATGAAATCGGTATGAACTGGCTCGGTCATGGCGGCGATTATAGTCACGCAACTCGATTGCGCGACCCGTCAACGACCGTCGAGCCACGATCGTCGCCGCGCCACTATGGCATCCACGGCTCCGGCCTTCCGCCGGATCGAGCATCGGAAGATCGACTGCGGCGCCGGAATGGTCAGGTTCACGGCGTCGCCGTCGCGCAGCACTCGAATACGTACGGGCTCGACTCCTCCCCTTCCGAACAGATCCCGCGCCGCGGCAACCGTCGCCGCGGCATCTCCGATGCGTACGATCACATCGTCGCGTCGCAGGCCGGCCGACGACGCGGCTCCGTCCTCGTCGATCGATCGTACGCGAATGCGGCCGTTTGATACGTCGAGCCGAATGCCGCCATCAAAACTTTCGTACCGGCGCTCGCGATCGAGCTCAAGGCCCACGGCCGCGAAGGCAGTGTCGTATTCGAGTTCCTCGGTTCCCGACACGAACCTCGCGAACCAGGGGCCGAAGTCGGACCCGGACACCTCGTTGACGGCGGCCAGAAAATCCGCGCCGGTGTATCCACTGCCCTTGTAGTAATAAGTCGCCGCCTTCGCGTCGACGAAGAAACGCGACCACATGAGCCGGAACACATCGTCGAGCGAGCGCCGGCCCTCTGTCCGGCCACGAATTTCGAGGTCGAGCAGCAGGCCCAGCACGGCCCCCTTGTTGTAGTAGTCCACGGCGATCTTCGCCGCATTGGTGCGCTGCTTCGGAAACGTCGCGAAGTAGAGCCACGTATCGAAGCTCGCCTGCTCCGCGGACGTCCGGGACCGGCCCGGCGTGTTCTCGTGCCTCGCGACGATCTCGGCAACGGCCTCGAAATAGTCGTCATCGCTCTCGAGGCCGGCACGACGAAGGAAGAGGTCGCTGTAGTAGCTGGTGATGCCCTCGGCAATCCAGAGGCTCGTCGTGTAGTTCTCGCGCGTGTAGTCCCACGGACCAAGCTCGACAGGGCGAATGCGCTTCACGTTCCACTGATGAAAGAACTCGTGAGCCGTCACCCACAGGAGTCCTTCGTAAGCATCACTGGCGTCGAGCGGGTGGGGACGGACAATCGAGGTCGACGCTAGGTGCTCCATCCCGTCCGAGGCATCATTTCCGGGCGCGAAGTAGACGAGGAACGTATAACCGTCCAGGTCCGGCGGAGGCCCGAGCAGCGCGTTCTCGGCCGTGACGATTCGCTCGACGTCGGCGACGTATCGATCGACCGAACCGGTTCGCGACCCGAACTGCTGCACCACGACCCGGTACTCCACGCCGTCGACGCGGAACGCCCTGGCCTGGAGATTCGGGGCTACGGCGGTCGGCGTGTCTATGAGCAGGTCGTAGTTCTCGAAGTCGAACGTACTCTGTCCGGGGGTGCGAGATCGGGCGTTGATCACTTTCCACCCGGCGGGTGGTTCGACGATCAGCCGCAGCGGATCGGGCTTGTGGCCTACGAGCGACACGAAGACGCTCGCGCCGTTCACGCTCGCGTGCCGATCGTTGAGCTGACTGAACGTTCCGGAGAGGTTGTTGGCGTAGACACGGTACGAAAAGACGACGTCGCCGGTCGGCGTCGCCTCGACTCTCCAGGTCTGCTTGTCGGTCTTGACGACGCGTAGCGGATGCCCTGCTCCGTCGACAGCGGCCACGTCCTGCACGTTCCGGGCAAAGTCGTAGATGACGTATCGGCCCGGCGACCAGGCCGGCATCTGGAACTCGACGGGCTCGGTGCCGATCTCCCGAGCCGCAACCGTCACCTCGAGAAGGTGGTTCGAAGGCTCGGGCATCCGAAGCGTGTAGACGAGCTTCGGCGCGCGATCCTCTGCACGGGTGCCGATAGGAGCGATCGGCACACAGGCGATGAATAGCACCAGTAGGAAAACGCTGCGGACCACGCGATGCATTGGCGCAGTCTACTTGCATTGCGGCCTTACGTCTCCGTGTCTTCGCGACCGCGGAGCGGTCGAAGGAAATAGCCGTGGGTCGCACGGGGGCGAGTGCAAC
>CAZXLQ010000389.1:0-3623 GCA_964641945.1 uncultured Clostridia bacterium
GAATCGGTTGCATTATCGGTCAGCGAGGAGTATACTTCATGAGTTCGGGTGCCTATCTGTACGCACGTTGTGTGATGGGAGCTGGAATGGCTCGCGTGGGCCGCGGTTGCGGCCGGTTGGAGATTCTGCGCGCCCCGCCCGGGGCGGTCGTGCAGCTGGTCGCGGCGGCGGTGCTGGCCGGCGCGCCGCGGGCGGCGGTGGGCCAGTGTTATTACACGTATGAGCAGATTCCGAATCCGCCGGGGCGACAGTGTTACGCGCGGTCGATCAACAACCAGGGCTGGGTGACAGGTTACGCAGGCAACGCGGGGGATACGTACCGCGCGTTCATCTGGACGCCGGAGACGGGGACGTCGGTGCTGCCGCTGCCCGAGGGTTACACCAGTCAGAAGGCGTTTGATATCAACGAGTTGGGGCACGTCGTCGGTTTCGTGTCGGGCATTGGCGGCAGCCGGGCGTTCCTGTGGGATGGTCAGCAGACGACGATCCTCGAGCGGCCGGCGTGGGCGAGCCATATGGAGGCGTACGGAATCAATTCGAGCGGCCAGATCGTCGGGATGGTGACGAATAACAACTTTGGGCCCAAGCATGCGTTCTTGTGGGCTTCCGGCGAGTTCACCGATCTGACGCCGGGAGAAGAAATCGCGGTGGCACGGGGGATCAGCGACGGTGGCGCGATCGTTGGGACGATTGGCCCGTGGTCGAACAACCACGCGTTCTTGGGTGAAGCCGGAGAGATCACTTTGCTCGACGAGCCTGAGGGGCTCGATGGATCGACTGGCGACGCCGTGAGTAATAGCGGATGGGTAGCGGGCACTGGTGATTGGCCTAACCAATTGCCGGGAGTTGTGTGGGGCACTAATTCTTCGACCTATGTCGTTCCGCCTCCGCTAGGCACGGGCGTATTGCGATTCAAAGATGTAAATAACGTCGGTCGCGCAATCGGCAACTATGAGCACCCGCACTCAACGATTGTTGCCTGGCAAAGCCAGCAATTAGTTGACTTAAGGCCACTCGTCGTCGGTCCGCCGATTCAAGTGCTCGATTCCGCATGGAGCATCAACAACGGCGGACAAATCGCGGCGTGGATTCCCGGCGGGAGTATCGTGCTGACTCCAGTTTGGGTAACTGGTGACCTCACTGGTGATTGCCAAGTTGCACTCGACGACCTCATGCTCCTCCTGATCGATTTCGGCTCCCCTCCCGGATCGTTTCCGGGAGGGGACGTAGATCTAGATGGCGACGTCGATCTTCAAGATGTCGCCCTGCTCCTGTCGAACTGGGGACGCTGATCCTCGGAAAGGACACCCGTGAACCGAATCACCAGATGCCTCGTGCCGTTTGGCCTCCTCGCTGCGGTTCATGCGATCGGAGACACGATTTTTGTGGACGCGAGCGCCACGTGCGGAACCAACAATGGCTTGTCGTGGGCCAACGCGTTTACGGATCTCCAGGATGCGCTTGCGCTTAGTTTAAGCGAAGGGGACGAAATCTGGGTCGCGAATGGTACCTACTACCCGGTGACGCCATACGCGAATCCGACGACGACTGATCGCGAGGTGAGCTTCGTGCTGCCCAAGGGCGTTGCGATTTATGGGGGATTCCACGGTCTCGATCTCGATTCTGAGTGCGAAGAAGTTCTTGCAGAGGGCGAGGAGGACCCGAGCGAGCGGAACGAATTTGTGAATCCGACGATCCTGGACGGAGATATCGATACGGGAACCGGAGGGCTGCACTCGTACCACGTGGTATACGCGGATGCGACTGCGCTGGACACCGGAACAAAACTGAGCGGGTTCACGATCCGGAACGGCAGGGCGAGCGCGAGCAGCGGCGTGCACTCGGTCGGCGGCGGCATCCTGCTGAACGGAGTCACTGTGTTCGGAAATGCCACGGCGGGTCCATCATTCAATCGCCTTACCATCTGCGATAATCAGGCCTACGCGGCCGGCGGCGGCATGTACTCGCTCAATTACAGCCACGGCTTTCTGGTAAACGTCACGTTCAAGAACAACAGCACGACCGATGATGAGAGCACCGGCGGAGCGCTGTGCTTCGACGGCAAGGGGTATGGCCTCGTGCAGAACGGGACGTTTTATTCGAATACGTCCGCGGGCGTGGGTGGGGCGTGTGCGAGCCTGGTTACCTCCCCGATTGTTCTCGCGAACTGCACGTTCTACGGAAACTCCGCATCGGGCATTTCGGGTCGATATGGGCACGCAGTTTACATTCAAAGCGGTTCGGCGCAGGTTCAGAATTCGATCGTGTGGGGGAACGGATCATCCGGACTGCAGTTCGATGGTCCAAGTGATCCCGTGTCGTCGTTCTTCTGGGTTCGATACTCGAATACTCAGGATTCCGGATACTCGGGAAGCGATGGCAATATCAGCGCGAATCCGCGTTTTCGGGACGCCGACAATGGGGTGCTCAGCCTGACTGGTTGCTCGCCCTGCGTAGATTCCGGTGTTGCGTCAATCGACCCGCCAGGATCTCCTCCCGCGGAGAACCTGCTCCTTGAAGACACGACTGATGTAAACGACGCAGATGGCGTCGAGGAGCTGACGCCGTGGGATCTCACGCCCCCGTTTTCGAACAGGGTTGCCCCCGGATTCGAGCGGCGAGTTCGATACCACGAGCCGGCTGAGACGCCACTGGACGAGGTACTGGACATGGGCGCCACGGAAGAATGTCCAGGTGATTTCGATGGAAACAAGAAAGTCGACATCTCCGATCTGACACAACTCCTGAGCGTCTTCGGGGAGGCGGATTGTTCATCCGGACCCTGCGCGCGAGCCAATTTCGATTGCGCGAACGACGGAATCGACATTTCTGATCTTTCGTTTCTGCTTTCCAACTTCGGCCAGGACTGCCTGCCGGGCAATCACCTGTCGCCGGCCGGCGGTGGCGGAGTCACTACGGCCGTCACAGCGTACGATACGTCTGCCTACAGCGGCAGCTGTTTCGAAGGTGAGAAGCACCATTTTGTATTCGACGTGTTCTGCACGATCGCCGAATCGGCCGACGACTGGACCGGCAGCGGCGTGACGGTGACGGTTGCGAACGGCGCGACGCTGCGGCTCGTGCCGAACGCCGGGAATCCGCCGACGCCGGGCGACTCGATCCCCGAGAAGTACACGACGTTCTTCGGTGAGCCGCGGGCCGTCAACTACAGTGGACGGTTCACGAACCCGCTGCCAAACGGTGCGCTTGTCGGCAAGTACACGGGCGCCGGAGCGTATACCTACACGTCGACGGCGATCAATGCCGCGTGGTACGACAACAACTCGTCGTCGAACGACGGGCCGGCCGCGATCTTCCGTATCGTCATCAACGTCAGCGGCGTGAGCGGAGCCGATACTTCGGGCGGACTCGGGAGCGTCTACTTCACGACCGGGTCGCCGGGGTCGGGCGACATCAAGGTCGCGGACATGACGTTTGACGTCGAGCACAAGTACGCGGATTCGGGCTCGACGGTCACGGTCGGGTCGTTCTACGTGACGGATTGAGTCGAGAGCACCCGGTGGACGCATCGGGTGATTGAAATCGTGAGGGCGTCGCGGGCAGAAGCGGCCGGCGACGCCCTCGGTTGTATCCGCCGTGACCCGCGCGCTAGCGCTTCTGGG
>CAZXLQ010000390.1:0-3583 GCA_964641945.1 uncultured Clostridia bacterium
CGTACGGCGCGCTCCCGACGAGCGCACCAACGGTCGCGTTTATACGCCCGAAACGTGAATATGTCAATTGAATTCTCCTGTCGAGACTATAATCGCTGACGCGAGATTGATACCAAAGTGGAGTACGACGGGATTGCCAGGAGTGAAACGAGCTGCGTTCGGGTCGAGCGAGCGCCGTGCGGAATGGCTGAAATGAAGTCCTGGCACTCCTGAACGTCCTGGCCGCGCGTCACATACGAAAGGCGGCATTTGTTACCGCAGCCGCAATACTCCTGTAGACTCCCCTGGTGATGAAACACGCGCAATCCTTATCGTATTCGTCTGCCATCCGAGTGGGACGGCCTCTGCTCGCATTGATCCTGCTTCTGTTGATAGTCCCGGGCATTACCCTTGCGAACGAGTTCGAGCTCAGGGGCGGATGCAAGGAGGGATCTAATCCAGACGACGTCACGGCGCTTGTGACGCCTGATGGAAAACTCGCGGTGCGCCTGTCCTTTCTGGACGGCGGCGAGCAGTTGCTGGTGTCGTACAACCCCTTGACCGGCAAGAAGCTCGACGAGAAGAGCTACTCGATTGGTGGAATCCCGGGACACATCGAGCTGGCGCGTGTGTCGGGTGCATACAGGGTGGTCGTGTTTCCGTCCGGGAACTCGCTTGCGACGTTCGCCATCTTCGACCTTTCATCTGAAGGCAACCTAGAGCTGCGCGCAACCGCGTCCATACCGGTATCGGGCATCTATACAGTGCGGGCCCGCAAGGTCCACCCGACTCTGGGTGTCGGCTTCTATCGCATCACGCCACAGGGGTCGCCGAGCATTCTCGTGGCCTTCAGCCTCGACAACGGCCAGGTGATCTCGACCTATGAAGGTCTGAGCTTCGGGGATTCCGTTGCCTTGATCACCGGAGCACCGTCGATCGTCGTGGCGCCTACCACGGAGCAGAACGTAGCTGTCGCTGCGATCGTCGACGTCTCGGATCCGGCGAACATGGTCGGGTTGGGCGAAGCGCGATATGCGTGGGAATACGACCTGTATCCTCTCGGTTCGAACGTCTCGGACTCGGCAGTGACAGGGGACGAAAGACATGTGTTTCTTGCGTCGGCGTCTTCGGGACTCTGGGCTCTCGATCTCGCGACGCGCACGTTCGTTGGTCCGCGTGCCGATCCGCAGGACGCCGGGCGCCTGGTGTACCGAGAATTCGGATCTCGTCGGACACTGGCGGCTTTCGGCCGCTCGCCGATCACCAACGAAAGCACCCTCTCGGTCTACGACGCTTCGGACCCATCCAGTCTCGTGTTGCGGCTTCGAACGCAGCATCCAGGTAGCGGAAGTGCGACGATCATGTCGCCCGACGGGGAACAGTTGGTATTTCAAGTCGACGACGGGCTGCGTAGCATCGAGACGCGAGAAGGCCGTCTCTTGTGGTCCTACGACCTCGAACCGCTCCAGTTCGGATACACGGCTCGCATCATGTACGAGATCCCGCCGTTTGGCGCCGTCGGCGCGATCTGGATCGGGGGCACGTCCAGGGACGCCTTTCGCGGGGTCGCGCTCAACGTCCCGTATGGCGTCTCCACCGTCTTCGACGGTGACGACCTGGTGGTGACGTGCCTCGGTGCCGATCGAAAGGCTGTCGTGGTCGTAGACGGCATTGCGCGAATTACCAAGCAGAAGCGGCGCAACCTTGGGACTCTGAGGGTAAAGAGTATTCGGAGCGAACTCGCGGGCGGTCAGACGATCGACCTGCACGTGCTGAATCCGTCGGGGACGCGATCGATCGACGTTCGGACTGTGGTACCGGTGCCGTAGGCTAAGGCTGGGGTTCCACGTCGAAGAACGCAGGGACTCCATTGCTTTCGCCAAAACTGCCCAACGATGTAATCCAGACGACGTGACGCCCAGGCCCGAGGTCGACGAGCGAAAGCACCGCCTCGTCACCGCTCACACGAACGGGCCCGCGCTCGGCAGCATCAAGCGTCATTCGTACGTCGTCCTCGAGGTTGAGCACTCTGAGTCGAAGCTCTCTCGCAGCCGGATCGTAGTCGATGTTCGAGATGATCGGCACCCCCTGGGTCGCGTACCGTACTGATCCGCGAAGGAGCGGACTCGTGAAGTTGCATCGAAGCTCGAACGCGACATCGACAATGGTCGGGACTGCAATCGCCTGTGACCAGTCGAACACGAGCGATTCGATCGCGAACGATCCCGCCAGGTCCTGGCAGCCTCGGCCTTCTCCCGTAATCTCGAAACTCGGATGGCCGGCACTGTCGGGATGGGCCAGCGAGTCCGGGTACACACCCTCAGTGAGATTGCGTCCCATCGGAGCCGATCCGAACTGGATGAACCAGGTCGAATTGTCTTCGGTCACTACAAGACGGATGCCGTCGATCAGTCCGTCTCGGGTCTCGTCAAATCCGGCAGCGTAAGAGTAAGTAGCACGAACCCGACGCCGAATCCCCTGGCCGAGGTACTCGCCCTGCGATGAGTTTAGGCGCAACACACACGACGCCGACTCGACCGTGCCGGCCTCAGCTACCTCGAACTGCTGGTCAGCCGAAACGAATCCCGCCGCGGTGCCGATCCGGATTGTATGCGTTCCATCCGCAAGTCTGACCCGCCTTGCCGACGCCACATCGTTCTTGACCTTGAGTGGGTACTCGACGTCGTCGACCCAGATGCGGTCGGCGAGCCTGATTTCATTGCCGACGATCTCGAGCCGCCGAGTCTCGCGCGTGTAGCGCACCCGACCGATTTCCGGAATTGGAGAGCCCTCGAATACAACGAGCCCGAATCCATTACTGCCGTCGTACCTGCCTCGCCCGGCGAACCTGGCGGCAAAGCGCGCGACACGCGGTGAAGCATTGGACCAGTCGATCTGTACATCGAGCACCGCGAATCCGGCGTGCGCCTCCGGGTCGGTCGCTTCCGTACCTTCGAGCACGTGCACGTAGCCATAGAGCTCCGGGCCAGCGTGCCGGAACTCGCCGGGGTGCTCCAGGTCGCGTCCGGCCTCGCTTGTTCCGAAACGGATCCAGCGTTCCTCGCGTGGCGTCTGACACCGTATGGTTACGAAGTCGACCTTGCGGTTGCCGTCACGGTCCTCGGCCTCGGCCGACCAGACGCCTTCAGACACGAGCCCTCCCGTAACCGCACCGGATCTCGAATTTGCGGCGAAGAAGTTCCGTCCGAGTCCGGATGACGCGAGTGTCGAACCGGAACACGGCGCTGAGAGGGTCAGCACGCTTCCAGCGAGCAGGGCAATGGAGATCAGCATTCCAGTCGACGTGTTTCTCATGAGTATCAGCAGGACACCTCCAACCACCTCGCTTCTGAATTCCTGTCGGGCTCGAAAATCGTACCGACCGTCATTGTACAGGTGTGAGTCCCGTTCGAGGTTCGACGGGTTGGCAGCGGATCGCGCGACGCGTCGGTCGCAACGTTCATTCCGCGCCGCCCGTGAATTTGGAGTTCACCTCAAACGGAACACAGGCCCCTTTGGCGGGAACGGCAAATGTCGCCCGTGCGGAACCAGGTATGCGTGTTCGCGGCGCACCCGAAGGCGGTCGCAGTCGCCGTCGGTGATG
>CAZXLQ010000391.1:0-3570 GCA_964641945.1 uncultured Clostridia bacterium
TCCCGTGACGGTCCAGTAGTACCAAAGTCTGCCGCACAGCTGAATTGACAGGTCCGTTTCGCCATCTTCCACAGCCGAGGTCAGCACCGACCGCACCAGTGGGTAGTCGCGAATGAGAAGTTCTCGCGAAAGGTGGCCAGGCGGTTCATCGTTCACGGAATCGCGGGCAGGCTTCAGGCAACGCCGGAGTACACCGTGCGCGTGCGGACCTCGACGGGGCTGATGTCGCGCGCCGTCAACAACTGGGAGTGACTCGAGACGGCGGCCGGGCGGCGCTCGAGCGACTCCGCCCTCGTAACGACCTAAGCGGCTGAAGCCGACGGCGACGGTCGCTGTCGGCTTTCGGTTCGCAACGAAAGGCCCCCGAAGGCGTTTGGCGCCGAAGCCTCGATACTTTCGACGGCGAATCCACCCCAACTGGCGCCGACGGCAGGATGCGACAGCGGTGCGCCGCGGATGTCGATGCCAGCCATCGGGTTTCAGGCTCGCGCCACGATGGCCGGCGAGCTCCGTCCGTTCGCGCGAGCCGCCGGTCTTCAGTGATGTGGCGTACATTTCGAGACTCTTCTCGGGCTCCGTCCGCCCAGGATTGGCGGCGAGACGCCTTGCCAAGCTGCCTCGCCGCCGACCTGGCGCGAGCCGCTGCGGGAGGATTCAGCGGCTCTTCCCCACCGCGATACGGCGCGTCGCCGTAGCGCCGTTTGCATTGCTGACCGTCAAGACCCCCGCCCCGCCGACTGCGAGCAGGTATTCGATCGGTGTCTGACCGGTCACGAGTCGTCCCTTCTGTACCACCTTCGAGCCCCCAGCCTTGACCTTGCACGGCAGCGAGAACGCGATCCCGTCGAGCGTCACCGTCGCGGCGGAAGTGAATCCACTCCCACGGATCACGAACTTGGTCGGGCGGTAGAGGACGGTGTCGATGGTGCCCTCGCCGGCAGCGACCGAGGCCTCGTTGGTCGGCAGGCTCTCGCCAGAGGTGTACACGGCCGTCACCACGAAGTGGGCACCGCCAGCCACGATCGGACCGGTCGACGTCAGGTGTGAAGGCACCGTCATGTAGTAGGTCTTGGCGGACGGTACCACCCCAGGCGTGGTGGAGCGGTAGACGTTGTACGCACCAGGGGTCCCGACACCACCGCGGTTCTGCGGAGGCGGAACTGGTGGCGTGCCGAGTCCCGCTGTCAGGCCGCGAGGCGGCGTCAGTTCAGTCCCGCTCGGCACTGCGGGCGAGAACCAGTCGAGCTGGCCTTTCGGCTGCTCGACGCGCGAGGTCAACCGCATGAGAAAACCGTCGAAGCTCCCCGCCTTGATCGCCTGGTACGCATTCGGGGTTACGGGAAACGCGTTCGATTCCGTATCCCCTCCCATCACGATGTTGCCGAGCAAGTCGACTTCCAGCCCCAGAGCGATGTCGAAGCTCTCGCCCCCCACGAACGAAGACTGCACGATGGAGAGGTCGAAGGCAGAAACCTCCATGAAGAAGGCGTCCCGCTCGCCGCCGCCGTAACCTCCCTGAAACGGATCGACGATCGGAAAGTCCGCCGCGGACATCGTGGATCCGGCCACGAAGATTCGTCCCTCCAGATCCACGGCCACGTCGGACGCCGCGTCCGTTCCACTGCCGCCGTGCGTGCGGTGCTGCACACTCGAAAGGTCGTAGGGCACCTTGACGATCAGGACGTCCGTAATCGGGCCGCCGCCCCGGTCTTTTCGGAGCCCCGCCTGAGCGACGGTGCCAGCCGCCACGATTCCGCTGGGGCCTCTCGCCAATCCGTACAGTTCCGGAAGCAACGACGGGTTCAGACCCAGGTCGAGCGATGGTCCCGGGACCAGCGAAGTACTCAACTGGTCGATTGACCAACTAGCGCCGCCAGGCGAACCACGCTTGTCCGTCACGTACATCGATCCTCGGCCGTCGAAGACCACATCGACCAGAGAGTCCGAAAATGGGCCGCCAACTAGCGTGGAATGCGCCAGTTCGCCGCCAGGCGTCAGCACGCTGAGCGTCCCGTCCCAATCTCCGGAAGGCCCGTTGCCAGGGGCCACTATCGGATAATCGACCGATGCCGTGGTGCCCGCGAGCGCAATCTCTCCGAGGGGGCTTGTCGCCATCCCCCAGATGATGTCGGTGCTGCTGCCCCCGACATAGGTCGAGAACTCGATCTGCGAGCCATCGCTTCGCATTCGCGCCACGAATCCGTCTCCGGATCCACGATAGGTAGGCTGAAACGCAGATACCGTCGGCAGGTCCGGCGATGCCGAGTACCCGGCGATCACGACTCCCCCGTACACGTCGAACCCTACCGCGTACGCCGCGTCGTAATCCGAGCCGCCGAAGTACGTCGACTCGAACAGCCCCAGCCCGCCGACAGCCAGCTTCGCCACCATCGCATCGCCGAACCCGGCCTGAAAACCCTGCAAGGGCGATTCGGTCGGGAAGTCAGCCGAGTAAGTGTAGCCAGCCACCCACGGCGCCCCCTCCGGATCGACAGCCACGTCGAGGATGACGTCCGACTCCGTTCCACCGAGGAACGTCGACGTGGTGGGCCTAACGACGAACCCTCCGCGTTCCGTCGATGATGCATCCAGTTCTACTTCGGCCGTGTCGGCAATCACACGCAGCGCGGCTCCGGGTTCCACGGCGCCGTGACGCACGAACCAGGCCCCATCCTCGCCCTGAACCAGTCCGGCGGGAAGTGGTCGCGAGCCGTTAGGGCCTTGCTGGACCGCGGCCGCGCGAATCGGACTACCGTCGTGCTCAACTCGAAGCGCCAGAACATCGGCGCCGGATTGCGCCAGCAGTTCCCAGCGAACACCGGCGCTCGTCGCCGAGACGACGACGTCGACGCCCGGAGCGACGTCGCGCAGTGCCACCGCTTCGTGAACAGCCGCGCCGCGCCTCCAGAGCACGGGTTCGTCGCCCAGGAACCAGTTCGCGGTGCCGATACGACGGCCCGCCGGCTCGACACGACCCGTACCTCCGGGGCCGTTAAACACGGTGCGTTCCGTCCCCGCCGTTGACGTTACGACAAGAGCGGTCGCAGTAACGAATGCAGTGCGATCGCCGAGGCGAGACACGAAGCGAACCCTCGGATCCATCTGGCCGGTATTCGCTTCGAAGCCGGCTTGCGGCTTCCGGGGGGCTTCGTGTGCCGAGAACAGCGGTTGCGGCCGCGCTGCGTCTCTCCGGGCCTCGCCGCTGACTCCGGTCGTGGAGGCCGCGGCCGTCTGCAGACACACCGTCGCGATGATGAGCAGGGAAACGATGACGTTCATTCGGGACCTCCGCCTGGGGGGCGCGGCAACCTTGGTACCGACGGATCTCGCTGCGTCGTTGTGCTGCGTGTCGGGCGAATGGCGATTCCGGAGCCCGTCGGTTCGAGAACGGGCTAAACCGTAACAGACCTCTCGACCTTCGAGCGGTGATTCCGATCACACAATCGAGGCTAGTCCACTGTTTCGTTGAGTTGGCACCCCGTACATGAGGCTAAACGACCGCGGAGCGGTCGATAAAATAGCCGTGGGTCGCGCGGGGGCGAGTGCAACGAGCCCTCGTGCGACCCGCGG
>CAZXLQ010000392.1:0-3558 GCA_964641945.1 uncultured Clostridia bacterium
GAAATGCGGCATACTCGCAAGGGTATCGTGGGTTCGAATCCCACCCTCTCCGCCATAACATATTGATTCTCCACGCTTTTTCGTGTTTTCGGGCAGGGTCTGAACTCTGTCCGTAGTTCCGGCGAGTTAGCCCGCCCGGTTTGTGGCGCGCACCACTGAGACCGCTTCGGTGCCGTAGTCGGGGCGCTCTGCCGCCGAAAGTCTCCTATCGGGTTTCGAGTGGTACCGTTGTCGGCGGGTGCGGCGAGGATTTGCCCGGTCTGACGCGGCCGGAAACAGCAACCCGCCGTCGCGGTTCGACGGCGGGTGACCGAAATTCGATGGCACCGACGCGGTCAGTCGAAGCCGAGTTGGCGGCGCTGGTCTGACCAAGCGCCAGCGAACTGGCCCGCGCTCATGAGCTTGATTGCGCTGAACTCGGATGGCTGGCGACCCTGGACGATGGCCTTCGTGATCTCTGGCGCCAGGAAGCTCAGCCTGAGGATGCGCGAGAAGTAGGATCGGCTGACGCCAGCCTGGATTGCCAGCTCGGTGACCGTCAGGCCAGCGCCCGTCGTGACCAGTTCGTTGAAACGGCGCGCCATCGCGATGAGCCGCAGCAGACTGCGGTCGGCCTGTCTGTGCGCTGGATCGGATGCGCCCTGGATCAGCAGCTTCGTTTCCAGGCCGGTTCGTCGCAGCCGGGCCGGCACAGACAGAACTTGAACCGGTCCTTCCGGCTTTGCCGGCAGTCGCCGGATGTCCAGCACGGGCTTCACGAGGTCGGGCAGTGCTGTGGTGTGGATGGAGACCTCGACTGCCTCCGGTCAGATGTCCACTCGCTCGACAAGCGCGTGCAGGATGGCGCGCTTCTCGGACGCCGGCAGGGCCGGCAAGCGGCGCGCGAGGTCGGCGGCATCCGCGATCATTGCCTTTCGCGATGCGACGGTCGTCGCGCCAGAGACTTCGAGCATGGCGACCTCGTCCCGCAGCAGTGCGCAGAGTCGCTCCTCCACCAGCGTTTCGAGTTCAGCGGCGGGGACGCGGCACGCCGAGCCAGTCGCCTGCGGCCTGCTGCGCTTGATCAGCGACTGGCTGACGTAATAGCGATACCTCGTGCCCTTTTTGTTGGCATGGGTCGGCGACATGCGTTCGCCGCTGTCATCATAGACGAGGCCGGCCAGGAGGCTCGGCGCCGCGGCCGTCGACCGGGTCACGCGCTCGACGCGGTTCTCGGACAGGGCGGATTGGACCCCATTCCACAACGCTTCGTCGATGATCGGCTCGTGTTGTCCGGGATAGGAATTCTTCTTGTGGACGATCTCGCCGCGATAGATCCGGTTCTGCAGCATGAGATAGAGTGCACCGCGGGCGATCGGCACGCCGCCTTTCGCATTTCCGAAGCGATCGAGACGGGCCTTGCTGACGATGCCGTCCGCGTCGAGTTCCTCCTTGAGGGCCAGCACTGATTTCAGGTCGGCATAACGCCGGAAGATGTGCCGGACGGTGTCGGCCTCGGTGGCGTTCACGACCAGCTTGCGATCCTGGACGTCGTAGCCGAGCGGCGGCAGGCCGCCCATCCACATGCCCTTCTGCTTCGATGCCGCGATCTTGTCGCGGATGCGTTCGCCGGTGACCTCCCGCTCGAACTGGGCGAACGAGAGGAGCATGTTGAGCGTCAGCCGCCCCATCGACGTCGTCGTGTTGAACTGTTGGGTCACCGAGACGAATGACACGCCCTTGGCATCGAACGCATCGACAATCTTGGCGAAGTCGCTGAGCGACCGCGTGAGCCGGTCGACCTTGTAGACGACGACCGTGTCGACGCGGCCTGCTGCGATGTCAGTGAGAAGCCTCTGCAGCGCCGGTCGCTCCATCGTCCCGCCCGAGATGCCGCCGTCATCATACATGTCGGGCAGAGCGACCCAGCCGATGCTCTTCTGACTCTTGATGTAGGCCTCGCACGACTCGCGCTGCGCGTCGAGCGAGTTGAACTCCTGCTCCAGACCCTCCTCGGACGATTTGCGCGTGTAGATGGCGCAGCGGATGACCGCAGCGCCGTTGTGGTGATGGACCTCACGCTTCCTACTCATGATCGGGGCCTACGGCGTCGGCCACGGTATCGGACTTTGTCCTCGTGTCGGTAAGTCCGAAGAAGCGCGGACCGGACCACTGTGTGCCGGTCATCTCGCGTGCGATCACCGACAGAGAGCGCCACGTCTTGCCCTGCCACAGGAAGCCGTCTTCGACGACGAGGACCTCGTGCGTCTCGCCATTCCATTCGCGGATGAGGCGCGCGCCCGGTTTCAGGGTGACCTTGCGTGCCTTGGCCAGATCCGAGTTCCTGGCCATCGTCCGCGCCAACTCGTCGAGCTGGCGCTTGGTGGCGGCACTGAGGCCACCGAGCGCCCGCTCCTGTAGCTTCCAGGCGACGCCGAGTTGGAGCAGATCCCGGCGCAACAACTTGGGTGGGTGAGTGCGATACAGCCGGCGCCATTCCGCCCGCAGCGCGGGCGCGTCCATCTCGGACAGGGCGGCCAACTGGGCATTCAGCGTGTCGAGGTCGGCGCGCTTGCGCGCGCCGACGACCGGGGATGGAAGTTCCGCAGAATCCGACATGGCTCAGCCTCTCGCCCGCAATCGCGTTGCGGGCTTCGTCGCGTTGTCGAGCCGGTAGGCCTTCCGTTCGGCGTGGGCGTCGAGCTGCATGGCAAAGCCGCGCGACCTCAATCGGCTCAGCGCGCCAAGCACCGAGTGCCGCTGCCAGCCGGTCGCGGCGACCAGCTCGTCGGCCGTCGCGCCGGCCTTGGCGGCAAGCCGATCGATGATAACGCCCAGCTTGCCACCGGGACGCGGCGCGGGTGGAGCTTGCGCCGGCTCGGGCGCCAACAACGTCGCAGGCTTCCGGGTTGAATTCGAACGTGCTTTGCTTGTTCCGGCCATCGGGGTGGTCCTCGTTCGCTGGCCCCGCGGAATGCGTGGCCTTGCACCACCCGAAGCCCCGGAGTTGCTCTCCGAGGCGGAACGCGTGGCCGTTGGCGGCCGTGCAGTACGACGACAGTACCGCACCAATCCAAGGCGAAGTCCAGTCGAAAGAGGCGCATGCAGATATTTTCTCTGGTCCCAACGTGTTGAAAATACTTGGCTATTTCCGCGGCTTGCTTCAGCAGTCTCGAGGGTTCGAATCCCGCTCTCTCCGCCAGCCAACTCGTTGAAATCGCTTGTAAAAACGTGTTTTGAGGCGGAATTCGAGCTTCGCCCGTGGTGTCCGCGCGTTACGTGGTCGCGAAACCGACGAGTGGTCGACTGAGACGGTTTCGGTGCGGCTGCCGGGCGCTGTTTCGGGCCCCTGTCTCTTTGCGGCCAAATAGTAGTACGACTGGGGCGATGTGATCGCCGGCCGGTTGCGACACGATCGCGCCATTCATCGCAGGATGAGACCGTCTCTCGCGGCTATGTGCGGCTGAAGCGGGAGCGTGTGGGCCCACGCCGGATCACCCGTTCGGGGTGTGAGTGTCGAATGTGAGGCGATCAGAGTCGGCCGGCCGCGAGCCGCAACCGCTGTTCGCTCCAGGCCAA
>CAZXLQ010000393.1:0-3542 GCA_964641945.1 uncultured Clostridia bacterium
GGGGTAGAGCTCGACGAACTCCTCGTCGGTGCACGGCAGGTCCGGCAACCGCTTCCGCAACTGCCCGAGGACGTTCGAGATCTCTCGACGTTGCCGGGCATTCTTGACGAGGATGTTGCTCGCCGTCGCGGATCGCAGGGCCCGCGCCGAGACATACTCGATCCGGTAGGTGTCGAGCAGTGCGGCGATCCATCCCTGACTGCCGGCACTCGAGTCGTGCGTGATGACGTATTCGCCGGCGGCTGCGCAGAGAGCGACCGGCAGTTCTCGCCCGAGATCGCCGAATCGCACGAGGGTCTGTGCGTTCTCTTCGGCGAACCGGTTGGCGGGTGCGAGCCACGTATCCACATTGTCGACCGTGATGATGAGGCGGTGACCGGCCGGCAACGTCGCAACGGACTTGGTGAATGCAAGAAGGGAATCGACGGCCTCGGCAGAGATCGACGCGACCGCAAAGCCGGCAGCCTCGAGCTCGGACAGCACGGCCCGCTCGATCGTAGGCAGAAGTCGGCGCTCGCCCGGTTCCGGCTCGACCCGCACCACGAGCGTACGCGACGGCTGAGCGAGCGCCCGGACCTCAGCGAGACGCGGGTGGAGCGAGGCTCCCGGATCCACTTCGAAAAGGGAGGCGACGGCTGCGAGGAGACGGCTCTTGCCACAGCCGGGGCCGCCGACGATGAGGCAGTTGTGCGGTCCGGGCTCGGACGACGACAGGCGTTCGACCGTGCGCACGATCGCATCGCCCATCTCGTAGGAGAGCAGAAAGGTCTCGAGCTCGGGAGGCGCGGGACTCCGGCCCGGGGTGGACCGCTGGCCTGACGGGTTGAGTTCGACGAGATCCTTGATTTTCGAAGTCATCGGGGGCTTATTGCCGCGGAATCAACGCGGTTGGCACTTCCGTTTGTGCCGATCGGGAACATTTCGGGTCCGAATCGGGAGAATTCCGGGCCGGAGGCTTCACTCAGACCGGACGGAACGAGATCAGCTCAGAGAACATCGCACGCGGTCGTTACCAAGGTGTAAACCAAATGAAACCAGTCTTTGCAATCTAAAGACGTAAGATCCGCGCAGAAGGTGTCAAAAAACTTTCCGCCCAACTCTTCGACGCTTTCACCTCTGTACATTAACGCTTCCGGGAATCGCCCGTTGCGGCATGCCGCCCTAATTGCTTAGAATCCGCGATTCCGTTTCGTCGAAGACCAGATACAGAAGGAATCCGAACTGCAATGCTACGCTTCTTCAGTCAGCGCAAGGGTCTGACCAAGGTCCTCCTTTGGTGTTTCATCGGTGTTCTCGTCCTGGGACTTGGCATCGTTTTCGCGCTGCCCGATGGCCGGACGATGTTGAGGTCCCTGGGACCAATCAGCTCGTCGACCGTTGTTGCGAACGTGGACGGCTACAAGGTCACGGTCGCGGATCTGCGTAACCAGATCATGATGTACGCGAGCTCGCAGCAGTCGGATTCAGGCGGCCGGCCGCAGGAGGTCAACGCGCTTTATCCGCAGTTCGGCAAACAGGCTCTCGACGCGCTCGTCAACCAGCGGCTCGTCGAACGGGAGTGCGACCGGCTCGGGATCGATGTATCGACCAAGGAGTTGCAGGACCGGATCACGTCCATGTTCCGGGGTCCCAACGGCGTCTGGATCGGCACGCCCGCCTACCAGGCGCGGCTGCGAAGCATCGGGCTGTCGGTCGAGGGCTTCGAGAAGTCGATGGCCAACGACATCCGGCAGGAGAAGCTCCAGAATCTGATGACGGCCGGACTTGCCGTTTCGGACAGTGAGATCGAGGACGATTATCGCCGGTCGAACACGACGATGAAGCCGACCTATGCGCTGGTCACTCCGAAGGTCGATGCCATCGCGGCCGGTACGCCGGAGGAACTGCGGGCGTTTTTTGACGCTGACCGCGAGAAATTCCGGATCACGGTGCCTCAGCGAAAGATCACGTACGTCTTCGTCAGCCAGGATGCGCTCGGCAAGACCTTGCAGATCTCGGACGACGAACTGCGTCCGGACTACGATCCCAAGAAGTTCACCGCAGCGGTGCGCGTTTCCCAGATCGTCTTCAAGATAGCGAAGCCCGATCTCGAGGCGGGCGTCCGGACCAAGGCCGAGGGGATCGCGAACCGGGCGCGCGGAACGGGAGAGCAGGGAGCCGAGGACTTCGCCGAGCTCGCGAAGGGAAATTCCGAGGATCCGGCGACGGCGGCAAACGGTGGCGACGCAGGTTGGATCGAGAAGGCATCGGTTCCGGCCGGCGATCCCCGTGAACGGCTCTTCCAGCTCGAGGCCGGACAGACCACGGCGCCGATCAAGGTTGGCAATACGTTCGTCGTTTACAAGGTGAACGAGCGACGCGAACGGTCGTTCGAGGAAGTGCGTGAGGAGCTCATGCCTTCAGCGCGCGCGCGGAAGTCCTACAGCAAGGGCGTCGAGGTGGCCCAGCAGGTAGAAACCAAGCTGCGCGCATCGAAGGACCCCGTCGCTGTCGCGGCAGAGATCAACGGGTCGCTGGGCGCCGCCGCCGATGCGCCCGCCGTCGTCGTCAAGGAAACGCCATTCGCGCAGCCTGGCGATGCGATTCCGGACATCGGTTCGAATCCGCAGTTCGAAGCCGAGATCGCCGATCTGCAGAATGTCGGCGACGTGGGTTCGCCGGTGGGAATCACCGGCGGCTTCGCGGTGCCGCTGCTGGCCGAGAAGCGCGATCCACACGTGCCAGAGTTCGAGGAAGTACAGGACAGGGTGGCGACCGAGTACAAGAAGGAACGTGCGCGCCAGATCGCGCGTCAGACGGCCGAATCCCTGACGACGGCAACGTCACCTGAGGACCTTCGCGCGAAGGCAAAGGCCGCTGGATTCGAGGCCAAGACGCAGGAGTCCTACAAGGCCGGCAACTCGCTTCCCGAGATGTCGGCGTCGGACCTGCTGGATTCCGCGTTGCTCGGCCTGGCTGCGAACTCGGTGTCGAAGTCCGTGATCGAGATGCCGAACGGTTTTGTCGTCCTCGCGATGAGCGAGCGAACGGAAGCCGACATGGGCGACGCGTTCACCGCGCAGAAGGAACAGATTCGTCAGAAGCTGCTGGGCACGCGGCGAGGCCAGCTCTTCAACGATGCGATGGTGGCGCTTCGGAAGCAGCTGGAAGAGGCGAAGAAGATCGAGATCTATCAGGACACGATCGACTCGGCCTTCGACATCGGTGCTGAGCTGGATCTTGATGCGCTGGACGTCGACGAAGGTGTGCCGAGCCTGCCTCCGGTGGGTGCGCCGCAGGGAGCTCCGGGCGGCGGCGCTCCGATTCCGATGCCGTCGCAGCCGATGCCCTCACAGCCGATGCCCTCACAGCCGAGACCGGCACCCGCGCCTGCAGCACCGGCCGGGTCTCCGGGAAAGTAGAGCCATAGTCGAAAGTGGCGGGTGCCGACACGATGTGGGTGGTCCCCGTTTTTTGAGCCGCGAGCGGTAGCGAGCGTCCCACGGACGGTTGATCGGTTCCGATCACTTCCGTCCTTCCGCAATGACAAGTCTGCGCTTTCA
>CAZXLQ010000394.1:0-3523 GCA_964641945.1 uncultured Clostridia bacterium
ACTCGCCCCCGCGCGACCCACGGCTATTTCATCGACCGCTCCGCGGTCGCGGAATAGACCGGCCTGCGGTCGGGGAATCGAACGGCCCGCCGTAGGGGAGCCTGGCCGGTCCCTTCTCCCCCGCCTCCCTGCCGGTGTGAAACCTTTCCCACAGTGGACTCGTAGTCCCCGCTCACTCTGCACCACGAGGAGCCACCCACAATGAAAGTAGGTAACGCCAGGAAGGCCTGCGTGCTCTTGTGCACGCTCGTCTTCGGCCTCACGAGCCTGACCGCGCCGAAACCGGCGCTGGCAGGCTCGCTCGACGTCTGGGCCATCACCGGCGCCCGGATCGTCCCGGTTTCCGGACCGCCCATCGAGAAGGGCACCGTCGTCGTGCGCAATGGTCTCATCGAGTCCGTTGGCGCCGCAGTCACGGCCCCGGCCGATGCCCGTATCGTCGACGGCACCGGGCTTACCGTATATCCGGGTCTCGTCGACACGTTCGCGATCGTCGAACCCGATGCCAAGCCCGACGGCCCTCCCCAACAGCAGGGACCGCCGCGCGGCCCCGATCGCGATAACCCTCCCGGTGTCACTCCTCAGCGCGACGCGCTCGACATCGTCAAGAACGACAGCCGAATGGAGGGACTGCGCGCCGCCGGGTTCACGTCGATGCTCGCCGTGCCGAAGGGCGGAGTCTTTCGCGGACGCAGCGTGCTCGTGAACACGTCGGGTGTCGACGCGTCCGCGATGGCCGTCAAGTCGCCCGTTGCGCTCCACGTCGCGTTCGAGACGCAGGGCGGCTTCGTCCAGTATCCGGGATCGCTGATGGGTGTCTTTTCGGTCATTCGCCAGAAGCTTCTCGACGCGACGCAATACCGTCAGCTCCGCGGGCAATACGCGGCGTCGCCGCGAGGCATTCCCAGGCCGACCTACAGCCGGGAATACGAGGCACTGATTCCGGTTCTCGACAAGTCACTCCCGGTGGCCATCGAAGCAAATCGCGACCGCGAAGTCCTGCGCGCGCTGAAGCTGATGGACGAGTTCGGGCTCTCCGGAATGGTCGCCGGAGGCCGCGAGTCCTGGAAAGTCGCCGCCGACCTCAAGGCGCGCAACGTTCCGGTCCTGCTCTCCGTGAACTTCCCCGAAGCTCCCTCGGATCTTGATCCCGAGACTCGCGAAGAACTGAAAACCGTACGCGACCGTCTGGACGCACCCGGGTGCGCCGCGAAGCTCAACGCCGCCGGCGTGCGCTTCGCTTTCCAGTCCGGTGGCATTCGCTCGCCGAAGCAGGTGATAACGAACACGGCGAAAGCCATCAAGGCAGGATTGTCGAAGGACGTCGCGCTTCGCGCGCTGACGCTTTCGCCAGCCGAGATCCTCGGCGTCGCCGACCAGGTCGGCTCGATCGAGGCCGGCAAGATCGCCAACCTCGTCGTGACCAACGGCGATCTGTTCGAGGAGAAGACGAAGGTCCGCTACACGTTCGTCGATGGCGAACGCTTCGAGTACAAGGAAGACGCACCCGCCGCGAAGCCCGGCGACGCATCTTCCGCGGCAGTCGACGTAACGGGCACTTGGGATCTCGAGGTCAACACTCCCGAAGGCACGCAGAAAGCGTCGCTCGAACTGACGCAGACGGGCGCCGAGGTCAAGGGCACGTTCCGGACCGAGATGTTCGGCTCGAGTGACGTGAAGTCGGGATCCGTCGCCGGCAAGAAGGTGACGGTGAACGTGGCGCTCAACGTCGGCGGCAATTCGCTCGACATCACGTTCACGGGTGACGTGGACGGTGATGCGATGAAGGGCACCGCAAACGTCGCGGGCCAGGGCACCGTGGACTTCTCGGGCACTCGGAAGCCGAAGGGAGGCGCGATCCAATGATCACGAACCGCACACATCGAACCAAGGCGGTCGTCGCCGCCCTTTCGCTCCTGGCATCGGCCGGTGCGTCCGTGACGGCGCGTGCCCAGCAGCCTGCCGCTCCGAAGGAATACCTCATCCAGAACGCCACGGTCATGACCGTCACGAAGGGCATCATCGAGAACGGCTCGGTACTCATCCGCGACGGCAAGATCGCGCAGGTCGGAAAAAACCTGAAGGGCTCGGCCAACGCGACCGTCATCGATGCGGCAGGCAAGTTCGTCACACCCGGCGTCATCGACTGCCACTCGCACATCGCCGTCGACGGCAGCGTCAACGAAGGATCGCTCTCCGTCACGTCGATGGTCAGAGTCGCCGACGTCATCGATCCGACGGATTCCGGAATCTTCATCGGCCTGAGTGGCGGCGTGACGGCCTCGAACATCCTGCACGGATCGGCCAACGCGATCGGCGGCCAGAACGCCGTCATCAAGATGAAGCCGAATCGCCCGGTCGACGAGGTCATCTACAAGAATGCGCCTCCGGGGATCAAGTTCGCGCTCGGCGAGAATCCGAAGCGATCGAACTTCGGCGGTGGTGGCGCTCCGGCCCGGTATCCGCGAACTCGAATGGGCGTCGAGGACGTCATCCGCGAAGCGTTCACGAAGGCCCGCGACTACAAGGCGATGTGGGACCGTTACAACGCCGACGTCAAGGCGGGCAAGAAGACCGCCGTGCTGCCGCGCCGCGACCTGCAGCTCGAGCCCCTCGTCGAGGTGCTCGAGGGCAAGCGACTCGTGCACTCGCACTGCTACCGGGCCGACGAGATCCTGATGCTGATCCGCGTCGCGCGCGATTTCAAGTTCCGGATCGCGACGTTCCAGCACGTCCTCGAGGGCTACAAGGTCGCGAAGGAAATCGCGGCGGCCGGCGCCGGGGCGTCGACCTTCCAGGACTATGGCGGCTACAAGATCGAGGCCTTCGACGCAACGCCATACAACACGGCGATCATGTGGAAGGCGGGAATCAACGTCTCGCTCAACTCCGATGACGGCGAACGCCAGCGACGGTTGAATACCGACGCGGCCCGCGCCGTGCGCTACGGTGGCGTTCCGGAGGACGAGGCGCTGAAGATGATCACCATCAATCCGGCGAAGCAGCTCGGCATCGACCGCTGGACCGGTTCTCTCGAGGCCGGCAAGGACGCCGACGTGGTGATCTGGTCGGCGCATCCGCTGAGTGCCTACGCCGTTGCCGAGAAGGTCTTCGTCGACGGACAGCTCGAGTTCGACCGCCAGACGTCGATCCGGGACGCCGAGGCGCGACGCGCGGAATCTGCCCGGCTCATCGAGCAGGAGAAAGCCGACAAGAAGGCAAAACCCACCGCCGCCAATCCCGATGCACCCGCTCCGGCGCCAAAACCGAAGCACGGCCTGCATCACGACGACGGATGTGAAGGAGGTGAGCAATGAAGGCCACGACGCTCCATCGAATGCGGGCCGCGGCGCTCGCTCTCCTGTTGACGACTTCGTTTGCCGTTCCCGTGCTCGCTGGCGCCGGCCCCGCGGTAGGCGAGTCATTCGTCATCGAGAATGCCCGGATCGTGACGGTCTCGGGCGCGACTATCGAGAAGGGTTCCGTCGCGATTGCCGACGGCAGGATCGTCGCCGTCGGCGCG
>CAZXLQ010000395.1:0-3523 GCA_964641945.1 uncultured Clostridia bacterium
GTCGAACGGTTCCGATCACTCCCGTCCTTCCGCAACGACGAGTATGCGGTTTCAGGATCTGCCCGTGGGACGGTCGAACGGTTCCGATCACTCCCGTCTTTCCGCAACGACGGGTATGCGGTTTCAGGATCTGTCCGTGGGACGCTCGCTACCGCTCGCGGCTCAAAAAACGGGGAACGGGTTCCGGCGGACCGTCTTCGCAGGACGCCCGGCTCTCCCGAATCGTCTTTACGCATTCTTTATGCACTCTTTATCCGGCGTTTAGTCCTCCGGCTCTAGCCTTTGATCGTGAGGTTGGAGCGGGCCGACCAAGCCCGCGAGGAGGGTTATTCATGAAGCTGCACCTGGTCGAGCCAAACGAAAGCGCCGGCGACGGTCTTCCGCTTCGGGGTTCACGTTCCACGCGCCTGTTGCAGGTGACCGCAGTGATCGGACTCGCAGGAGTACCGGTTGCCGGTCTCGTCGGATGCGTGCTGCTCCTCATCGGAGCGCTGAAGGAAGATCCGGCCGTACACGCGACGCTCGTCTCGCTTGGGAGTGACGCACTCTATGCGGTCATCCCGCTGCTGGTTCTGGGCGCTTTCAGCATGGATCGGCTCGAACAGGACCGAAAGCCTCGTGGACCGTCCCGCGTCGATTCCCCGTCAGGGAAACTTCGCAGCCTCGTCATGCCCACGCTCGTCCTTGCGGCCGCCGCGGCGTATGGGCCAACGGCATCCGCCCAGCAAACGGTATTCAACGTGCCGACGACAGACGTTCTGGATCGCGGCAAGGTCTACGTCGAGCTCGACGTGCCGTTCAAGCCGGTGGATCCGAAGTTCTCGAGCTTCGTGCCGCGAGTCGTGGTCGGTATCGGCGGAAACGTCGAGATCGGCCTGAACGTCGTCGGCAACATCCAGCCAGGGCCGGATTCGACGGCGCTCGCACCTTCCTTCAAGTGGAAGGTCTACAACGGCGGCGACAATGGCTGGGCGATGATCGTCGGCGACACGGTCACGATTCCCGTCCGCAACAAGTCCTACGACATCGGCAACTACGCCTATGCCGAGGTGAGCAAGACCTTCAAGTCGGGCACGCGCGTCACCGCCGGAGGATTCCATTTCAGCGACAACGTCGTCGCAGCCGACGCCCAACGCTCCGGCGGGCAGTTCGCGATCGAGCACCCCGTCACCCGGAAAGTCACGCTCGCGGCCGACTGGATGACGGGCAAGCACGCGAGCGGGTACTTCAGCCCCGGCGTGATCTACAAGCCGCATCCGAAGGTCACCGTGTACACCGCGTACTCGATCGGCAACAGCAACGTGAGCAACGGCAACCACTTCTTCCTGTTCGAGGTCGGATACAACTTCTGACCGCATCAACGGAGGGTCATCGATGTGTGACATCGTGTTTCTGACTCTGGCGACGGCCGTTTTCGCGGCCGCTCTCGCCTATGTTTGGGGCTGCGAGAGACTCGCGCCAGGGAGGTCAAAGTGAACCTCGAATCCATCGTGTGCCTCGTCATCGCGGCCGCGCTGCTCGGATATCTGACCTACGCGATGCTGCGCCCGGAGAGGTTCTGACATGACCACCAACGGCTGGTTGCAGATTCTGGTTTTCCTCGGCCTGCTGCTCGCAGTCACGAAACCGCTCGGGGTCTTCATGACCAACGTCTTCGAGCGGCGGCCGACCTTCCTCGACCCGATCCTCGGCCCGGCAGAGCGCCTGATCTATCGCGCGGCGGGCGTCGACGACACACGCGAGATGCGATGGACCGAATACGCCGGAGCGCTCGTCGGCTTCAGCCTCGTGTGCGTAATTGTCGTGTTCGCGATCCTGCGCCTGCAGGCCTTCCTGCCGCTCAACCCGCAGGGACTGCCGGGTGTCGCGCCCGATCAGGCCTTCAATACCGCCGTGTCATTCGTGACGAACACGAACTGGCAGAGCTACGGCGGCGAGTCGACGATGAGTTACTTCTCGCAGATGGCCGCGCTCACCGTGCAGAACTTCGTTTCCGCCGCGGTCGGCATCGCGCTCGCGATTGCCTTCGTGCGCGGCATCGCCAGAAAGGAGTCCGACACGATCGGAAACTTCTGGGTCGACATGACGCGGGCTGGCCTCTGGATTCTGCTTCCGTTCTGCCTTGTCGGAGCGATCTTCCTCGTTTCGCAGGGCGTCGTGCAAAACCTGCGGCCGTACGACACGGCGACGCTCGTCGAAACGCAGACCGTGGCAGCCGACCCGGACGATCCCGAATCCACCGCAACGAAGGTCGATACCCAGACGATCGCGCAGGGCCCGGTGGCCTCGCAGGAGGCGATCAAGCAGCTCGGAACGAACGGCGGAGGCTTCTTCAATGCGAACAGCGCGCACCCGTTCGAGAATCCGACACCGCTCGCGAACCTCTTCTCGATGCTGGCAATCCTGGCGATCTCGTCGGGACTGACCTACACGCTCGGGCGGATGACGGGCTCGCAGCGCCACGGCTGGGCCGTCTGGGCCGCGATGCTCGTGCTCTTCGTCGCCGGGCTGACCTCGATGTACTGGGCCGAATCTGCCGGCAATCCGCTGTTGGCCGGGACCGATCAGACCGCTTCGATAATGCAGGCCGGCGGCAATATGGAGGGCAAGGAGGTTCGCTTCGGCACGACGTCGACATCGATCTTCGGCACTTCGACCACGGCTGCCTCGTGCGGTGCCGTCAACGGCATGCACGGCTCGATGACGCCAATCGGCGGCCTCGTCGCGATCGCCAACATCATGCTCGGCGAGGTCGTCTTCGGCGGCGTCGGAGCGGGTCTTTACGGCATGCTCCTGTTCGTCGTCCTGACGGTGTTCATCGCCGGCCTGATGGTGGGGCGCACTCCGGAATATCTCGGAAAGAAGATCGACGCCTTCGACGTGAAGATGGCCATGCTGGCCGTCCTGGTGTCGCCTGTGGCGATTCTCGTGTTTGCGGCCATCTCGCTGGTGTCGGCCGAGTTCGGAACCTCGAGTCTTCTCAATCACGGTCCTCATGGACTGACCGAGATCCTCTATGCGTACACCTCGGCCGCCGGCAACAACGGTTCGGCGTTTGCCGGACTGTCTGCGAACACGCTCTGGTACAACACGACGCTCGGCATCGCGATGCTGCTCGGGCGGTTCTTCCTGATCGTCCCGATGCTCGCGCTCGCGGGAAATCTGGCGAGGAAGAAGGCCGTACCGCCTTCGGCCGGAACGTTTCCGGTCACGACGCCGCTTTTCTCGACGCTACTCGTCAGCGTCGTCGTCATCGTCGGCGCCCTGACCTTCTTCCCGGCGCTTGGCCTCGGCCCCATCGTCGAGCATCTGGTGATGCTCGCCGGACAGACGTTCTAGTGGAGCTGATCATGAGCCTGACTCACTGTGAATCTGTACCGTCCGCGGTGGCGCACGGGTCACTGCAAGCGGAGCGGGTGACCCGCTCGCTACCGCTCGCGGTACTGATCCTGGCCAGACTCGCGCGTGGCTCGAGTAGGCGATCTCGCAGTCGGTGGCTCGGCAGGAGCGAGATCAGTACCGC
>CAZXLQ010000396.1:0-3495 GCA_964641945.1 uncultured Clostridia bacterium
AGTTCCGATCGCCCCACGGAGAACCCTCCGTATCCGTCCTGCCAGCTGAAGTCCCTCGAGACCGCCTCGGGCGTTTCAGCCACGACGTCGATCCCTTCTTTACCTCGCGAATCAGGTTGCTTATCGCCATTGTCGTTCCCAACGAGACGAGTGTGTGAACGTGGTCCTCCGTGCCGCTGACGGCGATGCACGGGGAATCGAGGTTCGTGACGATGCCCGCGATGTAGCGGTGCAACTCGGCCTCGATTTCAGGGTGAATGATGTTCGCTCGATGCTTCGTCGAGAAGACGATGTGCGGGTAGACCTCGATCAGTGTCGTGCCATGGGCCTTGCTCCTTTGGCCCATGATCGAAATCCCCACGGCCTGAGTTGCTTCCTTTTTCAATAAGGTGCGACCGCTCCGCGGTCGGCGCGTGGTGGTTGGCGGTTCCGCGGGTCGCGCGGGGGCTCGCTGCGCTCGCCCGCGCCCGACCCACGGCTATTACATCGACCGCTCCGCGGTCGCGGAACTGACGCTCCGCGATCGCGGATTCAACGCTCCGCGGTCGCGGAACTGACGCTCCGCGATCGCGGATTCAACGCTCCACGGTCGCGGACTGCGCCACAGGATCACCTCATACAGGGGTTCTGGCAGACTGCGCGACCAGAGATGAAACGGAGGAGTGTGCCGGGTAGACAGTTGACGAAGTCGGCGCCTGTGATCGGCAGTTCCAGGTGTCAGGGTTTCAATCGCGAGCCCTTTACGGAGAGATCACGGAGTTGACCGTGCCTTCATACGCCGTCTGATCCTGGTTCCGTAACAGACACAGAGGCACTGAGCACTCTAAGAACGCCCGGGCGCCGCCCGCAGGGACGTCACGTGTGCCTCGACCGACCGCGCGAGTGCGTCCAGGTTGTACCCGCCTTCCAGCAGGCTCACGACCCTCGAGCCCGAGTGGCGCAACGCCCAGTCCGCGACTACCTCCGTCATCTTTCGATAGCCGTCGACGGAGACGAGCGTCTCCGACAGCGGGTCCTCCGCGTGAGCATCAAATCCCGCCGAAACGAGCACGAGCTCCGGACGGAATGCGTCGATGGCCTTCGTCATCGGACCCTCGAGCGCATCGATCCACTCGCGATCGCCCGTCCCGGCCGCCATCGGCACGTTGAGCGTCGCGCCTTCGCCGGCCCCGAGCCCGCGCTCCGACGCGGCACCGGTTCCCGGGTAGTGTGGAAACTGGTGAATCGAAAGGTAGAACACGCCCGGGTCGTGCTCGAAAAGGTGCTGGGTTCCGTTCCCGTGATGTACGTCCCAGTCGATTATGGCAATACGCTCGAGCCCGTGGGCGACTCGCGCGTGCTCTGCCGCCACCGCCACGTTGTTGAAGAGGCAGAAGCCCATTGCAACGTCGCGCTCGGCGTGATGTCCGGGAGGGCGGACGGCGCAGAAAACCGCATCCGAATCGCCGTTCATTACGAGGTCGACCGCCCTGCACGCTCCACCCGCCGCAAGCGTCGCCGACAGGAAGCTCTCACGCACGACACCCGTGTCGTAGTCGAGCGACAACGGGCCGTCGACGCAGGACTGTTCGACATACGCGACGTAGTCCAGATCGTGGACCGCCCCGAGTTGTTCGGCCGTTGACGGGACCGGGTCGACGATGACGAGATCATCCCAAACGCCGACCCGCCGGAGGCGATTCTCGATGGCGTCGAGCCGATCGGGGATCTCCGGATGGTACAGCCCGCTCTCGTAAGAACCGTTCTGATGGCGGCGGAAATCGGGGCTCGATACAAAGGAAACCTGCATGTGCGACACGTTACGCGAGCGGGGAGACACAGCCAAGTGCATGGCGGAGTCGCGATGTGACGCGTATCACCATTCGGCGGGAGCCTTCCGTTGACTCTCCAGACACGGTGTGCTATTTCCTTCCCACGTTCAAACCAACTGGGTTAGGTCGGTACTTTTCGACTTCTTTCGGGCTGGATCGCACTTCGATTCCATCGAAGTTCGGTCACTCGTTTCTTCACTCCAAAGCTGAAGGTGTGTCGCAGCCGGTTCGCCACTGCGGCGCGCACGTTCGGTCGAGCCACCTGGCATTCGCCACGGCTGGTGCTTTCCAGACGACGGACTCTCGCGAACCCGAGGATCACGACGATGTGTTGGACGCGTACACGAACGCTCCTGCTTTCGGTGGCCATTCTCCTAATTCTCCCGCCTGTGACGAGTGATGCCGCGCTGGCGTCTGCTCAGGACGGCGGCGCCACGGCGTCGGCCGACGAGAAGAAAGATTCGGCTTCGCCGAAGCAGGAGAAGGAATCGCCAAAGCCCGCTGCCGATGCGGATCACGCAAAGCCGGCTGCCGCCGGCCACGACGCCCACGGTGCCGGCCAGGAAGCTGGCCACGGTGGCGGTGAAGGACACGGTGGCGAAGGTCACTACGATCCGACGAAGCGTGCAACCGGACCGGGTTACGAGGGACACCCCCCGGGATTCACGGGACCGTCCACGGTTGAGCCCAAGGCCGCTGACGAGGACGGCCGCGGAATCCCGAAGCCGGATCGCTGGCGCTTCGGTTTTCCGGAGGACACCCGTCACGAGCACGGACGGAAGCGCGATCCCTATCACCAGAACGTCCTGAAGGGCGACTACCCGATCAAGGGCAACGACATCTTCATGAACCTGACGCTCGACTCCACGAGCCTGTTTTTCGGGAAGCGAGTGCCGAGCCCCAGCAGCGTCAGCTCGGCGCGGCCCGGAAGCCGTGACTTCTTCGGACGCGGCGAGCAGTTCGCGATGGTTCACAACTGGCGCGTGGGTTTCAGCCTGTTCAAGGGTGACACGACTTTCCAGCCGGTTAAGTGGGAGATCAAGATCACGCCGGCGTTCAATTACAACTACGTGCACACCGAGGAAGTCGGCCTGCTCAACGTCGACATCCGACGCGGCAGGACCCGCGGCGACGGGCACGTCTCGCTGCAGGAGGCCTATTTCGAGCTGAAGCTGGCCGACAACCCGCGCCTGCTTCCGTTCCTGCCGCGCAAGGATGGCAAGGACAATGGCAGCCCGAACTACGATTTCAATTCGGTCCGGACTGGAATCCAGCGCTTCACTAGCGATTTCCGCGGCTTCATCTTCTCCGACGAGGAACCCGGCGTTCGCCTGTTCGGGACGATGGGCAGCAACCGTTACCAGTACAACCTCGCGTACTTCGAGATGCTCGAGAAGGACACGAACTCGGGCCTGAACACGTTTGCCTGGCGCCACCAGAGCGTCTACATCGCAAACCTCTATCGCCAGGATTTCCTGTTCAAGGGATGGAACGCCAACATCAGCTTCCATTTCAACAACGACCGGGCCGGCAAGAACGACGACGAGGGTGGCGGGAACTTCAAGTTCGACGACAACGGGTTCCTGGTACGTCCGGCCGCCATCGGTGACTTCACGCCACACAACCTGAACGTCGCGTATATCGGAACGTCGAGCGACGGCCACATCGGCCGGATCAACGTCAG
>CAZXLQ010000397.1:0-3479 GCA_964641945.1 uncultured Clostridia bacterium
GGAGGAGGGAAGTGATCGGAATCGATCGACCGTCCGTGGGACGCTCGCTACCGCTCGCGGCTCAAAAAACGGGGAGCATGCTCACCAGTCAGGAGTTGTCGGACTTCTTCTCACCCACGAACCAGTCTTCACGATCGTCGAATAACATGTTGAACGTCGTCAGCGAGCCATAACAGCGCGTGATGTACTGCTGCATGTCGATCTTCTCGGCATCCGACAGCTTCTCGGCAGTGTTCACCTTCTGCTCGAGCACCCTGAGCCGGTCGCGCACCATAACGATCTTCTTGAAGAACGTCTCGACGGGCACTTCCTTCTCCTGAAGTCCGGGACGGCCGGGCTTGAATACGAGCGTGCCACCTTCCCACTTCGTTCCAATGCGCGCAGGCTCGATCCCTCCGGCGGCGGCGAGGAGATTTCTGAGGGCTTCGACGAGGTCGGACGAATCCATGGCGGCAATCTCCTCGGGCGAATGAAGTGGTGAGCGATCCGGGCGCGGAAGCGGAGCATGCGACGGAACCGCGGTCGTTCCGACAGGTCTCGGTGCAGTGCTACCGGAGGTCGATTGCGGGCGGAGAACGGCAGGTCGCGTCCGCTCGGGCAGGTAGCGATGCTCGCTGCCGCACGTGTTGCAGCGCACCCGCTCGGGGACCATCTCGCTGGCCATCGTCAGCACCGTGTGCGTGAAGTCGCGCTTGCAGCGCGTGCACCAAGCACCGATATCACCGCCAGGCCGTGGTCGCCGGAATATCGACATCGCGGCCGCGATCCTACACCGAGTCCGGTGGCGGGACGCAACTCCCGCGCGTCCTTCCGTTTCGAGTCGCGGATCGCGAGAATGCGCCGGATGACCGAAGCCGACCTGCTGGATGCCCTTCGCCGGGGCGCTTACGCCTTCGTCGACGCCGGCTCGGGCGACGGCGATTCGACCGTACGTTGCGAGCAACGTTTCGGGCTCGGCCGCGGGCTCGGGCTCGAGCGAGATCCCCTGCGCGTCGAGAAGGCGCGAGCAGCCGGGCTATATTCGGTCTGCGCCGATGCGGTCGGGTTCGACGTGCCGGCCGACTGCGTCTCGTTCGTGGCGATGTGCGATTTCCTCGAGCACCTGCCCGACGAAGACGCGGTTCGGCGTGCGCTTCGGACGTACGGCCGCGCTGCGCGCGACTTCCTGTTCATCCAGCACCCGTCGTTCGAGCGGATCGAGGAACTGGCCAGACTCGGTTTCAGGATCGCCTGGTCGGACTGGACGGACCATCCGACCATGATGACGGTCGGCGACTACCGGCGGATGTTCGCGAGTCTCGGGTGGCACGACGTCACCATCCACCAGATCAACCCGATATTCGATTCGTGGCACCACGCGATACTTCCGCGCACTGCGCCGCGTGACTGCAGCGAGTTCGATCCCGAGCTACACGACCGAAAACCGCTCGTCGAGTTCGAGTGGCCGGTCTACGCCCGGTACGACATCTTCGTCCGACTCAATCCCGACCTCGACGACGACACGTGGCGTCGGATCGTCGCGCCAGTTGATCCGGCCGTTTCTGGAGATGGCGACACGGTCGCGGTTTTCCTGCGCGAAACGGCACAGTGGATCGTCCGATCGTCGGCGCTCGACGACGCGGGACGATCGGTCTTTTCGTTCGGCGCACCGGGGACGCCACTGACGCCGCTCTTCGGCGACTGGGACGGGGATGGCCGGTCGAGTCCGGGACTCTACGACCCGGAGCGCGGCACTTTTCACCTCTCGAACGAGCGCCACGGCGGCGCGGCGATCGAGGTCTTCGACTTCGGTCCCGTCAACGGCGTTCCGATCTCCGGCGACTGGAACGGAGACGGCGCCGACGGTGTCGGCGTGTATGACCCCGTGCTCGGGCACTTCTGGCTGAAGGACCGGCCGGGATATGGCGAAGCTGACCACGCATTCGGATTCGGCCCGGCGGGCTCGCGGCTCGTTCCGGTTGCGGGCGACTGGAATGGCGATGGCGTCGACAGCGTGGGACTGTACAACTCCGAGACAGCGAACTTTTTCCTGGCGGGATCGCACGCGCCGGGCGACGCGGAGCGGATCGTGCTCTTCGGCCCTGCAGCTGCAGTGCCGATCGTGGGCGACTGGGATGGAGACGGGCACGACGGACTCGGCGTGTACGTCGCCGACGAGGCGTACTGGCGGCTGCGGTGCGAGCCGTCGGAGGGAAACGACGACGCGCGCTTCCGGTTCGGACCGAAGGGGGCCGTGCCGCTGCGCGTGCGCGCGACGAGGAATCCGGGATGAACCTTCGTGCGGTCTGCACTCGTACGTCCCCCGTCGAGGAAACCGATGTTGCTCCGTGTCTCCGTGCCTCCGTGTCTCCGTGTGCGAAGCTCTGACGACGCTGCGCACACGTAGACACGGAGGCACGGAGACACGGAGGGGATGGAATTGCGATGAAACCAAGATCAATCTTTGCGGCGGCACTGACCCTTCTTTTCTGCGCGACGGCCGTTCCCGCAACGCAACTCAACGAGACGCAGCCGCGCGACCTGCGCGACGTTGCGTACGTCGTGACGGTGGAGAAGGACGCGGACCTTCCGCGGGTCCATATCGAAGTCGTCTTCGAAGGCGACGCCGACGGCGAGAGCGGTATCTACCTGCCGAACTCGTGGGGAGGCCAGGACCGGCTCGATGGAGCCATCCGGAACCTCAACGTCCATCCCACCTCGGCTCGGCTCGTGGACACCGACACGCCCCACATCAAGAAGATCCAGCACAAGCCCAAGGCCCGACTGCGCATCCGGTACGAACTCGTGCAGGAGACGCCCGGTCCTGCCAAGGCCGGCCGCGGCGCCGGCTACCGTCCGCTGCTCCAGCCTGAATACATCCACTGGATCGGGCACGGCGGCTGGGTGCTGCCGGACTGGCCCGACGACGAGGTGGCGCGAATCACCGTGGCGTGGAAGGGACTGCCGAAGACTTGGACGATCGCAAACAGCTTCGGGGCGTCGAATGCCTGGCAGCGCGTCGAGGCTACGGTGTCGGACTTCAGCCACGCGGTCTTCATGGCCGGCGACTTCCGGATCCGCAAGCTCGACATCTCGGGCCGCACCGTCGTCGTGGCGATGCGCGGCGCCTGGAAGTTCACCGACGACGCGTACGCCGATCTCGTCGCGCGGATCTTTCGCGTCGAGCGCGACTTCTGGAGCGACCACAGCCGTCCGTATTACCTGGTCTCGCTCATTCCCCTCGACGGCCCGCCGACGGCGCTGTCGATCGGCGGAACGGGCCTCGTCGACTCGTTTGCCACGTTCGTGACGACGAACACCGAGCTGCCGCAGCTGCGGTTCCTGCTCGCGCACGAGCTGTTCCACGAATGGAACCCGCAGTCGCTGGGCAAGGTCGAAGAGCCCGAGCGCGGGATGTACTGGTTCACGGAGGGCTTCACTGACTACTACACGTATGCACTTCTGCGCCGGAGCGGGCTGCTGAGCGACGACGAATACGC
>CAZXLQ010000398.1:0-3429 GCA_964641945.1 uncultured Clostridia bacterium
GTCGATCGGTTCCGGTCACTTCCGTCCTTCCGCAACGACGAGTCTGCGATTTCAGGCACCGTCCGCAGGCCGCTCGCTACCGCTCGCGGTTCTGTGATGAGCGACTCGCGACGAGCGAAGCTTCCGTCATCTGTATCGATCTGCGGACTCAGTCGGGCGGTCGGACGACGATGCCGGAGGCCGCGAGCTGGCGCTTGGCGTCGGCGATGCCGATTTCGCCGAAGTGGAAGATCGAGGCCGCCAGCACCGCGCTTGCTCCACCCTCGTCGAGCGCCTCGCGAAGATGTTCGACCGAGCCCGCCCCGCCCGAAGCGATCACCGGAATCCGCACGGCGTCGGCAACCGCACGCGTCAGCGGAATATCGTACCCGTCGCGTGTGCCGTCGGCGTTCATGCTCGTGAGCAGGATCTCGCCCGCGCCGAGCGCCTCGGCCTTTCGCGCCCATTCGATCGCGTCGAGCCCCGCGCGCCGGCGGCCGCCGTGTGTAAACACTTCCCAGCCATCGCCGTTCTCGCGTGACCTCGCGTCGATCGCGACGACCACGGCCTGCGACCCGTATCGACGCGCGCCGTCGGTGATCAGCTCCGGTGTCTCGATTGCGGCCGTGTTGATCGAGACCTTGTCGGCGCCGGATCCGATGATCGCGCTCATGTCGTCGACCGTGCGGATGCCTCCGCCAACCGTGAACGGAATGAACACGCGATCGGCAACGTCGCGAACCATGTGCATCACGATCTCGCGCCGATCGCTCGACGCCGTGATGTCGAGGAAGACCAGTTCGTCGGCGCCTTCGCTGTCGTACCGCTCCGCCTGCTCGACGGGATCGCCTGCGTCGACGAGCGAGAGAAACCTGAGTCCCTTCACGACGCGGCCGGCGTCGACGTCCAGGCAGGGGATGATGCGTTTCGCGAGCATTGCCGGATTCAATGCCACCGCCGTGGACGGTGTCAAACGTCCCGTCGGTCATCGGCCGGTTCCCCAGTACGCAATCGACGCGTCGAGCATGAAGCCGAGATCGAGCGATTCCCAGAGTCGCCGCGCGGCCTCGCGTTGTTCGTCGCCGAGAGCTGGGTTCTGCATCGCACGTTTCAACGACGACTCGAACTCGCGAAGTACTCCCGGCATTCGGGGAACGGGCAGCATGTCCCGGTCGACGCGTGCGGACTCGCACTCCGTCAGGTACGCGGCAAGCAGGTCCGCGCGCCGGATGACGCCAACCAGGGCTCCGAGCGTATGGATGGCATCGGCGGCCGACATCCTCCGAACGGCGATGCCGCTCATCCGCGGCGGGACGGAATCGGCGCGCGCCGCGTTGGCGGTCTTGAGAAGGGTCGGAACCGGGATCTTGCGCTGCGGAGGCCCCATCGTCGGCTGACGGCGCGACGAATACTCGCCACGGCCGACGTCCGGCCAGGCCCGCAGGACGGGCATGGCGGCGATGGGGCTCGTGAGCCTGGCCGTGTAGTAGCGGCCGATCACGTTGCGTGCGTCGCGCTGATACGCATTGCCCAGCTCTCCCCACAGTCGCGAGGCCGCGCGATTCACCTGCGCGGCGCGCTCGCGATGTGCGGGCAGATTGCTGGACGCAAGGCGCGAGGCCCCGAACGTCGCGTGCCAGAGACTCAGTTCGGCGCCGGCGCGATCGCCGAACTGCCTGGACTGAATCTGCGCGAGGACGACGTGCATCTCGGGCTGCGTGCCGAGCGCGCCCTTCGCCGCCGCTGCCGCGGTGGCGGCAAGCATCTCGCGCTTGTTCTGAATCCACGGACCGGGCTCCTGGTCGAACCCTCGCTGCAGCTCGGCAAGGCCGCGCTCCCGTGTGGCCGGATCGGGATCGTTGAGCAGGCTCGACACCGTGTCGATCCAGTTGGAGAGCAGTTCCGACGTGTCCGAGCTTCGAGCGCCACGGGCTCGCGCGGAGCGCGCCGGGCGCGCCGGCGAGCGGCGTGGGGTGCGTGATGCGGTCGACTGCGTTCGCATGGCGAATCGGCTCCTTTCTCGATCGTGTGCCCCATGATCGAGAGCAGAGCCGATTCGGTTGCGTGCGGATCAGTCGAAAATCCGGTTACGACTTCTTGAAGTTGAACGTGATGGTGCCGATTACCTTCACCGGAATGCCGTTGAGCATCGTCGGCGAGAACTGCCACCGACGCGCGGCGTCAACGGATGCCTGCCGGAGCGTTGGATGACCCGACACGGCGTGGGCCTCGAGCACACGTCCGGTCTCCGAGACCGTCACCGAAACGACGACGGCGCCCTGGACGCCGATGGACTGCGCCATCGGGGGATACGGCGGCTCGACGCGGCGTGTCGCAAGTCCGGTGATGACGCCGATATGCTTCGGTCGGGACGGCGCTGGCGGTGTCTTCTTTTCCTCGATCGGATCGACGGGCGGCTGTGGCGGAGCGGGGACGGGATTCCGTCCGCCACCAGCCCCCTGCTCCCCGTCGCCATCGCCATTGCCGCCGGGGTCGCCTATCGTCGTGGCATTCGGGTCTCCATCCCCGATCGCGAACGGCAGGGACTGACCCGTGAAGGCAACCGGTTGTGGCGGACGAACGAACTCGGATGGTTTGGTCACGACCGTGAGCTGATTCGTCGCCGGTGCCTTGGATTCGCTTTGCTGCTGCGAACGCGTGCGCGGTGCCGCGGGAGCAGAGTGCGGAGGCGGCACTAGCACTGATAGCCGGTCAAAGTCGGCATCGAGCCGTGCGTCTGCCAGGAACACGCCTGCGATCGCCACGCCCGCGAGGACCACGGACCAGGTGACCGAAGAGGCGGCGAAGAATATCCAGGTGCGCGCGTTGCGGCGCTCGTTCGTCGATTCCACGAGTCTGTCGAACATGGTGCGGTTCCTCCAGGGAGTCTGTCGATCGGTTGTCGACTTGGACCCCTGCCCCGCACGAAAGTTCCTGAGGAAGGAGAGTGGACAGGATTCACAGGATTTTTCAGGATTAACAGGAAAGCCTATGGAGGACATCAACTCCGTCCGCTCATCCAAGGCAGAATCCTGTTAATCCTGAAAAATCCTGTCAATCCTGTCGACTCACCTCCTCCAGTACGCTACAGACCCGGTCGATTTCGTCGTCGGTGTTGTAGTAGTGCACCGACGCGCGGACGACGTCACCGAGCCGACGCGCCTCCATGTCCAGTCGCGTCGACATCACGTCCGAGACCGTCACGTTGATCCCGTGCGCCGCCAACCGGTCGCGCACTGCAGCAGCGTCCTCGCCATCCTTCGTGAACGTCACGATGCCGCAGCGTTCGACGCCGATATCCCGTACCTCCACGCCCGGGATCTCCGACAGGCGAGCGCGCAGCCGATTCGCGAGCCCGTACACGCGATCGCGGATGTCCGCGATTCCCCACGACATCGCGTAATCGATCGCCACGCCGAGACCGAGGCGGCACGCGACGTTCGACTCCCA
>CAZXLQ010000399.1:0-3409 GCA_964641945.1 uncultured Clostridia bacterium
GAAACTCTTCGACGGCCTGAAGAGTTTCTCGCAAAGGCGCAAAGGAAGACGCAAAGACGCAAAGCAGCAACTGAGATCTGAAAAAGCGAGTCGCCGCGTGAGAAGTCGGCTCGGACCTATTTCAGGTCCTTGGAGGTCGCCGGCTTGTCGAAGAGCTTCCCATCCACGGCCGCGTTGAAGATCACCGAATCGTAAACCACGCGCGCCGTCTGCACGTTGTCGCGATAGAGATCGACCGTGCGCGGCGCCTTCACTCCGCCGTGGTCGAGAAAGAAGAAATACCTCGTCTCGAGCACGGCGCCCGGGGCCCCGCTCTCTGCCCCCTCGAAGTACTTCGTCAGCGTCGGCAAGTGTGACTGCACATCGAAGAACATCTCCACACGGAGCCCGTCGCCGTACGTCAGCGCCACGCGGTCCGACCACTGGCGCGGAGACAACTCGGCCTTCCCCAGATACTCGAGCCGCGCATCCGGCAACCGCCACTGGCCCCGCAGGATGTTGTCGAGGTTCGCCCGGACGTAGCGCTTGAAGAGCGCGACCTCTTCTGGCGTCTGTACGGCGAGCATGTCCCGCTGGGCGTCGAACTTCCAGCCGGTATCCCCGACATTCGTCTGCACCACGCGCGACTTCTTCCTGCCGAACTCGGTCCGGTTCCGGTCCGGATAAACGAACGTGTCGATGAAGTCGACGGGCGCGCCGCGCTGGCCCTGAACGAACGCGGTGAAAACGCCCGTGGAAACCTGCGACGTCACGGCCAGGTACTTCGGACCGCCGAGCGCCGCCGTCGCGGCCTCGAGGACGCGAGCCGCCTGCGCGGCATCCGGGCTGGTTGGAGGTGGCGGCGGAGCCACCTGCGTCGACTGTGCCGACACCACGACTATCGCCGCCAGGATTGCCGCGAGCATTCCTCCGATCCGGAGCCCGGCGAATCGTCGCATCAGACCGAGCCCTCCACGACGACCGCACCATCACGAACCGACACCGTGAACCGATCGGAATCCGCCCACAGCTGTGTGATCGGGAGCTTGACGAGCTCGTCGATCGTCCGTTTCAGGAACCGCGCGCCGTACGCCGGACTGAAGCCCTTCTGCACGAGCAGTTCCGCGGCGTCGGGCAACACGACCAGCGCCTTGCCGAAGTCCTCCATCTGCCGCCGGATCTTGCCGAGGTAGATCTCTGCAATCTCGCTCACCTCTTCCTTGGTGAGCGGTGCGAAAACGACGATCTCGTCGATCCGGTTGCGGAACTCGGGAGAGAAGCGGTCCTCGGCTGCCTTCAACACGTCCCGCTTAACCTGCTCCATGTCCGATTTCTGGTCGTTCGCGAATCCGAGCGGCTTCAGGTACTTCTTGAAACTGTCGCTTCCAAGGTTGCTCGTCATGATGATGATCGCATCCGACAGGAAGACCTTCTTGCCGCGCCCGTCCGTCAGCCAGCCCTCGTCGAACGCCTGAAGGAACAGGTTCAGGAGGTACGTCGAGGCCTTCTCGACTTCATCGAGCAGAAGGACCGTGTACGGGTTGTCGCGAAGCCGTTCGGTGAGAATGCCGCCGCGCTCCGATCCCACGATGCCGCGCGGCATGCCGATGAGCTTCTCGACGGCAATCGTCCCGTCCTGGTACTCGCTCATGTCGATCCGCACCATCTTCGAATCGTCGCCGAACATGAACTCGGCGACGGCCTTCGCGAGCTCGGTCTTGCCGACCCCTGTGGGACCGAGGAAAAGCAGCACGCCGTCCGGTTTCGAGTAGTTCTCCTTGAGCGGTCCCTTGTTGAGGCGCAACCGGCGGGCGACGGCCTTGATAGCGGTCTGCTGGCCGACGACGCGCTCGGCGATCCTCGCTTCCATTTCGGCGAAGCGCTCGTTCGTGTCGCGGAAGATCATGTCGCGCGGAATCTGCGATTCCTGCGAGATCACCTCGATGACGTGCTCTCGGCGAACCTCCGGAACCTCGGGACTGGCGATTTCGACCTTGACCGCCGCAGTGTCGAGCCAGCCGATCACCTTGTCGGGCATGTGATGGCTGCGGATGTAGCGAGGTGCCATCTCGAGCGCCGCATTGATGGCGTCGTCCGTGATCTGCACCGAGTAGTTCTTCTCGAGGCGGGGCCGCACGCCGTCCAGGATCTGCCGCGTCTCGTCGATCGACGGCTCGTTGACGCGCACGAGCCGGAAACGGCGCGAGAGCGCCTCGTCCTCCGAGATGAACTCCTTGTATTCGGTCATCGTCGTCGCGCCGATGATGCGAAGCTCGCCGCGCGCAAGCGACGACTTGAACATGTTCGCGGCGTCCGACGAGGCGCCGATGGCCGACCCGGCACCCATGATCGTGTGTACTTCGTCGATGAAGAGGATGAGGTTCTCGCGCTCCTTGACCTCGTTGATGATTCCCTGGATCCGTTCCTCGAACATTCCGCGCAGCATCGTTCCAGCCACGAGACCTGACATCTGCAACTGCACGACGTGCGAGTTTCTCAGTCTCTGCGGCACGCGCTCGGGCTCGAGCTCGATGCGACGGGCAAGACCCTCGACGACGGCGGTTTTTCCGACGCCGGCTTCACCAACGAGCATCGGCGAGTTTGCCCGCTCCCGATGGCAGAGGATCTCCATCATCTGGCTGATTTCTTCCTCGCGACCGATGACGGGCGGCAGCTTGTCCTGCCGGGCGAGCTTGTTGAGGCTCACGCCGAAGTGCTTCAGGTAGGACGGCAGCTCGTAGCGCCGACGATAGCGCTCCTCGCGCTCTTCGCGGCTCCGGACACGGGTCGAGATCTTCTCGCTCACCATCTCAGGCTCGGCACCGAGCTTGCGGAGAATGTCGACGGGGCTGCCGGCACGGTCCTGGAAGAGGGCGAAGAACAGGTCGGTCGAATCGATCGTCCGGCGACCGCGCGTCCTCGAGCGGTCGAGGGCGTGTTTGAGAAGCTGCCGGAGGCTGTCGCTCATCTTGAGCCCGCGCCCCAGATACTCGCGAGCCATCAGTCGACTTTCGAGCGACGATGATACGGCCTGCGGGTCCACGTTCAGGCTCTGCATGAGCTCGTTGAAGAAGTTGCGTTCGAGCTCGGCGAGTGCCACGAAAACGTGCTCGGGCGCGACCTGGTTGTGGTCTCGCCGACGGGACTCGTCGTACGCGCGCTTCATCACGCGCTGGCCACTGTCGGAGAACTTGTCCTGAAACTGCTCGAAGTCGATCATGGTGACTGCTCTGTTCGACCGAGTGATGGCGGTCGCCGCTCCGCCCGATTCCCCGCTGTGAACTATGCGCCGACGCCGCTCCGAATCGCCAGCCGTCAGTATAACAAACGGCCCAACGGCAGAACCTGACAGTCGCTGGTGAAGCGAAGCGCTCCGTCCCCGTTTTTCGAGCCGCGAGCGGTAGCGAGCGTCCCACGGACGGTCGAACGG
>CAZXLQ010000400.1:0-3396 GCA_964641945.1 uncultured Clostridia bacterium
GGGTTCAGGCACTGTCCGTGGGACGCTCGCTACCGCTCGCGGCTCAAAGAACGGGAACAAGAAGCGGCCCGACGCGCGAACGCGACGAGTTCGACAGTGCATTCTTGATCCTTGACGCGCGCGCCACGCCAGCTGATTCTTGTCACCGGGCCCCGGGGTCCACCCGGCGTCACGCCAATCGCGAATACCTTTGGAGTCGACAATGAAGAAGACGCTCGAATTTGACGTGCATATCCAGGCGCCCCGCAGTGCCGTGTGGGATGCGACGTTCCAACCAGCGACCTACGATCAGTGGGCCTCGGAGTTCTGCGAGGGCACGCACTTCAAGGGCTCGTGGGCCGAGGGCGAGAGGATCCAGTTCCTTGCGCCCAATGGCGACGGCATGTCGTCGGAGATCGCGGAGAATCGTCTCCACGAGTTCGTCTCGATTCGCCACCTCGGAATGATCGCCGGTGGAGTCGAGGACCTGACGAGCGACACGGTCCGCAGCTGGGCGCCCGCCTACGAGAACTACACCTTCTCCGATGCACCCGGCGGCACCGATGTGCGCGTCAGCATCGAGGTGGCGCCCGAGTGGGAAGGGTACATGCTGGAGACCTTTCCGAAGGCGCTTCGGAAGCTCAAGGCGATCTGCGAGGGAAGCCAGAGTGCGAGCGTCGACGCCTGAGCTCTCGCCGACGCCGACCGGTGTTGCAGTCGCAAATGTGAGCACCTCCCTGGAGTCGGCGGGTCCTGGGGATCGACCACATCTGCGCTCCCCGATCGACGTGAACCGAGGAGATGCGTCGCGCTTGCTCTTGCATTGGACGGATGTATCCTCGCGCGTATGGAGCGAATCGAGAGTGCGGAGCGCTACTGGTCGCCGCTCGTGCGCGCGCTCGTGCGACCGTACCAAGTTACCTGGTCCATGGTCGCGCTCGTTACGCTGATCCCCGGGTATCTCGTCATTGCGGATTTCGCCGCCGGCGTCCCGTTGTACAACCCGGAACTCGGACTCGACCGCGCCATTCCGCTGCAGCCGGGGTGGGCGCTGGTCTATGGAGCACTGTACGCGTTCCTGATCGTGCTGCCCGTGCTACTGCTGCGACAGAATGAGCACATCCGCCGAACCGTGAACGCCTACCTCGTCGTCTGGATGTTCTCCTACGCCTGTTTCCTTCTCTTCCCAACCGGAGCGCCGAGACCGGAACGCGTCGAAGGAGGCGGATTCCTCGAATCCTGCCTGCGCTTCCTGTACCTGGCAGACCCTCCGTACAACTGCTTTCCATCGATTCATGTCGCGCATTCGTTCGTGTCGGCGCTGTCCTGTTTGAGGTTGCACCCGGTCGTCGGAAGCTTCGCCGCGGCGTGTGCAGCCATCGTCGGCATCTCGACGCTGCTCACGAAGCAGCACTACGTCCTGGACGTCGCAGCAGGGACGCTGCTCGCGGTCGGCGCATGCGCCGCGTTCCTTGGCCCGTCATTCCGTCGGGAAGACCACAAGCAAGAACGCCGCGACGCTCCGGCAATTGCTGCGGCACTCGCGGCCGGCATTGCGGCTGCGGTGGGCTGCGTGTGGGTCGTCTATACGCTGCGCATCGGTTGACGCCCCGCTTCTGTCGATGGCGCCCGCGCGCACGTGATACTTGACTGCTCCGGGTGTACGCGTGGATGTTGGACGCCCGGTCCCGAGTTGCGGGTACCACTGGAGGCAAAGACCGATATGAGCACAGGCACCGTCAGGTTTCACCGCGTTTTCAAGGCGACTCCGGAGCGAGTCTATCGGGCGTTCCTCGACGCCGATGCCATGGTCAAGTGGCTGCCGCCGCACGGCTTCACCGGCCGGGTGGATCACGTCGACGCCAGGGTCGGCGGCACGTTCCGGATGTCGTTCACGAACTTCTCGACGGGCTCGAGCCATTCGTTCGGAGGAGAGTACCTGGAGCTCGTGCCGGGCGAGCGAATCGTCCATACCGACAGGTTCGACGATCCGAACCTGCCAGGAGAGATGCGGGTGACCGTGACCTTCAGGCAGGTATCCTGCGGCACCGAGTTGAACGTGGTGCAGGAGGGGATACCGGAGGTGATTCCGACCGAGGCCTGCTGCCTCGGGTGGCAGGAGTCGCTGACGCTGCTGGCGCTGCTGGTCGAACCCGAGATCCCGGGTTAGGGAGACATTGCACGCAGCCACCGCGCGGCCCGGCGACGATCGGACGATCCCGACCAGGATCGTGCCGAGTATCGTTGGTGAGGGCGCTCGCTTGTCGGACGACCGTCCGCTTGGCCGCTCGCTACCGCTCGCGGTTCTGAATGCAGGGCACAACGCCGGAACACGCGCGGGGCAGCGCCCGTACGTGGCCACGTCGGCATACCGGCCTTCGTCGCGCTTCCATCTTTTTGACTTACGGGTACTGGTGAGCGGCCCGGCCGGTTGTCCGCGTGTGGATCGGTGTCGCAAACTGTGAAGGACATGATCCTACGAATCGCAGTCATCGCAATCACAGCGCTCTCGAGCGCGGTCTGCCCTGGCGTCCGGGGCGAGCCCGTCCAGTTGACCCAGACCGGGGTCTTTCTTAGAAGCACCATTGAAACCTACCCGGAGGCCGAGGGCAGACCGATATTGAGGTTTCTTGACCAGGGCCGTGTCGTAGCTGACGCGGCCGCGCGGGATATGGTCGCCGGTCGTACCGCGGAGGTCATAGGCCGTTTGCAGGAAACGGCGAAGGCAACTGGCCAGACGGTCGATACGGCGGGCATTGTCGAGCAGTTTCACGCTGCGTACGGCACTGTCACGTCGGTCGAGTTTAGGTCCCAGGCAATCGTGGGTTTTGGCAGCAACCCGGATGTGCACGATCTGACGAGCGTACTCGCGGCGACGTTCTATGCGGTTCGCACGACGAAATATCCGACCGAGGGCCTTTACCTTCAGATTGCAGCGCTCCGATTGAACGGGGAGGCGCGACTGTCGTCGGTGTCCTTCTCGAGGTACGTGGGGAACGTTCCGCCGTGGTTGAAGCCGGCAGAGACCAGGGGCGGCGGTGACGGCGAGAAGCCCCGTTCGCTCGACGGCGAACAGTAGGGACCGTGCGCTACCGGCACGGTACGGATGCGGGACAGGCGCCAGGCCTGAGAGTCCATCTCGTCCGAAGGATGCAATGGCAAGCGCCAGGGTCAAGGTATCGGTGATCGCCCCCCTCGATCCCAAGTGCATCTGCGAGTCCTCTGCGCCTCCGTGAGAAAACCGCGGGCGCGGGACGCGTTTCACGCAGAGGCGCAGAGGACTCGCAGAGGCGCAGAGGACTGGCAACAGATCAGGCGGCCTGGTCGCTCGTGGCAGGGTTCCGTGTGTCGCGTGTATCCCTTCGGGATAACGAAGAGCGACGCATCCGCCGCCGGTCTGATGTCAAGCCGGCTGCT
>CAZXLQ010000401.1:0-3385 GCA_964641945.1 uncultured Clostridia bacterium
GTGTTGGCGGCCGCAGGCCGATCGACGCGGTGCTGACTTGACAGTGCCTGCGATCCGAGCCGGGCTGGCCTACTTCGCGCTGGTGTTCGGTGCCGGCTTCGTGCTGGGGGCGCTTCGCGTCACCCTTCTCGTGCCGCGCCTGGGCGAGCGCATGGCGGAACTGGGCGAGATGCCACTCATGTTCGTCGTCATCCTGGTTGCGGCCCGGTTCGTGGTCAGGCGCTTCGCCGTCCCACCTTCCGTGCCCGCGCGCCTCGGCACGGGGTTGCTCGCGCTGGTTCTGTTGCTCGCTGCCGAACTCGTGCTGGCCGTGGTCCTGCAGGAACGATCACTTGCGGACTATGTCGCCAGCCGCGACCGGGTCTCCGGAAGCGTGTATCTGGCGATGCTGGGGCTTTTTGCCATCATGCCTGTCCTTGTCGGGCAACCAGATAGAGCCCAGGACCGCAAGGCGTGAGCCGCGCGCGATAGAGTAGATGATCGTGATTCACCGCGCTTGTCGGGAGGTCGCCTGATGGCTCGCCGCGTGCTGCTTTCCTGGAGTTCCGGCAAGGACAGTGCCTGGGCTTTGCACATGCTCCGGAACGATCCGGACGTCGAGGTCGTCGGCCTCCTGACGACCGTCAATACCACTTACGGGCGAGTCGCGATGCACTCGACTCGCCTCGCGATCGTCGAGGCGCAGGCGCGCGCGGTCGGGCTCCCGCTTCAGGTCATCCCCCTCCCGTGGCCCTGTCCCAACGACGTGTACGAGCGCGCGATGCGCGCAGCGATCGAAGACGGGCTGAAGCGCGGTGCAACGCACGTGGCGTTCGGAGACCTCTTCCTGGAGGACATCCGCGCGTACCGGATCAAGCAGCTCGAAGGCTCCGGTCTCGAGCCGCTCTTTCCGATCTGGCACGAGGCGACCGAGCCGCTCGCGCGGCGCATGGTCGACGCCGGTGTCGAGGCGGTCCTCACGTGCGTCGATCCGAAGAAGCTCTCGCGGTCGTTCGCCGGCCGCAGGTTCGATCATGCATTCCTCGATGAACTGCCCGAAGGCGTCGACCCGTGCGGTGAGAACGGCGAGTTCCACACATGCGTGCTCGCCGGGCCGATGTTCAGCGAGCCGCTGCGCGCGGCCGTGGGTGAAGTCGTGGAGCGCGACGGATTCTGCTTCGCGGATCTGGTGCCGAGTCCGGCAATGGCCGACGCTCGAGAGGCGGCCAACGACCGGTTGCAGCGGACGGTCGGCTGCGCGGCCCGCCGCTGAACCGGAGCGTTGGCCAAGGAGCCCGGTCGATGGGCATGCGGGTGACGGTCGTCTTCGTCGTTTGTGCACTGATCTCGCAGGCCGGATGCGTATTGCTTCCGATCCCTACTGCGGAGCGCAAGGTGCTGGCGGGGAAGCCGGTCGCCGAGGAGCAATTGGCCTTCATTGTCCCCAACACCACAACCCGAAGCGAGGTCGTGGCCCGGCTGGGCAACCCCGACGTCATCTGGGAAGAGGCTCGCCTCTTTGCGTACAACTGGGAGATGCGACAAGGCATTCTGGTCTGGGCGGTCGGCGCCTACTATTCCGGCGCCGCAGGCGTGGCGGATATTCCCAAGCATTACATGCTGCTCATTCAATTCGACGACCAGGACCGGGTTCAGCGTTTCGAGAGAGCAGTGCGGCCCGCACGCGAGACCTATGGAGATTTCCTGAAGGAATGGATTCGCAATTCGGACAAGGCAAATCGTGGGGAGGCAACCAGAGACAGGATCGACTCGCGATGAACCCGCCTCCTGGGACTCGATACCGGGAACGGATTGCCAGGCGCAGCAGGGCACTCGGTTTCCTGAGAGCCCTGGGCGTCTGCCTGCTCGTCGCCAGCCTCGCCGGATGCGCCGCCAGCGGCTTGCCGGCCGGGAAGGAAACGACGGCCGTCGCCGCCGGCGAGAAGGCCATTGCATTGTTGAGGGTGGTGTGTACCGTAGAGAACCAGCAACCGTATGAAGCGTTCAGTCATTTGCTGGTCGACGACAACATCAGTTTCGGCTTGGGATCTTTCGAGACCGGCGGCGAACCGAAGCGCCTGGCGCTTCTGCGGTTCTTGTCGCCCGAATCGCGCAAGGACGGCTGGACGTATTTCGTCATCCCGCCTGGCATTCATTACCTCGCCGTCTACCCGCCCAGGCGCACGGACGTTCTGACCTATGAGCGAAGTCTCGCGAGCGCTCCTCGTTGGCGGATCGACATTCCTCCAGATGCCAGGCTCGTCTACGTGGGGACGCTGCGAATTGGCGGCGAGAGCAGTCAGTTGCTTCTCGGCGGACGGATAATGAACGCCATCCGTACCGACGACATGCGCGTGACGAACGACGAAGAGCGGGCGCGCAAGCTCTTGACGGAGGCATTTCCGGGGTTCGGCGAAGTACGAACCGTCCTCTTGAGGTTGCAGCGAGGTCCCACTATTCTGCGTTCGCCGCTACCGCCACCGGCCAGGTAGGGGGCCCGATGCCACCCGAGGCGGTGAGGTGGGGATCAGAGCAGCACACCAGGATCACTCGACGATGAAGCTCATCGACACGCTCCAGGACGAACACGTGCTGATCGACCGGGTGCTCGGATCGTTTCGCGCGTACGTCGACGGACTTCTCGACGGGACTGCCGACCCGGACGACGGCAGACGGTTCGCCGCGTTCTTCACCGAGTTCGCCGGCCACTTCCATCACGACCGCGAGGAGCGAGTGCTCTTCGAGGCGCTCGTGACCGAGGCGGAGCTGCCGCGCGACCGCGGACCGGTGCACGCCCTCGCGCACCAGCACGCCGAGATGGAGGAGTGGATGTGCGAGATGACGCCCCTTCTCGAACAGAGGCCGAACTCCGAGGACGATCGTGTTCGGCTTCGGGCCCTGGCCACGCGCTACTCGCATGCGCTCTGGCGCCATATCGACGCGGAGAACTCCGTCCTGTTCCCGGAGGGCGCGGATCGGCTTCGCCGGTGCGGCATTCGCGAGCTGCCGGATCGGCCGATGAGCGAGGCGGAGGCGGCCGCGCGTGAGGGCGCTGCGGCCCTGCTGGTCCGTTACCCGCCGATCGAGGACGATGCGCTCGCTCGCGGTGACGGTTGTTTCGCCTGCCGGGCCTACGGTGAAACCTGCGACGGACTCGAGGCCGAGTGGTGGACCGATCTCGAGTGGGCAGAGTTCTACAACACCGACGCAAGCGACTGAGACGCTCGGTGCGCCACCGATCACCGGCGGCCGCCGGTTCGAACACGTGCCGGGAAAGATTCCTTTCCCATGACGGAAAATGCAGCAGTACGATGCATCCCGGGTTCCTTCACGGCAGCGTCCACGGGGAGCAAACCGATGTCGACACCGATTCGAGTGAACGAGACGGTCCAGGCGCACTACACCC
>CAZXLQ010000402.1:0-3356 GCA_964641945.1 uncultured Clostridia bacterium
GGTCCCCGTCGGCCGAAGGCCGACCCGGAACCGCGAACGCAGTGAGCGGCCGGCCTCGCCGAGCTCACAGAACAGTCCTAGTGCAGCGGCCGCCACCGTGACCGGCGCCCGTCTTACGAGCTCCGGATCGTGGTGGCGGCCGGTTTGCCTTCCGCGAACCCCCGTACGCGGCTGGCGTCGTGTCCGCTAGAAAGGCGGTGTCGAGTCGTCGATCGAGCGGATGAACTGGATCAGCGCGGCGCGCTTCTTCGGCTTCTGAAGCAGCGGCGACGTGCCGACGTGTGCCGGATTGTTGAGGACCTCGTCGAGCGTGACCGCAGTCCCGTTGTGAAGGTACGGCGAGAAGGCGAACACGCCGAGCAGCGACGGCACGTTGAATCCGAGGGTTCCCAGCGCCTGCTTGCTGATGTTTCCGCCCGTCCCGATGAGCTCGAAGGGATCTCCGGCGTCGAAAGTCCCGACCGGTCGCAGTTGTGCCGTCAATTGCGATACGCCCTGTTCGACGGTCAGCGCGGTTGCCGGCGGTGCCGGGGTGAATTCGACGACGCTCGTCGTCCACTGCGCGCCGCTGTGACACTGCACGCAACCGGCCTTCTGGAAGACCTTGCGTCCCTTGGCTGCAAGAGAGTCCGAATCCTCGACGCCCGAAACCGGGCTGCGGATCCCGCGCTGCACGTAGGTCGTGATCGCGTCACGATCGGAACTCCGGCCGCCCGAAGCCGGATCGAACGCCTTCACGTTCGGGTCGGGAGTGCCGTTCGGCAGCAGGATCAGTCCTCGCCCGCCTGCAACGCCACGCGTGTTGAGCTCGAAGTCCGCGACTTCGTCGAAGATCGCCGACCAGTTGAGCGCTCGCTGTACGTTCGGATTCGCCTTGCTGAACGTGCCGTTGAGCGGAGTCGAGAACCGGGGTCCCGACGGGAACATCCAGACGACGGCGTCCGTCAGTCCGTTCGGATGGCAGCTCGCGCACGAGCACCAGCCACGGTCTGCCATTAGGCCCTCGTTCGCGCCGATCTCTTCGTTGAACGTGACCGGACCGATCGAAGAGTTGAAGAGCTCCTTGCCCTTCTGGATCTCGCGGCCGAGCGCGTCGGACGGCTGCGCCGCCGTCACGATCGTGTCGAGCGTCGCGTCGTTCGACAGATTCACGACCGTCACGTCGCGAGACACGTAGTTCCAGATGTAGCCGCGAGTGTCGTTCTGATTGATCACCATCGCGCGCGGGTTCTTGCCCGTGATGATCCGCACGATGCCGTCCGCTCCGCCGGGAGCCGTCGGCGCGTTGATCGTCGGCTTGCCGTTCGCGTCGAGCTCGAGCTTGACGGCCTGATCCGACGCCGCCGAGATCACGTACCCGGAGTTCGAGTTGTGACGAAACGCGATGAAGTACGGATTCGTGACGAACCGCTTCAGCGGGCGGCCGAGGTTGTCGTCGAAGTCGGGCTCGAACTGGATGCCCTTGTTGAGGTTCACGGTCAGGCCGAGGTCGCGGTCCGTCGTCGTGTCGACGACCGAGACGAGCCCCTGCACGTTCACGTTGAACTTCACGGGACCGTTCGGCGACGATCCGGTAGACGGAACATAGAGCCGGTCGCCGAGGATCGCCACTCCGGCCAGGATGTTCGGGAACGCGCCGGTCGTCACCGTGGCGGCTCCCGACGGCGCGACCTTGTTGAGCGCGTCGCCATCCGACTTGAAGCCGGTGTCGGCGAGCGGGTCGAGGTTTATCGTCGTGAAGACCGCGTCGCGGTCGGTGCGGATGACATAAACGAGTCCGACCTTGCCCGAGTCCTCGCCCGGCTTGACCTGACCGAACCGGTACTGTGCGAGGAAGTTCGTGACGAAGACCTTCTCGTCGTCGTCCTGGAAGTCGCCGTCGTTCGTGATCGCAATCGCGCGCGGACAGACGCCAACGCTCTCGATCGTCTTCACGACCGTGTCGTTCGACGTGTCGATGACCGAAACGCTGTTGGATGACGAGTTGGCAACGTAGAGCTTCGTGCCGTTAGGGCTCAGGGCGCACGCCCATGGCTCGGCGCCGACCTTGATGGTCTTCACCACCGAGAATGACGAAGTGGCAATGACCGACACGGTGCCGGAGATCGCGTTGGCGACGTAGGCCTTCGAGTTGTCGGCGCTGAGCGACACCGACTGCGGCTCGTTGCCGACCACGATCTCGGCGACCTTCCGGTTCAGATCGCTGCCGACGTCGACGACGGTTACCGAGTCGTTGTCGGGGTTGCAGACCCAGAGGAAGCGGTCGGCGCTGTTGAGGACTATGGGGCTCGAGCTGATCGGCGACGGCGAAAGCGCGTGGACGCGCGAAAACTCGAGTTCGGGCAGCGATACCACTGAGACACTTGCGATGACGATCAGGATGACCGCCAGGCGCAGATTCCGACGGGTGAGCGGTGAGTTGTTTCGAGTGTGCATGCTTCCTCCCGGGAGCTGACGATCTGTCGCCGGCCTCGTCGGCCGGCGCTCCTGCGGTTCGCTCCGGCGCGTTCGCCGTCCGGACAACCGCCCACGCTGCACACTAGGGCCCGGCCTGCGTTTAAGTCCTTTGGGAGTTCTAAAGTTGTTCTAATGGAGTTCAAACGAGCGAATTGACGGGAAACCCGAGCGCTACCGCGCCCGGTACCGATGCTCGAGTCGGCCTCGCCTTAGCGCTACCGCGCCCGGTACTGATGCTCGAGGCGCGCCGCCTTCAGTCGCGCTTGTTGCCGGTGGAAGGCTTCGGTAGAGTCCTGCGATCCGGTACAGATTCGCGCTTCAGCTGCCGATATGTCCGGAGTCGAGGGGAAACCCCATGCGGAGGTTGTGACGGCCGTTGTCGACCGCTCTGAGCGGGAGGCACCTAACGAGTGGCATCCTACATCGTCCTCTTCGAGGCCCGGGCTTTCCCCCTCTGGTCGCCACGACAGAGCGGGCTGTCGTCTGCACGCCGATCAGGGCGGTCAGTGACGCACTGCGGTTCTCGTCCACGCACTCCACGGCCCTTTCCCCATGTTTTTCGAATCCCGTTTCGAGCTCCCGCGGATCAGCTCCCGCTGGACGCTGGCCTTCGAGTCATTCCGTTACGGTCGGACCTTCGAGGCCTACGATGCCGGCAGCAGTCTTGCCGCGGACAACGGTTTCACTTCCGCGGACGAAGTCCTTCTCTGGGCCGATATCCTCCGCGGCGTCGGTCGCGAGACCCACAGTCTCGACCTGTTCCGGCAGACGACTCCGGTCACGGCGACCGACCTGCGAGCGGAGGTTCAGGTTGCGCGAACGCTCTCGGCCCGCGGGCGCGTGCTGGCAGCACTGCGCCACCTCGATCGACTGAAGGAACAGTCCGGCAGCAGCGACCT
>CAZXLQ010000403.1:0-3267 GCA_964641945.1 uncultured Clostridia bacterium
GGAGTCCCGCTCCGTGGCCATCGATCAGTCGAGATTGAACCCCCAGAGGTTCCGGTGGCGCGTGTAGACGCGGACCGAGTTGTCGTGCCCGCCTGCGACGAGGCGGCGTCCGTCCGGCGAGTAAGCAACGGCGAGCACGGGCGCTGCCTGCGTGCCCACGGTAGCAATCTGCTCGCGAGCTCGAACATCCCAGATCGCAATCATCTGGTCATCGCCGCACGAGGCGACCGTCTTGCCGTCCGGCGCGAATGCGACGGACTTGACGCGGGCCGAATGGTGGCCGACGAGGCCGAGGTCCCTGAGCGACTCCGAGTCCCACAGCTCGACGTGCCCCTGATCGTCACCCGTAACATAGGTACGTCCGTCGGGCGAAACGCTGATGGTCACGAAGTTCATGGTCTCGGAGGGCGCCGCGCGCCTGACGATCTCCCACGTGTCGATGCTCCTGACCTCGATGATCGAGTTGACTGGAGCGACCCCGACACAGTGCTGCCGGTCGCGCGTGAACGCGACCGCGTAATACGAAACTGCGTCCCGGACTGGTTCGAAGAAATCGGCAACATGTTGCCCCGTCGCACGGTCAACCACAAAGCTGGACGTCACGATGCTCGAGCCGTCCGGAGTAAACGCCACAGCATAACCGGCACGCCAATCCGTGCCCGGGGGCCGTCCCCAATGCGCGATCACGCTTCCCGTCACGGCGTCCCAGACGATGAGGTTCGCGGATTGGTCGATCGTCGCAATCTGCGATCCGTCCGGCGAGAAGGAGGCTCCCGCGACACGCGTGCGATGGCCAACGAGCGTCACCTCCTTCCGCCCCGTATCGGAGTTCCACACGATCGCCGAACCGTCCTCGCTCGTCGTCACCATCCTCTGACCGTCGGGTGAAAAAGCGATGCCGCGAACCGGGCCGCAGTGTTCGTTGAGATTGGCCACGCGCTCGCGCTCGGCGGCGTCCCAGATGAGCACGGCGCCGTCGCCGTGTGTTGAGACGAGCCAGCGGCCATCCGGCGAGAATGCGAGACTCCAGACGATCGCCGTGTGCTGCAGCCGAGAGAGCTTCGTCATCGTCACGGCGTCCCACAGGACGACGTCTTCGGAGCCCGACGCGACGAGGCGCCCGTCGGGTGAGTAGGCGATGGCACGGCCGTGATCATCATGTGCGGGGTACTCGACGATCTGCCGGCGACTCGCGAAGTCCAGGAACCGGACGACTCCGTCACTGCTGATCGTCGTAGCACGCGTCCCATCCGGCGAAAGCGCAAGCCAGTTCCTCTCCTCCAGGTGTTTTCCGAGCGATTCGACTGCGGTCCCCTTCTCGATGTTCCAGACTGCCGTGTGCAGGATGCAAAGCCCGCTTTCTGTGAATGCGACGTTGCCCCATGAAAAGGCTTCGTCAGGAAGAACGTGCTCTACGGTCCAGCCATCCGTCCGCCACACGATCGCGCCGTCGTGCGGGTCGTTCGACAGCGAGACGAGCCGCCGGCCGTCCGGCGAAAAGGCGACTTCAGTAATGGGAAAAGCATGTCCGGCAAGGGACGCGACACGTACGAAGCTCACCGTCTCCCAGACAGCGATCGTCTTGTCGAAGCTGCCCGTGGCAAGAAGGGAGCCATCTCGCGAGAAGGCGACGGTGGAGACCCAGTTCGAATGCGCGTCGAGCGACGCGAGCTGTTGCCTTAGAGCGAAATCCCAGACTATTGCCCGGTTGTCCTCGCCGCACGTGACAAGCAGCCGGCCGTCCGGCGAGAAGACCGCGCGACGCACGGCTGCGCTATGTCCGTCGCTAAGGCGTACGCCGTCCCAGGTTTCCTCGACCGAGAAGGCGGCTGCGGATGCGACCCCGACGAGTGCTACGAGCACGACGATCGCAGCCACACGCGTCAGGCCCGACTGGAGGCTCTTGCGGAAGAGGTCGCGCTCGCGCTCGCCAATCACGCGGTCCGTGTAGCGGCGAATGAACAGCAGCTTGCCGAGAGGTACCCGCGTGCGAGCGTCCTCCGCATAGCTCGATGCGTATTGGCGAAGGAGCCGGTTGGCTCGCTGCGTAGCGTCGAAGACACGGCCCGCAACGTGATTGATCTTGTCGATCAGGTACTCGTGAACAAGTTCGTACCGCCACGGTTGATCGTCCTGCAATTCGCGCACCAACCGTGCGTCGACGAAAAGCCTCAGAAGCCGGGTGACGGCCCGGACGTCACGCTGCGTACGACGGGCGATCTCGCCCGCTTCGAGCGTGAGTCGCGTGTTCTCTTCCGAGACGAGGCTGCGCAAGACCAGGCCTGCCGCATCGCGGTCGCCCGACGCACGAATGACGTCCTCGAGAAAACTGTAGACAAGCAGCTCCTTGCCTCCGGAGCGCCGATACTCCCGGACCGTGAAGATGCGGCGGGTCTGAAGGCGCTCGCCGACAATCTGCAACTCGGACGGCAGCACGTTGCCGTCGACGGCAAGGTCGCGCGCGACGTAGCGGCAGAACTCGGATTCGAAGGGAAGCCTCGCCCGTTCAGCCGACTGCTCGACGACCTTGGCGGCGGCGGATTCGTCGAACGCGCGCAAGTGGAAGAGTCGCGAACTGGCGAGGGGTTCACGAACCCGGTCGACGAGCTCCGAGCTGACGAAATGAAGAAAGTCCGATCGCATCGAGACGAGAAACCGCACGTCAAGCGCTTCGTCGGCGTGAAGAGCGGTGATCGCGTCGAGGAACGGCTCGCGCGAAGCCGCGGCCCTGAACGAGACGAAGAACTCCTCGAACTGATCGAGGACCACTACGAGGCGTGCGCCGAGCGCCTCGACGACGCGCTGGAGATACTCCGCAATCGGCTCGTTCTCGCGCCGCGTGACCCCGCTCACGCGACGGGACTCGGCAACGAGAGACTCGAGCGGTCCCGCGTGCGAACGCACGTAGACAGGCGCGTACCCAGATTCCCAGAGTGCCGGCATGACGCCTGCGCGAAGGAGCGACGTCTTGCCGCTCCCCGAGTCTCCGTAGAGGACCCCGAAGCGGAAGTCGGCGTGTGTAACCATGGCTACCACCGACGCCGTTTCCGTCTCGCGTCCGAAGAATCGGTCACGGTCGCCTTCCTGGAAGGGCAGCAGCCCACGGAAGGCCGGGACGTCACGGTGCGATGGGGCGGGTGTGCGCGTGGACGCGCGGTCGAGGTCCGCGAGGAGGCGTTCGAGATCGGCAGCGAATTCAGCGGCCGATCCGTAACGCGCGTCGCGATCCCTCTCGAGTGCGCGTCGCACGATGCGTTCCAGCTCGAG
>CAZXLQ010000404.1:0-3266 GCA_964641945.1 uncultured Clostridia bacterium
AGTTCCAGGACACGAGCCCCATCCAGCTCGAACTCTTCGTGCGCCTGTCGCGCATCGCCCGCGAAAGCGTGTGGGTCGGCGACGTCAAACAGGCCATCTACGGCTTCCGGGGCAGCGACGCCGAGCTCATGAAGGCGGTGCTTGCCGAGCTTCCGGCGATGGGCGGCACGAGGGAAGTGCTCGGTGAGTCACGCCGGTCCCGGCCCGACCTGGTTCGGCTGGTCAACGGCGCGTTCCGCGACGCGTTTTCGCCCGGGCTCTCGCGCGAGGAGGTGGAGCTGGCGCCGGTGCGCGAGGAGCTGGTGTCCGATGCTGCGCTCGCGAACTGGGTGCTCAACGGCAGGAACGTGACGGAGCGGTCCGCCGCTCTGGCCGAGGGCGTCAAGGCCCTCGTCGCGTCGGGCTACCGCATCGTCGATCCGTCGAGCGGCGAGCCCCGACCGGTCCACTTCGGGGACATCGCGGTGCTGTGCAAGACGAACGCGGGCGTCCAGACGGCCGCGGAGGCCCTGCGATTCGCCTCGGTGCCCTGGGCCACGCAGCAGTCGGGGCTGCTCTCCACACCCGAGGCCGTTCTCGCGGTCGCGTGCCTGCGTCGATTCAACGACCCGCGCGACACCTTGGCGAGCGCCGAGATCGTTTCGCTGGCCGACTGCGAGGAACCCGAGTCCTGGCTCGCGGACCGCCTGCTCTACCTCGAAGCCGGGGGCGACAGCGCGCAGTGGCGGGAGGGAGCCCAGGGCGATCATCCGCTGCTCGCGCGCATCGCGAAGCTGCGAGAGCAGGCGCCACTGCTCTCGCCCCACGCCGCGACGGAACTCGTCGTCGTCCAATGCGACCTCGTTGGCCGTGTGCTGCGCTGGCGGCGCAACGAACTCGTCGCCCAGGTGCGCCTCGCCAACCTTCAGGCCCTTCTCGGTCTTGCGAAGAGCTACGAGGACGCCTGCCTCGCCCGACGCGAGCCGGCGACCGTCTCCGGCCTCATTCTCTGGCTCGGCGAGCAGGCCCGCGCCCAGCAGGACATGCTCGCGCAACCGCCCGTCGATGCGGTCAAGATCATGACGCACCACGCGGCCAAGGGACTGGAATGGCCCGTCGTCATCCTCCTTGACCTCGAGAAGGACATCCAGGACCGCATCTGGTCGGTCGGCGCACGGTCCGAGGGAAGCCTCGACGTCGCCGCGCCGCTCGAGGACCGCTGGATCCGATACTGGCCGTGGCCGTTCGGCGCCCAGAAGAAGGTCGACATCGCCGACACCATTGCGCAGTCGGCCGTGGGAGTTCGCCTGCGTGCCGAGGCGATCGACGAGGCCAGGAGACTTCTCTACGTGAGCGCGACGCGGGCGCGCGACTTCCTCGTCTTCGCGTTCCCCGCGAAGCGAGGAGCGTGCGAGTGGCTCGGGTCTCTGAACGCGCCGTGGCTGGCGCCAGACGTCGCGGACGATGCGGTGTCCCTGCCTGATGGTTCGCGCGTCTCGTGCGACTTCCGCAGCTTCGACGCGCCGGCCGCGCCCTCCGTCGCGGTCGAGCCGGATTCGCCGCTCCATTGGTTCCGCGGCACCGAATCGCGCACCGAGCGGCTACCTGCGACCCTGGTTGCCTCTGCTACCCGGGCACGGGCTTGCAGGATCACGGATTCGGCAACGATCGGAGATCGCATCCCGCTCCGGCCGGGAGTCGACATGACCGCGCTCGGCAACGCGATCCACGCTTGCATCGCGACGGCGTTCACCGATCCGAGCGTGCCCTTCGACGAGGAACGGGCAGCGCGCCTCCTCGACGGCTTCGGACTCGCGGGTGCAATCGAACCGTCAGCGATGGTTCGACAGATCGCGGCATTGGAGGCGTGGATCTCCGCGCGCTGGCCGGACTGCCGACGCCATGCCGAGATTCCCATCGAGTCGATTCTCACCAGCGGTCAGGTCGTGCAAGGACGCATCGATCTGCTGCTGGAAACGAAGGATGGTTGGGTGCTCCTCGATCACAAGGCGAATCCGGCGCCGCGGGATCGGTGGGACCAGGTCGCCCAGGAGCACGGCGGGCAACTGTCGGTCTACGCGGATGCCCTCGTGCGTGCCACGGGGCGTTCCGTCACCGAGACGTGGATCGTTCTGCCCGTCGGAGCGAGCGCGATCCGGGTGGAGGCGAGCGAGGCATGAATGGCAGATCAGCTCACGGGGAAGGATCCGGGGCTACGCCTGGCTCAGTGCGGCGCCCAACGGTGCGGAGCCGGGTGGCTTCACAAGTGCGTCGTCGCGACCTTCGCCCAGCGAGGCGCAGACTCGTCGGGCTGGCATGTGTGCTCGCTTGCGCAACGAGTAGCGCTGGGCTCGCGAAGACCGCCGAGCACTCTGCATCATCAGGCCTCTCCAGCCTTGCCGAGCCCGTCGCCCTGCGTTTGGGCGTCAGATACCGTGACATGCGGGAACGTGCAGTCGAAGCGAATGACGGAAGCTTGATCGCCTGGTTCTTGGGTGAAGACTCGAAGGGTGGCGACCAGGCCTGGCTCGCCTTGGTCTGGTCGGTTCGGCAGTGTCGGCCGCTACACTTTATGGTTGTGCTCGGGGAGAACGATGGGACGGCCGATGAGAGCCTGCCGGGTGCCGTGGACCTTCGATCCGATCCGGAAGGCTTTCAGAGCGTTCACAGAGTGCGCTGGAGAAGCGGGCGGCGCGGACCTGGGCATCCGTTCTTCGAACTCGACGCCGAGGGGGTCGAAGAGACAGTCCGGGACATCTACGAGTTGCAGCCGGAGGTGATGGAACTGCGGCTCTTCGATGCGGCGTCTGATCCCTCGGAGACGCAAGCAGTTTTTCTGGTCGATGATTTTCGTACCCTTGTCGACTACCTGAACTGGCGCTGTATCGACAAATCTGGCTGGATGAGCGACTGACACCGGCACAACGAGGTGCGGATCGCCAACTGGAGGCACTGGGCCAGGCAACTGCACGAACTGGCGCTGGTTCCGGAGGGCCAGGAGGAGCGGCTGATGGACGCCTCGACGACTTTGCTCGCGCTGGCGGGCCTCTGGTGAGCTACCGCCGCGGCGGCGAGACGCATCTCGGCAACGAGAAGCTGGTCTGGCTCCTGCGAGGCTGGCGGCGGGCCGGGGTTCTTGTAGATATGGATGCTGGCCTGGCGACCTCTGCGTCGGGGATTCCAGCCGGCGTATCTGTTGGTGTCATTGACAACGACCGGCGGTTGTTGGCAAAATCCCCAACATGAAAGCGACGCTCGTCGCCCGCACGCGGATCGTCTACGACGAG
>CAZXLQ010000405.1:0-3254 GCA_964641945.1 uncultured Clostridia bacterium
CCCGTTCTTTGAGCCGCGAGCGGTAGCGAGCGTCCCACGGACAGTGCCTGAACCCGCAAACTCGTCGTTGCGGACGGACGGAAGAGATCGGAATCTCTCGACCGTCCGTGGGACGCTCGCTACCGCTCGCGGCTCGAAAAACGGGGTCAGCCCATCGTTCGACCGTCCGCGAAGCACACACACCGTCTCGTCAGCTCTTCACGAGTGTCGCCGTCATGTGAATCTCGGTTCCTGCCAGCGCCTTTGACACCGGACACGTCTCCTTTGCGGTCTGCGCAGCCTTCGCGAAGGCTTCATCGTCGACACCGGGGACGTCGCCTTCCGTTTCGAGGTCGATCTGCGGGATGACGAAGCCCTCAGGTCGCTTGACCAGGTGGACCTTGGCGACCGTGTGGATTCGATTCGGTGGCGTGCCCGCCGCACTCAGGAGTGCCGAGAGGGCCATCGAGAAACAGCCTGCGTGCGCCGCCGCAATGAGTTCTTCCGGGTTCGTTCCGGCCCCATCCTCCATGCGCGACTTGAAGTCGTATCTGCCTTCGAAGGCGCCACTGCCAAGACGGACCGTTCCGCCGCCGTCGACGACACTGCCTTTCCATTCTGCATCTGCGCTGCGAATTGCCATGTTTACCTTCCTTCCACTAAACGAGTTTGCGGCTCTAGACACACCGCTTCGCTACCGGATCGCGATCGGGTTCACGATCGCCTGTACGCCGCCGGTGATGCGTGTCGGGCCGAGCGTGAACAGGAATTCCCAGGCCCGATCCCTGACCATCTCCTCGGTGTTCATGTTCTCGAGGATGTAGATGCCGTTGAGCGCTATGAGGATCTGGTGCACTTCGAAGATGCCGGCGTCTTTCTCGAACGGAATCACCTCCACGCTCGGCGTGTCGGCCCCGACCATCGAGACGCCAAGCGACGCGAGGTACTTCGCGCCGTCCCGGCCGAGCCCCGGCCCGACAGACCCGAAGCGCGCGTTGTCCTTCCCGAGCAGCTCGAGCCAGCCGGTGTGGAACAGTACGACGTCGCCCCTCTCGATCGAGGTGATTCCCTGGCGCTTCATCGCACCCTCGATTTCGGCGCGATTGAACGCCGTACCCTCCCTGACCATGTCGGTGTTGAAGTAGCCCGCCATGTCGAGCACGATGCCGCGAGTCGCCACTGCCGGCACGTTCTCGATGCCGAGCTTCTTCAGGCCGTCCGCCATTGCAAAGTCTGGCGCCCGGTTGCAGTTGAAATAGAGGTTGTCCACGCCGACGTGGCCCAACCCGTCGATTTGGGAGCCGACGCCGACCCATCCCGCGATGATGTCGTCGTTGTACGAAGTCTTCGACGGTCCGATGCTGGTCCCGGCGGTCTGGTTCGGCTGCACGACGGTAAGGGCGAACGTGCGCGGCGGGAAGGCCGGCGTGTCCTTGTTCGTCTCGATCCCGAGACGGTAGCTCTTGCCGGTCGTGACGAGCTTCGAGGCGGAGAGCGTCTTGGCCGCGGTCACGTAGTTGAGGTTGCCGATCTGGTCGCCCGGTCCAAACTTCGACGCCGTCAGGCAGTCCTTCTGCTGCGCCTTTGCGCAAAGGCTGACGACGAAGAGAAGGATGCAGGCCGCTAACAGACGTGCTGCCGAATTCGTGCGCATGATAGTTGCTCCCTGAGGTGACAGGATTACAGGAAAACAGGATTGACAGGATTTTCCTTTGTGCGGCTGGCACCATTGAATCGTGTCAACCCGATAATCCTGTCTACTCTCTCACGACCTTCGAGTGGGTGACGATTTCGTACTTGTTGCCTTCGAGGTCCTTGAAGAACAGGGCGTAGTAACCAGCCGGGGTGTATTCCGGATACTCGCGCGGGGGCGCAACGATGACCGCGCCGATCTCCCTGAGCGAGAGATGGAGGCCGTCGACTTCGGCGCGCGAAGCAGCCTGGAACGCGAGGTGGTGCATCGAGCCTGGCCTGCGCCGGTGGACGTGCTCATTCCGGAACGCGCTCCGAGGCGAAGTGATGGCGAACGAGAGCCTGGGGTGACTGTATTCCACGACGTGAAACTCGTGCGCGTCGATCACAGCGCTCGACCTCGCCTGCGGGCTGAAGCCGAGGAGCGGCATGAGCTTGTCATAGAACGGAACGGCCACGTCCATGTCCCGGACGGTGATCTGAATATGGTCGATGATCGGCTCCATGTGTTTTCCCTGTCCGGCGTTTGACGCTGCCGAACAATCCGGCTTCGCCTCACGGTCGCTCGTCTTGTGTTCCATACCAGTCCAGGACTCGCAGGGCGCGCAGCGTGTTCCATCGGCTCGGCATGCCCTCGCCCTCGTCCGTCTCGATGAGCATCGGCCCGGGGTACCGGGTTTCGAGCGGCCAGCGGCCGTCGTCGTCGCGCTTCGACGCCACGAGTTCGACCGCCTCGGCCGCGCGCTCGTCGGGCGCGACGCCGGCGCGGCGCAGGTACTCGAGTCCCCGCAACACGTCGTAATGCCACCACGTCGGGAAGGCGAAGTTCGTCCACACGGCGGAACTCTTTCGGTCACGCTCGATCACCTCGCCCGACGACTTCCGGCGGAAGAGCCGGCGCTCGAGCAGGTACTCCTGCCCGCGCTGACGGGCCAAGGTCACTTCCGGACAGCCCCCGACGGCCCGTTCGAACTCGAGCAGGGCCTCGAGCACGCAGATCGTGGTGTTGAACGACGAGCGCGTCGAGCCGTTCTCGGCTTCGCAGTTCCAGCCGCCGTCGGGCAGCTGCTCGCCAAGCAGCCGGTCGATGATGCCCCGGACGTCCTCGCCAAAGTAGGCGCCGACCGCGGCGACCTGCCCGTTTATGCACGGCTCGATCTCGCCATCGAAAAATGCGTTGTCGTCCGCTTCCTCGGGTCCGCAGCCCCGCCACGTCACGCGATCGCGGACGAGGCCCACGGCGTGTTGCGCTTCGGCGCTGTCGGGGTCCAGACCCAGTTCACGCAGCAGCAGCAGGGCGTGCATCGTAGAGTCCCACCCGTGGTTCCACGCCGCTCCACCCCACCGCCCGTCGGACGCCTGCAGGGCAAGCAGCCGCGCGCCCGCGCCTTCGGTCGCGACCTTCGCGCGTTCGACCGCAACCTCGTCCGCAGGCGCATCCGTCAGGTCGCGCAACACCTGCCAGCGGATCGACGGGTCGGACTCGAGCAGCCAGTTTCTCACCGGGCTCGAAGCCGTCGAAACGCTCCAATCGTCTGAGTTCCTCGCCATCCGCTGATTCCCGTTCTAGTCGCTCTACCGGT
>CAZXLQ010000406.1:0-3238 GCA_964641945.1 uncultured Clostridia bacterium
GGGATCGACCCGAGCGCTACCGCGCCCGGTACTGATGCGTGAGGCGTGCGATGCAAGAGCTCTGTAGCTTCCGTGCTCTCCGTATGCGAAGCCTTCTCCCGCGCCCGCGCCCGCGTCTGGCGATTCTTGACGGCCAGTGGAACAATTCGGCCTGCGACGCACATTTCCAATGCGTCCGAAACGAGGAATCAGCAGTGAGCAAATTCACCAAGGATCCCGACGCCATCGCGAAGCTCTCGCCGGAGCAGTACCGCGTCACGCAGCACAGCGGCACGGAGGCCCCCGGAACCGGAGAGTACCTGCACAACAAGGAGCCGGGCATCTACGTCGACATCGTGTCGGGCGAGCCGCTCTTCGCGTCCTCCGACAAGTTCGACTCGGGATGCGGGTGGCCGAGCTTCACGAAGCCGATCGAACCGGAGTACGTCAACGAGCTCAGCGACAGCTCGCACGGAATGCTTCGCACCGAGGTGCGCTCGACGTACGGCGACAGCCATCTCGGGCATGTGTTCCCCGACGGCCCGCGGGACCGCGGCGGCCTGCGGTACTGCATCAACTCCGCGTCCCTGCGGTTCATCCACAGGGACGACATGGAAGCCGAAGGCTACGGAGCGTATTTGAACCAGGTGGAGGAAATCCGATGAGCGAGGAACGCGCAGTTCTTGCCGGCGGCTGCTTCTGGGGTGTGCAGGATCTCTTTCGAAAGTACGACGGCGTCCTGAAGACGCGGGTGGGCTACTCCGGCGGCGACGTGCCCAACGCGACGTACCGCAATCACGGCACCCACGCCGAGGCGGTCGAGATCTTCTTCGATCCGGACAGGATCAGCTTCCGCCAGATCCTCGAGTTCTTCTTCCAGATTCACGACCCGACCACGCGCAACCGCCAGGGTAACGACGTCGGCACGAGCTACCGATCGGCGATCTTCTACACGAGTGAAGAGCAGAAGCGGGTTGCCCTGGACACGATCGCCGACGTCGATGCGTCGGGGCTGTGGCCGGGGAAGGTGGTGACGGAAGTCGTCCCGGTCGGCGACTTCTGGGAGGCCGAGCCCGAGCATCAGGATTATCTCGAGCGGTATCCCGCTGGCTACACGTGCCACTTCGTGCGGCCCAACTGGAAACTGCCGGTCCGCGCGAAGAAGGCCGAATAGCAACCGGGACTAGAAGCAACGCGGATGGACCGGATCTGATTGTCCCCTGCGCCTCTGCGAGTCCTTTACGCCTTTGCGGGAAACCCTACTCGAGGCGTGGTTTCCCGCAGAGACGCAAAGGACTCGCAGAGACGCAATAAAGAAAAGCTCAGATCGGCATCGCCAGCAGAATCAGCGATGCCCTTCACTCCCTCCTACACACCCTTCAAACAAAGACATGCGGACCGGATCTTCATGTCGGCCTTGCGCCAGACGACGTCGAAGCGCTTCTTCACCGAATCGGCCTCCGCATCCTTCTTCTGCAGCCGCAGCGCGCGTTCGAGGCCGAACAGCCCCCAGCCGTTCTCCGGCAGTTTCTTGAGGTCCTCGCGGAAGACCGCTTCGGCCTCCGCGAACCTGCCCGCCTGCAGCAGCGCCGCGCCGTACGGATGGCGCGTCGGCTGAATCCAGCTCGGCGGCTCGTCGTAACGCAGCTTGTCCTCGCGCGTGCTCGCCTCCTTCATCGCCGCGAGCCCCGGCTCGATCTCGCCCTTCAGGTAGAGCAGCTCGCCGCGCATCAGGTGCTCGGCGACGTCGAGGATGTCGGTGCCCTTGTTGTTGCCGAAGGTGGCCTCAGCCGGCACCCGGGACCGCGCCACCATGAACGCCGCCTGCTCCTTTGCGGCCTCCGCCATGTTGTCCTTCGCCGCATACGCGACGGCCCGCGCGTAGTGCTGCAGCGCGCGCGAAATCGGGACGTAGTCGGGGAACGCCGGCTCCGCGAGAATCGCATCCCAGTCGCCGAATCGCATCAGCACCTCGAGCGGCATCGCCATGAACCCGTCGGCGAACGCGTTCTCGCGGAAGAACTCGAGCGGGATCGCGCCGACCATCTCGCGGATCGTCTTGAGGGCGGGCGCCTTCTGCCCCGTCATCATCAGCCCGTAGGTGAGCATGTGCCGGTTGTGCGACATGTACAGCCGGTAGAAGCCCTGCTCCGGCGCGCGCTTCACGTAGGCGTCGTCGGCCACGATCGCCTTGGCATTCGCGACGTTGGATTCGTGCCAGCGTCCGCGTCGCACGTCGATGTGCGACGGCATGTGCACGAGGTGGCCGAGCCCGGGCTGCAGGTCCCTGAGCGCATCCGCGGCCTTGTCGGCGAGCTCGGGGCGCGGCGAAGCCTCCACCGCGTGGATGTAGAGGTGGTTCGCGAGCGGATGCCTGGGGTCTACCTTGAGAGTCGCCTCGAGAGTCGCAACGAGCTCCTCGGTTCCGGGCTGCGGCGTGCCGTCTGGCAGCCACTGGTCCCACGGACGCAGGTTCGCATACGCCTCGGCGGTGAGCGCGCCGACGTCGGCGTCCTTCGGGTAGGCCGCCCAGAGCTTGCGCATCGCGTCGGCGTAGGCGGCCTCGAGCGGCGCGCGGTCCTCCGGCTGCGGATCCGCGTAGCGGAACGCCAGTGCCTCGATCAGCGCCTTTTCAACCGGTGTGCCGGCGGAAGCCACGGCTTTCGCACGTCCGAGCGCTTCCCATGCAGCCTTGGCGCGGTCGGGCGGCACGACCGGGTTGTTGATGTGCGGACCGTTTGCGTAGGCGATGCCCCAGAAGGCCATCGGGCAGCGCGGGTCGAGCTCGGCCGCGCGATGGAAGGCGCGCAGCGACTCGTCGTGATTGAACGCGTAGAGGAACGCGAGGCCCTGGTCGAAGTAGCGCTGGGCGTCGGGTGACGTGGTCGTCACTTTGCGGCCCCTGTCACCGAGGCCGTCGTAGAGCGGGACCGCGTCGCGCGCCGGTGCCGCCGCGGATTGCGCCGAGGCCAGTGGAACCGCTGAGAAGACCAGCGCCACGACCAGAGCCAGCATCGGAATTCGCACGTTCGACATGGAACACCTCCATCAGTGGACTCGGCCAGCGCCGGTCAGAATACACCCGGTGCGTCCTCCGGCATTGCGCGAAGCGCTTTCGAGTGCGGCGTGAAGCGCCTCGCCCTCTTCCACCACGACCCGGTTCGCAGCGACGACCGCATCGACGAGCTGTTGGCCTGTGCCCGCACCTTCGGGCGCGCGAACGGCGTCGACGTGTTCGCCGCATGTGAGGGGATGAACG
>CAZXLQ010000407.1:0-3231 GCA_964641945.1 uncultured Clostridia bacterium
GCGTCGCGTCTGGCCTTGAACTCGTCGCCCTCACGCCACGACGGGATTGCTGGCGAGTTCGCGACCTGCAGTCCGATGTGAAACACGAGCTGCAGATCCTCGACGGCTCCTGACAGGTCCCAGTCCGGCTGCACCTCGTCAGACGGCTTGTGGTACCGGACCGACGTGTACTCCTTTCGCTTCTGCGTCCCGAAGTCCGCCGGCTTGCCGATGAATTCGATACCGCTGCCGAGGTAGAGCGCCGGCACGCCGACCTTCGCGAGGTTGAAGTGATCGGACCGATAATACGAGCCCTTCTCCGGCTCGGGATCGGGCTTCACGACGCGCCCCTGCTGGCGCGCGGCTTCAACCGCCACGTCATCGAGCGTCGACTTGCCGAAGCCGACGACCGTGACGTCCCTGGTCCGCCCGAGTACGTTGAGCCCGTCCATGTTTATGTTCGCGACCGTCCGCTCGAGCGGATAGAGCGGATTCTCGCCGTAATACGCCGACCCGAGCAGGCCACGCTCTTCAGCCGTCGGCAGCAGGAAGAGCAGCGACCGCTTGGGCTTGCGTCCCATCTTTCCGTACGCCTTCGCCAGTTCCAGCATTCCCGCGACGCCAGTCGCGTTGTCGACCGCGCCGTTGTAGATGGCATCTCCGTCGACGGGCGCCCCGACGCCGAGGTGGTCCCAGTGCGCCGAAAAGACGACGATCTCGTCCTTCAGTCTGGCATCCGAACCCTCGATCTTCGCGACGATGTTGCGCGACTCCACCCGCCGGATTGAGTTCGTGGCGTCGAACTTCGCCCTGCAGCCGAGGGCCATCGGCGCGAAGTCGGACTTGAGGGCGGCAGCCTTGGCGTCGGCATAGGTCGTCCCCGCCATAGCGAAGAGCAGCTCGGCCTGTGGTGTCGTGATCCATCCTTCGACCGGGCAGAGCGATTCGTTGTTGTCCGGTCCGAGGAAAGTGAAGGACTCGCCGCCCCACGAATTCTTCACGACTTCCCACGGGTATCCGGCCGGTCCCGACTCGTGAATCACCAGGCAGCCAGCCGCCCCCGCGCGCGCCGCCTGTTCGAATTTATAAGGCCATCGCCCGTAGTAGGTCATCGCACGACCGCCGAACATCTTCTCGTCGGCGAGCGGCGGATCGTTGACGAGCATCACGAGGATCTTGCCCTTGAGGTCCATGCCGTCGAGGTCGTTCCAGTTGAACTCGGGAGCCGTGACGCCGTAGCCGACGAACACGAGATCGCCTTCGAGTGCGATGCGGTCCGATGGCCTTCGTGTCCACGCCACGAAGTCGTCGGCGAACTTCATGTCGATCTTGCGGTCGCCTCGCGACACCGAGAGCGGACCGGACGGCTGAGTGCGATAGCTCAAGAGCGGAACTGTCTGGACGAAGGTGCCGTCCGGGTTCCCAGGTGTGCAGCCGGCCGCGCGGAACTGCTCGGTGACATACTGGACGGTGAGTGCCTCGCCTTTCGAGGACGGCGATCGGCCCTCGAACTCATCCGAGGCGAGTTTCCTGATGTGTGCCAGGAGCGTGCGTGCATCGATGGCGCGAGCATTCCGGTCGATGCCGGCCGCTGCAATCGCCGACACCGGCGCAAGTACGAGCAGACCGAATATGAAGACTGCGACGAAAACCGACTTGACCATGATCCGGTTGTTCCTTGTTCGTGGATTCGAGGCCGAAATACTACGACGCCGCGCTTCGAACGGGCGAGTCAAACTGCCGGAGGTCCCGCGGACTTGCCGGCGCGACGGCTTCGCGTAAGCTCGGCAAGACGGTATGCTCGCCGGCGGCGTGCGGCACGTCGGGAGGGGGCGAACCATGCATAGTCGACGAGTCATGGCTTCTGTTCTGGTGTTGGCGGGGCTCGTTGCGTGTCCGGCCGTTCGGGCGCAGGACCCGCCGAAGGCGCGTCGGCAGGCAACGCCGGTCGCGAAGACCGCGATCGTCGAAGGGTCGATCGTCGAACTGCGTGGAATTGCCCTGCCGGGCATGGGCCAATCCGTCACGGCGTTCTACGTGCGGACCGGCACCACGATCCGGCGGTTCGTGGTCCGGCTCACGGGAACCCCGGCGCAGCCGAGAACGACGGTACTTCGGAATCTCGATGAAATACCTGCAGCCGAGGTTGAGGGAGAACTCAACTCTCCCGGGCGGCACGTGGTCGTCACGCACGAAGTGGAACCGTTCAACGGCGCCGAGGCGAATCTCGCGACGCGTGTCGTGCTCGGCTTCTCCGAGCTTGCGGAGGGAACCGTCGCACTTGCGGATCTCCGGTACGCAGACACGGTTCTCGGTATGGGTGACGTCGCGGAGTCGGGTCGGATTGTAAGAGTCCACTACACCGGCTGGTTGGCCGACGGCACGATGTTCGACACGTCGCTCGATCGCGGTGAGCCGTTCGAAGTGCAGCTCGGAAAGAAGCGTCTCATTGACGGCTGGGAGCTCGGGATTGCCGGGATGCGGGTTGGTGGCGTGCGCCGCTTGCTGATTCCATCCCATCTCGGCTACGGAGTTCGAGGCCTCGGCGACGACATCCCGCCGAATGCCGTCCTCATCTTCGACATCGAGCTGATCGGAGTCCGGTAATCGTGAAGAGCCACACGAAGTACCTCACGTTCACGGTTCCGGAGCGCATGGGCTTCGAGAACATCACGGATACGGTGTCGCGCGAGGTTCGCGCGAGTGGCATCCGGGAAGGGTTGTGCCTCGTCAATGCAATGCACATCACGGCGAGTGTGTTCATCAACGACGACGAACCTGGACTGCACGAAGACTACAAGCGCTGGCTCGAGTGGCTCGCGCCGTTCGATCCGAGCCCCGAGCGCTACCACCACAATCGCACGGGCGAGGACAACGGTGACGCGCACCACAAACGGCAGATCATGGGGCGCGAGGTAGTCGTCGCCGTGACTAAGGGCGCCCTCGACCTCGGTCCGTGGGAACGGATTTTCTACGGCGAGTTCGACGGACGCCGGCCGAAACGCGTTCTCATCAAGATCATTGGAGACTAGAGATCATGGCAATGTACCGCGCGGTGGAGCACAGGATCGACGGAGTCGACGTTGTCACGATCGAGGACGGCGAGGGAGCAATTGCCGAGATCGTGCCATCGCTCGGTAATGCGTGCTGGCGGTTCGAATGCGACGGTCCGGTGCTCGAAGCCGTCGAGCGACAGGCCTTTCTCGCGAAGCCGACGGCGTGCGGGATTCCGCTCCTGTTCCCATTCCCGAA
>CAZXLQ010000408.1:0-3224 GCA_964641945.1 uncultured Clostridia bacterium
GCTCGCCGGAGGCGCCCGTCCCCGTCCTGGAGGTCGATCGGTTCGAGCGCCGGGAAGGTGGGGCGGCGAACGTCGCGGCGAACGTCGAGGCGATGGGCGGGCAGGTCAGGCGGATCTTCTCCGTTAGCTTCGACCGCGAGCCGGTCGTCAAGACGCGGCTCGTAGCGCGGACGAACCAGATCGCCCGGGCGGACCAGGATATTCCGCAGGAGCCGATCCACGTCGAGCTGATTCGCCGGGCGGCGCAGGGCTGCTCGGTCGCGCTGATCTCCGACTACGCGAAGGGCTCGCTCCCGCGCGTCGCCGATGCGATCGCGGCGTGCAAGTCGTCCGGGGCGCTCGCCGTGGTCGACCCGAAGACGGGCAGCGCGGCGGACTACGCCGGCGCGGACGTCCTCAAGCCGAATCACTACGAGATGCAGGCGTTCGTCGGCCGATGGCACGACGAGGCGGACCTTGAGGACCGGGCGCTGGGGCTGATCCGTGAGCACAGGATCGGGGCGATCCTGATGACGCGCGGCGAGCGCGGGATGACGCTCTTCCAGAAGGGGCAAGTCCTCTCGATCCCGGGCCGGCGCGTCGAGCTTTGCGACGTCTCCGGCGCTGGCGACACGGCGATGGCGGCGCTCGGCGTCGCGCTCGCCGAGGGGCGGACGCTCGTCGACGCCATGTGGTGCGCGAACGCGGCGGCAGGCGTCGCGGTGACGCGGTTCGGGACGACGGTCGTCCACCGCCACGAGGTTCCTGGTTTCGCGTGCTAGTCACGGTTCTGGCGAACGGTTGCTTCGACCTGCTCCACGCGGGGCACGTCGAGCACCTCCGGGAGGCGCGGGCGATGGGGCACTGGCTCGTCGTCGCGCTGACCGTCGACGAGGCGGTCGGGAAGGGACCGGGGCGGCCGGTCCAGACGTGGGAGGACCGCGCGGCGGTCCTCGGGGCGCTGCGGTTCGTCGACCAGGTCGTCCCCTCGACGGACGCGCCGAGCGCGATCCGGCGGTATCGCCCGAGGATCTTCGTCAAGGGCGCGGACTACGCGGAGCGCGTCCCGGAGGCGGACCGCGCGGCCTGCGAGGAGGTCGGGGCGGAGTTCAGGTTCACGCGCGCGGCAAAGCGCAGCACGACGGAGATCCTCCGCCGGCTGGCGCTCGCGGCCGACGCGCTGCGGAGGGAGGGAGATTGAAGATCGTCGTCACGGGCGGCTGCGGGTACATCGGCTCCGCGCTTGTCCCGAAACTGCTCGCCGATGGGCATCACGTCCGGGTGATCGACGCGATGTGGTTCGGGAGGAACCTTCCGACGCATCCGAACCTGGACGTCGTCCGCTACGACCTGCGCGGCGGGAAGGCGCCGGTCGAGGACGCGGAGGCGATCATCCACCTCGCCGCGATCGCGAACGATCCGTGCGGCGAACTCGACGCGAAGTTGACCTGGGAGGTGAACGTCCTCGCGACGACGCGGCTCGCGCAGCGCGCCGTCGCCTTCGGGGTCAAGCAGTTCATCTTCGCGTCCTCGGCCTCGATCTACGGGATCAAGGACAACCGGCCGGTCACGGAGGAGGAGAGCTTCGAGCCGGTCTCGGACTACAACAAGACGAAGCTCTGCGGCGAGCGGGCGCTCCTCTCGTTTCGGGACGCGATGGCGGTTCAGATCGTCCGGCCGGCGACAGTCTGCGGCGTCTCGCCACGGATGCGGCTCGACGTGATCGTGAACCTCTTGACGATGCAGGCGCTTGAGACCGGCCGGCTCGTCGCGCACTGCGGCGCGCACGGCGGGAAGCTCATGCGCCCGCACTGCCACATCGACGACATGGTCGACCTCTACCGCTGGCTCCTCGCGCGCCAGGAGCAGAGGGGGCCGTTCAATGCCGGGTTCGAGAACCTATCCGTCGGGGAGATCGCCGAGACGATCCAGCGGCACCTCCCGGAGACGCGCGTCGAGTTCACCGAGGTCGCGGACAAGCGCAGCTACGCCGTAGACTCCTCCCTCCTGCGTCGCGCTGGGTTTTCCCCGCGATTCTCGGTGAACACTGCCGTCGAGCAGATCGTCGCGGCGCACAAGGCGGGGCTCCGGCGCGAGCCGCGCTCGATCAACCTGGAGTGGATGCGCTCGCAGGGGATCGCCGCGTGAAGATCCTCCTCCTCGGCTCGTCCTCGTTCTCGGGCGGGTGGTTCGCGCAGGTCGCGAAGGCGGAGGGGCACGACGTTGCGCCGCTCTGCCGGCCCGCGTGGGACCTGAAGGAGCGGCACCAAGCGGCCGTCTTCGAGCTGATCCGCGCCGGCTATGTCCGGGTCGTGAACTACGCGGCGCTGAACGTCGTCCCGGACTCGTGGAAGGACCCGCGCAACTACTACGCGACGAACGTCGCCGGGATCGCCCGGCTCGCGGAGGTCGCGGAGATGGCGGGCGGGGTCGAGCGGTTCGTCCAAGTTTCGACGCCGGAGGTCTACGGTTCGACGGGGACGTTCCTACGGGAGGGCGCCGAGTTCCGCCCGAGCACGCCCTACGCGGTCTCGCGGGCGGCGGCGGACTGGCACCTGCGGTTGCTCCACCGCGAGCGCGGCTTCCCGGTCGCGTTCACGCGGACGGTGAACGTCTACGGCGAGCGGCAGCAGCACTATCGGATCGTCCCGAAGACCGTCCGCTCGATCCTGCGCGGCGAGCGCCTCCCGCTGGAGGGCGGCGGCGTCTCGACGCGGTCGTTCATCCACGCGGAGGACGCGGCCCGGGCGACGCTCCGGGTCCTCGAAGACGGGCGGCCGGGCGAGGACTACCACGTCGCCTACCCGCACCAGACGCAGATCCGCGCGCTCGTCGAGACGATCTGTCAGCGGATGGGTCGCCGTCCCGAGGACGTGATCGAGGACGTCCCCGAGCGGGTCGGGAAGGACATGAACTACCAGCTCGACGACTCGAAGATCCGGGCGGAGCTGGGATGGTCGGAGCGGATCGCGCTCGACGTCGGGCTTGACCGGGCGATCGCGTGGGAGAGGGATCAGGGATGAGAGTCGTCACGATCGGCATCGAAGAGGCGGAGCGCGTGCTCCGCGAGCGGAAGCAAGCCTACAAGCGGTCGGACCTAGAGATCGTGAAGGTCCACGCGATCAAGGAGGGCGCCCACATTTGCGGGGTCGCGATCTGGGGGCGGGTCGACGAGAGGACTGCGAGGCGCATTCACATCTACACGGACGGCCGGGCGCTCGGCTGGACGATGCTCTACGGGCAAG
>CAZXLQ010000409.1:0-3162 GCA_964641945.1 uncultured Clostridia bacterium
CCCCTTCCGTCCTTTCGCAACGACGAATCTGCGATTTCAGGCTCCGTCCGTGGGACGCTCGCTACCGCTCGCGGCTCGAGGAACGGGGTTCATCGGTGGACCACTCGAGTGAACTCGATGTTCCGCATGCGACCGGCTCCGGCGCGAAATCCCTTCACCGACCCGTCTGCCGCCCTTTCGAAGCGCACCGACACCGGGCCGGAAAACCATTCGCCCGACACGTGCGTCAGCGGCGCGGCGCCGGGTTGCAGCGGCAGCGACATCGTCAGGTGGTCACCATCGACCTTGATGATGAGCCTGGCCCCGACTTCGTCGCTATCGTACTCCCCCGCAAAGTCCACCATCCGTTCTTTTCCAATCGGCGCAGTATCGAGCGCCTCGAAGACGGCTGGATCGCCACCGTCGACAGTCACTGTGAAGCGCTTCGGCTTTCCGCTCTCGGCCGGAGCAAACAACAGCTCGACGACCTGTGGAATTCCGGCGAGGCGCAGGGTCCGCTCGCCCGTCGCGACAAGCGGTGTCGAAGCGCCAGGACCGTCGAAGATGCCGCGAATGTACTTCGCCCTGCCGTCAGTGACGGATACCCGGCGCAACCGGTCGGTCTTTGCCTCCCAGTAGAGTCCTTCGACGAGCTTCGCCTGGGCATCGGTCAGCTTCTCGGAGCCGGCAGCCCCCGCCGGATTCGACGCCGCCGCGGCCGCCGTCGGCTTCAGGTCCTTTTCGAGGACGATATCGGCTACGGCATTCGACAGCGCGCTTGGGTTCGAATCTCCCAGGTTCGCAAGTACGATCACCGAAGTTCGCTGATCCGGGAACCGCAACATCTCGGCCCGGTAACCCGCCCAGGCTCCTCCGTGCCGGATCGTGCGCAGACCTCGGTACATCGGCACCGTCAGACCGGAGGCGTATTCAAGTGTCGTGCCGTTGTTGAGTCGCCCCGGAACGAGCATCCCGTCGATGAGCGCCTTTCCGCCTGCAAGCGGTGAGTCGTAGAAGACGCGGTCCCACTTGGCAAGGTCCTCGACGGTCGTGTAGACGCCGCCGTCCCCGACGACGTGAAACAGCGAGATGTCCATCGCGTAGCCGCCGGGCTCCTTGCGCGAATATCCGAGCGCGCGGTTCTTCACCACCTCGAGCGGATCGTCGTGGAAGTGCGTGCTCTTCATCCCGAGCGGCTCGAAGATGTGCTTCGCGGCGTACTGCCGCATCGACACGCCGGCGGCGCGCTGGACGATCGCCGAGAGAAGGAAGTAGCCGGAGTTGCTGTACAGGTGCTCGTCACCCGGCACGAAGTTGAGCTCGCGTTGCTTGGCGATGAGCGCGATGACCTCGGCGTCGCTGTAGTCGTTCATCACGTTGCGGCCGCCGAGTTGCATCAGGCCGAGGTAGTCCCGAATGCCGCTCGTGTGGTGCAGCAGGTGCCGGATCGTGATCGGCTTGCCGTAGTCACGCATCTCGGGCAGCCACTTCCTGACGTCGTCGTCGAGCGTGAGCTTCCCGTCTCGGGCGAGCATGTGGATGCACGCCGCGGCGAACTGCTTCGAGGTCGAGCCGATGTCGAAGACCGTCTGCGGCGTGATCGGGTTCGCGTGCTCGAGGCTCGCCATGCCGTAGCCGCGGGCATAGGCGATCTGGCCGTCGCGTACGATCGCCATCGCGCATCCCGGCGAGTCGGGCTTGTCGAACTCGGCGAACACCTTGTCGACGCGCGCGCGGGTTTCATCCGTGAGCGCCGCTGCGGGTGAACCTTCCGCACCGGACTGCGCCCAGGCCGGGGTTGATCCCATCACAATGACCAACGCTGCACACACCGCAAGGACTCGTCGATCCAGCATGCTTCCGCCCTCCATCAATCGGGTTTCTCGATCGCGAGGAACGACAAGGATACGGCCGCCGGACGAATGAGTTCATAGATCTATTCGTGGACAGACCGTCCTTGAGTGAGGTCACGACGAACCCTGGTCGTCTCCGTAGAGGCTCACGTCTCAACCGCACGGAACCCGCATTTCTCCCCACGTGGCCGAGAACGTGCCGCGCTCGCGCCGACCGCCCTTCAACACGATGTCGAACGTACCGGTTGCGGGTTTACCGTCGGTGAATCGGTCGAACCGCACCACCCCGGATTCGACGGGCTCGTAGTTTTCCTCGTTTCTGCAATGGCCCGCTGCGCCGACGCGTCCCGTATTGTCCGGAAACCGGAACGTCCCGCCCGAAGCCTCTTCGCGTGACTTCCATACGGAGACGACGATCCACGGTGCGACCGGACCCTTCGCGGTCGGCTGCGACGGAGAAAGGCGGAGCTCCAGGGCGGCTCCGTCCCACGGCGCGCACGATCCCTGAATGACAGCGTAGCGGGAATAGGTCGAGTTTCCGCGCTCGCCATTCACGACGATGCCTGGGGCGGGTGACGGCGATTCAGTCGATGGAGCGCGATCCGGTGCGCCTCCAGCGATGCAGCCGGCGATGCCGAAGAGAACAAGAAGCGGGACGAATTTCACGGAAGAACCTCCGGGCACTCGGTCTTCGGCCTGAGCCGCTTACTCAGACGGTGATCGCGTGGATTGGTTCCCGCGACCTTCAGAGATCTCGCATTCGACCCGCCTGCCGGTCTAACCCGACTTTCGCGTCGGGACGATCACCCGCGCCGTGAAGAGCTGCACGATGTCGTCGTTCTGGTTGCGCGTCTCGTTCCGGAGAAGCACGATGCCGCGGTCTGGACGCGAGCGCGAAGGCCGGATCTCGACGATCTCGCTCTGAACGTGCAGGACATCGCCGGGACGAACGGGTCGCGGCCACGTGATCTCGCCGCCGGCTCCGGGGACGCCCCACCCGAACGGCGGACCGCTCGTGACGAGGAGGTTCATCGTGATCGCCGCGGTGTGCCATCCGCTTGCGGCGAGCCCGCCGAAGAAGGACTTCTCGGCAGCCTCGTTGTCGAGATGGAACGGCTGCGGATCGAACTGAATTGCGAAGGCCTTGATCGAGGCTTCGTCGAGTGCGTACTCGGCCGTCGTGAACCGCTGCCCGACCTCGAGGTCTTCGAGGAAAAGGAGGTCTCCACGCCCCGGCGCATAGGATGGATCGGTCATGTTCAGCCCTCGAAGCAATGCGCGAAGCGCTTTGATAGGGGTAGGGAGGGCCGATTGGGTTCGGTCCCCCCTC
>CAZXLQ010000410.1:0-3161 GCA_964641945.1 uncultured Clostridia bacterium
TGTTACGTTCCCACACGAAGGTTGCGCCATTAACGAAGTGACCCCCACCCTTCGACCGTCCGCAGGCCGCTCGCTACCGCTCGCGGTTCTGTTTCCTCCCCAATTGTAAACACAATGCAAACTCTTGTCGGAATGGAACTTCCGGCGTGCATTCTCTGAATCCTTTTCGTGCGTTGACCGTTCATATTACCGTTGCAGCGGGCGCGAGCTACCGGCGATGACGGGTGGCGACTCGAGAGAAAGGCGAAACCACGAATGACGCTCGAACTCAACACGCAAATCGGCCCGTACGAGATCCTCGCAAAGATCGGAGCGGGAGGCATGGGGGAAGTATTTCGGGCGCGCGATTCGAGGCTGAGTCGCGACGTCGCGATCAAGATACTTCCCGTGCATTACGCATCCAGCGACGACAGGCTGTCGCGGTTCGAGCAGGAAGCCCGCGCGACGGGTGCGTTGAACCATCCGAACATCGTGTCGATCTTCGACTTCGGATCTCACGACGGCAGCCCGTATGTCGTCACGGAGCTTCTCGAGGGCGAAACACTCCGGTCCAAGCTCAAGTCGGGGCCACTGTCACCCAGAAAGGCGCTCGACCTTGGAGCACAGATGGCGCGCGGCCTCGCCGCGGCGCACGAGAAGGGCATCATCCACCGTGATGTGAAGCCCGAGAACATCTTTCTCACTCGGGACGGACGCCTGAAGATCCTCGACTTCGGACTCGCCAAGGTCAGTAGCGAGCTTTCCTTCTCCACGAACGACAGTACCGTCGCCACTCTTCGCGCGCCCACGAACCCGGGTGTCGTCATGGGGACGGTCGGTTACATGTCGCCCGAACAGGTCCGAGGCCTTCCGGTCGATCATCGTAGCGACATCTTCAGCTTCGGGACGGTGTTGTACGAGATGCTCACGGGCGAGCAGGCATTTCGCGGCGACTCAGCCGTCGAAGTGATGAACTCGATTCTCAAGGACGAGCCCGTCGAGCCATCGAGCTTTGTCGGCTCGCTGCCTCCTGGAGTCGACCGTGTGCTCCACCATTGTCTGGAGAAGCAGGCGGACTCGCGTTTCCAGTCGGCCTCGGACCTGGCGTTCGATCTCGATGCTCTATCGCTCTCGTCCGGGTCCTATCGTTCGTCGGGTTTCCGGTCAGGCGCCCGCCGCAGCCTGATGTCGCCGCTCGCGCGGCGTCGCATCGTCCGTACGAGCCTCGCACTCTTGCTCGCCGTCGCACTCGCAGCGGGCGGACTTTTTGCCGGACGGTGGTTCTGGCCGTCGACGGTTCCAACCGTGTCTGAGTTCAGCCAGCTGACGTTCCGACGCGGAGCCCTGCATTCGGCGCGATTCTCGTCGGATGGCCAGACGATTCTCTATTCGGCAGCGTGGGACGGCGAGGCCAGCGAGATCTACCTCGTTCGGCCGGGGAGTCCCGAGTCGAGGCCACTGAACCTCAAGGACACGGCAATCCTCTCCGTGGCCGCTTCGGGCGAAATGGCCGTTCTGCAGAAGAGCACGCTCGGGCGGGTGGCGCTGACGGGCGGTGCGCCGCGAGCCGTTGCCGAGGAAGTGCACGGCGCGGACTGGAACCCTGGCGGCGACGAGCTTGCTGTCGTGCGCTACGTCGACGGCAAACATCGGCTCGAGTATCCGCTCGGAAACGTGATCCACGAATCGGACTCCGGACTCGCATCACCGCGATTCTCGCCGGACGGAAAGCTCATCGCGTTCCTGCTCCATCCAATCGCGAATGATGATCGCGGGTCCGTGATGATCACGGACCTGCAGGGCAAGGTCACCGAGGTTAGCAACTCGTGGACGAGCCTTGGTGGCCTCGCGTGGTCGCCGAACGGGCGCGAGATCTGGTTCGCCGCCGCGCGAACTGGAGCGAACCGCTCACTCTGGGCGGCCGCGCCTGGTCGCGAGGCGCGGCTGGTGTCGTCGGTCGCAGGCTCGCTCTATCTGCACGACATCGCGAGCGACGGTCGCGTGCTCGTTTCGCGAGAGACCGTTCGCAGCGAGATCCTCGTGCATCGACCGGGCGAAACTCGAGAACGCGATCTCTCGTGGCTCGACGGCTCGACCGCGGCAGACATCTCGCAGGATGGCTCGATGCTGCTCTTTTCGGAGTTGAATCACGGCGGAGGAACCAATTACTCGGTCTACCTGCGTAAAACGGACGGCTCTCCCGCGATTCGGCTCGGCGACGGCAATGCAACCGGCCTGTCTCCGGATGGCAAGTGGGCACTGGCGATCCAGCCGACCACACCACCGAGCCTCGTCGCACTGCCCACGGGCGCCGGCGATTCGCGGACGCTGCTAAGGGACGGATTCGATCAGATCTTCACTGCGAAGTGGTTCCCCGACGGTCGCCGGATCCTGCTGCTGGCAAGCCAGCCTGGACAGCAGATTCGCAGTTACCTTCTGGATCTTGATTCGGGCGAGGCGCCGAGGGCGCTGACGGAGGAAGGCCACTACGGGGCGCTGCTGACGCCGGACGGCTCGGCGCTCGCAGTCGTGAACGAGGCGACGTTTACCTGGACACTGATGCCGATCGCCGGTGGCCCCGGAACACCGATCCGTGGTCTCAAGGAAGGCGAAATACCGGTCAGATGGGCCGAGGACGGCAAGCATCTATTCCTCCGGGTCACGAAGCAGTTCCCGGTGACGATCATGCGGCTCGATCCTGCCACTGGACGACGCGAGCCGGTAGTCGAGACCAAGCCCGCGGACATGACCGGCGTCAAGCCGTGGCCTCGTGGAGTCCTGATGTCGGCGGACGGCGAGATCTATGCCTACAGTTACCTGCGTGCCCTGTCGGAACTGTATCTGGTGGAGGGCGTGAGGGCCTAAGAAGCAGGAGACGCAACGCCGATAGCGTTGCTCATGCAGCTTCGCCGCACCCCCGTTGATGAAACGGGAGGAGTTGGCAGTTTTGACTCTTGACGATGTCGCGGCCGCGGAGCCGTCTAATCCGCGACCGCGGAGCGGTCGATGAAATAGCCGTGGGTCGCGCGCGGGCGAGCGCAGCGAGCCTACGCGCGACCCGCGGAACCGACAGCCACCGCGCACCGACCGCGGAGCGGTCGATTCCGCGACCGCGGAGCGGTCGATAAAATAGCCGTGGGTCGCGCGCGGGCGAGTGCAACGAGCCCTCGCGTGACCCGCGG
>CAZXLQ010000411.1:0-3116 GCA_964641945.1 uncultured Clostridia bacterium
AGCTCGGCGACGGCCCGGTAGTCGGCGCTCGCTGCGCTCGTCGGGTCGTAGGTGGTGATCGGCTTCCTGAAGGCGTGCGCCTCGGCTATCCTGATGTTCTGCCGGATCGAGTGCGGCAGGATCAGGTCTGCGTAGGCATCGAGCAGCTTGTTCTCGATGTCTCGCGTGAGCCGTGTGCGTCCGTCGTAACGGCAGAGCAGGATGCCGAGGATGTCGAGCGCCGGGTTGTGTGTCTCCCGAAGGCGGGCGATCGTTTCGAACAGGTTTGCGACGCCAGTTGTCGACAGGCTCGTCGGCTCGGTTGGCACGACGACCGAGTCTGCCGCGACGAGCGCGTTCGTCGTCACGATTCCGAGCGTCGGCGGGCAGTCGAAGATCATGTAGTCGTAAGCGCTGTCGTCGAACCGCGAGATCTCGCGTCGAAGCACGAAGAGCGCGTCGGGGTCTGTTACGAGCGCGAGGTCGGCCTTCGCGAATATGCGTGAGGTCGGAATGATCGACAGGTTCTCGAATGCGGACTCTCGTACGGTCGACGCAAGCGCTTTCATCCCGAGGAAGACGTTGAGCAGGTCTTCTCCGCCGTCGGTGTGACCGAGCCAGGTTGACGCGTTTCCCTGCTGGTCGAGATCGACGAGCAGTACCCGGCGGCCGCGCTCGGCAAGGGCAGCGGCGAGGCTCACTGCTGTGGTGGTTTTTCCGGACCCACCCTTCTGGTTGGCGATGGCTAGGATCTTCACTGGTTCTCCGTGTCGGCCGTGGAAACTGGTACTGCCGGCAGCAGCATAACCGCAAAACTGCAATTCAGGAATGCTGTATTTCTGCTTTACTGCTTTGTCGGCATTACTGACAGCCGGCGCGATCTCACAATCCGCGCCCTAAGGCGCCGCCACCCGGGCCCGGCTCCACCGCCGTTCGAGCCTTGGCCAGGCCTGCATTGATCGCGAAGGGCAATGTGCCTCAGTTATTGGAACTCGCGTGATACGTTCCGTCCTCGGCATGCAGCTTTTCCGTATTCCTGTATTACTGTTTTTCGGTTTTGCTGTTTTTCATCTTTCCAGCTTTCCCTCATTCCAGTATTTCTGTATTCGGTAATATCGACCCAGACCTCTAGGCTGCAATACAGTAATTCAGCATTTCGGTATTTCAGCCGTAAGCTCCAAGGTTTGGAAGGTAACTGGGCGATTTCGGCTTGAAATGCCACAATCGTTGCCGGATTCGGCCGTTCCACGACGTCGTCGCCCAGTGCGGGCGTGTCAATATCCGAGAATCCGGGGCATTTCGCGAACTTCCGAACCACTGCACCGTCAACCACTTGCGAACAGTGAAGCGCAGCGTGCGTAGGTTTAGCGCGCCAACCGACAACCGGAAAGGCTTCGGCCGGCCCTGTGGAACCTTCTACCATATTTGAAATGGAACAATCGGGCAGTCCCGTCGGCCGCAGGCCGACCCGGAACCGCGAATGTCGGTTCTCACATCGCGGCTGCTTCGACAGTTCGCGATCTTCGTCGCGGGAATCTGACGAGCGTTACGGTTGGCCTTTCACCTGACACGCCCGCGACGACGAGTAACCGGTTCGATGATTGCGGCAACGTCATCTTCAGCTACATGCCGAAGGCGACAAGTCCATCCAACGAGGTCTACCGCCGCGACTTCGTCTACTCATCGACCTTCATCTACGCCTACCTGACAAGCGCGAAGCGATACGTCTCCGAACAGGGCAATCCCGCAAAGCGCGCTCTCGAGACGCTTCGGGCCTACTTTTTCGACACGGGTCAACCTTCGAGCTTCACGGGTGAGAACGGCGAGGTAACCGCCTATTCGTTCAACGACGCGCTGATGAGAATCACACGGGAGGACCTTCCAACGGGCGGCTACAACGATGTCACTTACAGCGTACCGAACTCGGGCGACCAGTGGGTTCGAGTGACCTCGAAACTCGACGGGGCTGGATTCGGCGAGCGTAAGACATGGGCCCAGACGACATATGACGGCCTCGGACGGACGACAATGCAGGCCCGAAACGAAACGGGAAGCACCGACGTCACCGTCGAAACCCGATACGACAATCGCAGTCGGCCTTTTCTGATCTCGAATCCCATTCGCAAGACCGACAGCCTGCTCGTGACTTACCGCGGCTGGACGAAGACAACCTACGACGCCCTGAACCGCGTGCGCTTCGTCGACAGCCTGACCGACGAGACCGACACGCCCGCCTCGGACGGATTCACGGGCCGCGTCGAGACCATCTACACGGCGGCTCCGTACTCGAACCTCCCGACGGTCACCGTTGTCGACCAAGCGGGCCGAAGCCGGCGTACGGCAACCGACGCCATCGGCCGTATTCGCCATGTCTTCGAGGCGCCGACGAACCTCGCAATCAACTACCGGACCGATTACGTCTACGACGCACGCGCCAATCTGCTGTCCGTCACTCAGAGTACCCAGCCTGCCCGAACGTTCACGTACGATTCGTTTGGTCGACTGAAGTCAGCCTTCATGCCGGAGTGCGGATCGGCTGGATCGAACGGCGACACGACGACGTATTCCTACGACACGCATTCGAATCTGCTGACGAAGGTCGACCCGCGAACAGTCACAGTCACCTATGCCTATGACGAGATCGACAGGCCGAAGACGCGGGACAGCTCCGATACCGGCGCCGGAACGGATGTCGAATACCGCTACGACAATGCGACCTTACCGGCCATTGTGACGGCACCGCTACCTTTCGCACAGGATTACACGCTCGGTCGGCTCAAGGCAGTCGTGACCTACCCCGCCGCGCAGACCCATCAAGAACTCACCGGCTCCTTCTACAGCTACGACCAGGCCGGGAGAACCGTCAACTACAGCCAGATGCTCGAGGACGACCACTACCAGTCGACGACGAGCTACAACGCCGCAAGTCTTGTCACGAGCGAAAGCTACGCGTTTCCTGGAACGTCGAACCAGGCACGGTCCTTTACCTACAACGAGTCCGCGCAGCTCTCGACCGTGTGGCGCGGCTCGACGATCATGGCCGGCGCCGTCACGTACACACCCGCCGGCGCCGTCGCGAGCGAGCGCTACGGGGACCCGAACGTCTCGTCGAGCCTCTACCACACGATCAGCTACAA
>CAZXLQ010000412.1:0-3111 GCA_964641945.1 uncultured Clostridia bacterium
CTTACTTGCGGGTGTAGGTGAGCTCCATCGTCTTTACCCACTTGCCCTCGATCTCGTCCCAGAATTCGGAGACGTGCGTGTTCTTGTCGACGACTTTCACCGTGATCTTCCCGCGTTTGACCTTTCCGGTCATCGGGTCGTTGTAGGACATGTCGTACTTGAACGTCGAGGATGCCGCGTCCCAGGTGCCCTCGGTCACAGCAATACCGGTGCTCATGCTGTCGACCCACGTGCCGACGAACTTCTTCGAGACGTTGTCGAAACCGCTAGTCCCGAGGCCCTCGAACGGCATGCCCATCATGTCGCCCTTGAACGTCTCCTGGAAATAACGCCCACCGAAAAGCGAGGTGATGACCGCCGAGCCCGTACCTTCCGTCACCGGAGCGCCCGGCGCCATCATCTTGGTCTTGACCGACCAACTGCCGACCCAGTCCGCCATCATCTTGTGCTCGGCGCCCGGCGTGCCGGCCTTCATCATGGCTTCCATTGCCGGGTCCATGGCCGGAGCGCCCTTGTCCTGCGCCATGACCGGGGCCGCAATTCCCAGCACGCCGCACATCGCGGCCGCCAACATCATGTTCTTGAATCGCATACCTGCTGACCTCCTTCAGTCGAGTTGTTCCGAATGGTGAGACGCATGTACTCCGAAAGCTGGACAAATGTCCAGTCGCGCGCGACAGAATTTACAATTGAGAATTCCGTTGGTGACGCACCGTGACCACGGCCGCTGCGACGACGAAAACGGCGAGTACGACCAGGGCAGTGGCGGCTACGCCGTTTATCGCCGCAACATCGAGGCCGCTTGCAACGCGGAAGTTGCCGAATGCGAGTGTGCCGAGCGCCCAGAACGTTATCGCGAACATGAAAGCGGTCGGCACAAGTGTATACACCGTTCGCTTCTTGTTCTTTGAGAGCCAGACGGTGATGGTGAGCAGCGTCAGGGCTGCGAGCAGCTGGTTCGACGCGCCGAAGAGCGTCCAGAACCGGCTCCAGGAGCCAGGGCCGCCCACGAGCACGAAGTAGGCCGGCGGGCCGACCGTTATCAACGTACCGGCGACGGCTCCGACCGTGCCCTGCCAGCCGAAGAGCTCCTGCACGAGCAGTCTTCCGAGACGCGTCGAGACGTCGATCGTGTCGAACACGAACGTCGAGAAGGCCATCGCCCCGAATGTGATCGCGAACGGCAGGTTCTGCTCCCCGATGATGATCGTCAGGAATCGCCCGATGCTGTTGCCGTAGATGGTGCCGGGGGCAAGGCCAGTCAGGGCCGCGGGCGCGACGATCATCACCGTCACGAGGGCGATGAGCGCGACGAAGCCCTCGGCGAGCATCGCCCCGTAACCGATCGGCTTGGCGTGTGACGACTTCGCTATCTGCTTCGACGTCGTGCCCGAGCAGACGAGGCCGTGAAAACCGGAGCACGCGCCGCAGGCGATCGTGACGAACAGGAACGGGAAAAGGCTGCCGTTCAGCGCGCCCGTGTTCCACGTCACGAACGCCGGCTGCTGAATCTCGTATCCGCCGAAGAAGATCCCGAGGATTCCGGCCCCAATTGCCGCGTAGAGCACGAATCCGCCGAGGTATCCGCGCGGCTGCAGGAGCCATCCGACGGGCAGCATCGACGCGACGATGCAATAGACAAGGATGAGCAGCGACCAGCCCGTGTGGCTCAGGATGAAGTAATGCGAAACGAGCGTTCCCACCCACGCCATCGCAAATGTTGCAGGCACGAACACCGCTGTTGTCAGCCAGAGCGGTGGACGCAGGAACCGCTCGACGAGTCCCATCACGAGCGCGAGGGCGAGGTACATCGTCGATGCCGCAGCCACGGCGCCGCCCGGGTTGAAACTGCTCGCCGTGCCGGCGAGCTCCTCTGAGCCGCTGACGAACGTTCCGGCGGTAATGTCGGTGAACGCAATGATCACGTAGACGAGCGCGATCCAGATGAAGGCCACTACTGCGCGACCGGCTCGCGTTCCGAGGTGCGTTCGCGTCATTTCGGCGATCGACACGCCGCCGTGCTTGAGCGACGCGGCGAGACTCGCGAAATCGTGGACCGCGCCGATGAGCACGACGCCGAAGCCGATCCAGAGAAGGCAAGGGAGCCAGCCGAACGCCTGGCAGGCCAGGATCGGGCCGGCGATCGGTCCGGCGGCGGCGATGGCGGAGAAATGCTGGCCGAAGAGGTAGAACGGACGCGTCGCGACGAAGTCGACGCCGTCCGCGTGCGTCTCGGCACAGGTCGGCGTGGTGTCGTCGAGAGCGAACTGGCGGGCGACGAGGCTGCCGTAGAATCGGTAGCCGACAACGAGCAGTACCACGACCGAGATGGCGAGAAGGGGAAGCGTCACTTCGTGGGTCTCCGTTTGGAAGGGCTGGCGGCGATGATACGACAGATCCAGACGATCAACGGAAGGCCCGGAACCGCGCGCGAAGCAAGCGGCCGTGCCGGCGGCAGCGCGACGTCCAGCAAACCGCGATTACTCCGACCGATCTCTTCCGCCGGCACGGCCGCCTCCGCGCCTCTGCGAGTGCTCTGCGCCTTTGCGAGAAATGCGACCTTACGCCGGTGTTTCTCGCAGAGACGCAGTGGACACGCAGAGGCGCAGCGCTTGCGCGCGGCGGCGCCCCGACGGTACACACCACCTCATGCCACACGTGATTCTCGAATACTCACGCAACATCATCGAAGAGGTGGATTTCCACCCGGTCTTCGTCCGAATCCACGAGGCTCTTGCTGCCACCGGCGCCTTCGCAATCGCGGAGATCAAGAGTCGGGCGATACGCCACGACTGGCACGCGGTCGGCGAGGGACGACCGCAGAGCGCCTTCGTTCACGTGCAGCTCAGCATCCTCGAAGGGCGCTCGGGTGAGATCAAGGAAGCGGCTGGAGCGGCGATCATGGCGATCATTCGCGAGACTTTTCAGCGCTCGTGGGAGGAGCTGGAGCTGAGCCTCAGCGTCGAGGTTCGCGAGATGGCGCGGGAGGCTTACCTCAAGGACCGAAGCGATGGCCCGTCAGCCGTTGAGGAGTGAATTCTCCGTGCTCTCCGTGTCTCCGTGACTCTGTGTCTCTGTGTGCGAAGCTCTTCAGACGCTTCGCACACAGAG
>CAZXLQ010000413.1:0-3033 GCA_964641945.1 uncultured Clostridia bacterium
TCGCGCCCGTAGCTCAGTTGGATAGAGTACCTGGCTACGAACCAGGGGGTCGTGGGTTCAAATCCTGCCGGGCGCGCCAGTAAAACAACGGGTTGCAGCGATGCGGCCCGTTTTTCTTTGGGCGATTGCTACCCCATTGCTACCCTGGGAACTTACGTGCTCGAAGGTAAGGACGTGCGCAACGATATTCTCGACCGACTTCGCATCGACCCCGGCAAGCGGACCCTAGGCGAACTGATGCAGGATCGCGAGGCTGCAGCTTCTGAGATCGCGCGTCTACGCGCTGAGTTAGAACGTTTGCCCAGCGAGCCCGCGCCGCGTAGGTCGCGGCCCGCACCAGTAGTTTCACGGGCGACTGAGATCGATTCTAGTAGCGCGCCGTTTCGTCCCGAATCGCTAATCCGCCTTACTGAGCTCTGCCGCCACCTCGGTATTTCTCGGTCGACAGTGTATAAGCGTCTGACCGAAGGAACGTTTCCACGGCCAGTACGGCTTGGCCCTAGCACGGTTCGCTGGAGTGTTGACGCGATTAAGGAGTGACGCCACCAATTGCGTTGAGCAAGACTTTCACGGCGGTAACCGGGGTTCGAATCCCCGTGGGTCGCCATAAAATCAAGAACTTAGGTTATCGTGATGCCACGATTGCCTAGCATTTGCCTAAGTCTGAAACGGGCCAGTGGGTATCGTGAAATCCCGCGGGGACGGACTCTGGCGGGGGGCTAGGCAGTCACGCGGAAATCGTACCACGGGACTACGAGAAAACGGGCCGGGTCGCGTTCGTGCTAACACGTCGACTTCGAACTATTGTGTGCTGACCCTATGGCATGCCGCCCGTCTCTGCCGACCCGCGGTCTGCGAGATCAAGTGAATCGCGAATGGTTATCTCATGGGTTATGGGTCTCTCCGTTGGTAGTGTCGGTCGGTATCGCGTGATGTCAATCCGGAACATTGGGTAGTCTGAGATCACCTTGTTCAAGAACAAGATGAATTCGAGCAATCCGTTCTCAGCTCGCTGCTCTGATTCATAGTCGGTCTCTGGTTTGTACCTGATCATTCCGTGCTGAACACTGAAAACCGCGTTGATCCATGCGTGGCTATTCCGCTGCTTAGCCGACCTCAATGCATGGTCTAAGTGACGCTGAAGTGTATTCGCGTTCTTCCACTCATCTCCACAGACGATTAGAAAGGCCCGCGGAGAGAGCTCAAACGAAATCAATCGCTCGGGCCGAATTACATGAACCGTCTTGCCGGACATGACCCCAATTGGTGAGGAGTCAAGGTACTTTCGGTTCCTCGCTAGTTGCCGAAGTCTTGCGAGCTTTAGGATGTCGTCCGCGAGCTTCGGAATGTTACCGATACCGGGGCTCCGAACGCTCGCCTTGGGTGCAGAAGTGATCTCGACCGCCGCAACGACAGCCTCTGCCGCATAAACCTTGAGCAGTGGTTCGGAACAAAGTGGCGGGATATGGTGAAGGTCTGCGATGACCACGTCTAGATGATCGCTTCGATCCCCGGCGGCGTTGACGACAAAACCGGATTCGACTGCGTACCTGTTCGGAAGGTACTCTCGTAACAGATCACGAAAATATTCTTCGATTGAAGGTCCAGACGCCGGGTGCTTGAGGTAGTTCTTCAGCGCGATGAGGCGCGCGTTGATTGACTGTTGGATCCCCGACCAATATTCGGCGGTTGACGGCGGCTTTCTTTTGGCAGCCATAGGTCGACCTTTCCTCTGATCCTGGGAGGATACGCTCCATAAGACGCCGATCATCGGCCCCGCGTCCGGGGAACGTTCACTTCTAGTCCTCGCGTGGGATCGGCGCCCGGTGGCAGCGTACAGGTCGTGTCCCCTGACGTGGTGTACGAGTCGTGGTTCTCGTGAGGTCGAGATCCGTGCTCAGCTCATTACCGCAGAGAGCCTCGCAGGTTGATTGTCGCCGAGTGCCTGCAAGCCTTCAAGCTGCAGGTAACGACGCTGCAGTTGCCACTCGTCGTTCTGCTCGAGCAGGAGCGCCCCGACCAGACGCACGATCGCCACTTCGTTCGGGAAGATGCCCACGACGTCGGTCCGGCGCTTGATCTCGGCGTTGAGCCGCTCGAGCGGGTTGGTCGAATGAATCTGCAGCCGATGCGCCTTCGGGAAAGCGAGGTGCGCCAGAACGTCGGCCTCAGCCTTGTCCATCAGCGCTCCGATCTTCGGGAAGCGTTCTCGGAGCTGATCGGCGACCGCTCGCCACTGTCGACGGGCGTCGGCTTCGCTCTCCTGGGCGAAAACGGTACGGACCAGCGCGGCGACCATTTGGCGTTGACCCTTGGGGACGTGGACCAGGACGTTCCTCATGAAGTGCACCCGGCAGCGCTGCCAGCTCGCCTTCAGGACCTTGGCGACCGCGGCCTTCAGCCCCTCGTGATCGTCGGAGATAACGAGCTTCACTCCACGCAGCCCACGACGCGTCAGGCTCCTCAGGAAGCTCGTCCAGAAGGGCTCCGCCTCCGATGCGCCGACGGCCATCCCGAGGACCTCCCGCTGGCCGTCGGTGCTCACCGCGACGGCGATTATCGCGGCGACCGAAACGATCCTCCCGGCTTCGCGCGTCTTCACGTAGGTCGCGTCGATCCACAGGTACGGCCAGTCGCCCTCGATCGGCCGATTCAGGAACGCTCCGACCCGCTCGTCGATCTCCGCGCACAGCCGCGACACTTGGCTCTTGGAGATCCCGCTCATCCCCATCGCTTTGACGAGCTCGTCGACCGAGCGGGTCGACACCCCGTGCACGTAAGCTTCTTGGATCACCGCGGCGAGGGCCTTCTCCGCCGTCCTGCGTGGCTCCAGGAAGCTCGGGAAGTAGCTCCCCGACCTGAGCTTCGGGATCTTGAGATCGACGCTGCCGGCGCGCGTCTCCCAGAGTCGGTCGCGGTAGCCGTTGCAGCTGTTGGCCCGATCGGGGCTGCGTTCGCCAAAGGCCGCCCCGCAGCGGCCCTCGACGTCCATCTCCATCATGCGCTGGGCGACGTACTGGATCATCTCGCGCA
>CAZXLQ010000414.1:0-3033 GCA_964641945.1 uncultured Clostridia bacterium
CGTTGCACTCGCCCCCGCGACCCACGGCTATTTCCTTCGACCGCTCCGCGGTCGAGTCAGCAGGCCATACTCCAGTCGACCGCTCCGCGGTCGATGAGCGCCTTTGGCGATGTTCCGGAATCGTGCAGGTTGGTCGCGATATCGATCGTTGCAACTTCTCGCAGGCATCAAGCCTTCAGCAATCCACTGCGTCGAACTCTGGCGGTGCCATCTCTTTGAATCAGCGGACTAGGGAAGTGCGTCGCCGCGCATGCGTCCGGTGAGGTTCTCTTCGCGTTCGTCGAACGCACGACGGGCGTCTTCCGGGGCGTTCGGCTTTATGCTGACCGGGCGCGCCGGAATGCCGGTGGCGATATTGAAGTCCGGGATCGCCTTCGTAACCACACCGAAGCTGCCAACCATGGCGTCGTCGCCAACGCTCGTTCCCGACAGTACCGTCGCGTGGTAGGTGATCCGCGCGCGATCGCCGATCGACGTGAGGTCAGTTCGGACACTGTCGATCTCGACGATGTCGTGCGAATGCGAGTAGATGTTCGCGAAGTCCGAGATCGAAACGTCACTGCCAATCGTCACCTTGCCACGGTCATCGATCAGGACGTTCTTGTGCACGACGACGTTATCGCCAAACGACAGGTTGTAGCCGAACGACCATTCGACGAAGTGCCAGGACTTGAAGTTCGCGCCGACCCTTTCGAAGATGTACGGGGCCAGGACGCGTCGAAACCGATGGCCGAGACCGGCGTGCAGTCCGACAGGCGACCGGTCGAACATCTGCCAGAGCCAGGTAATCGGCTTTCGAGGGTAGTACCGGGCCGGATCGCAATTGGCGTAGTACTCCGGCTCGAGCGTCGTATTTCGCGGGTCGAAGCACGCGAGCATGGTGCGCGCGGAGAACGACAGGCTGTCGTCGTTGATTCGCTCGAACTCGCCGGGTGTACCGAAGTACAGGTCGCAGAGCGTCGTCCGCACCAGTTCGTTGCGGTCGATGGCGTCGTTGTTGAGCCGCTCCTCGAGCTCGAGCAGGAATCGGTCGAATACGCGCTCTGCCTCGGGCAGCGGCTTGAGCTCGCGAAACGGCATTGGAACGTAGTTCGGCATCGGATCGTCGCCCCTTCTTGATTGTAGTGAGACGTGAGCTAATAGCCCCGTTGATCGGGGGCTGTCAAACTGCCCGCCCCGGGCCATCGTAAACGCTGTGCTACGATCCGCCTCGATGCGCGCGCGGAGGAATCGGTTGGTTTTCGCCGGTGTCGCCGGGGCTGTCCTCCTTGCCGCGCTGGCGTGGTGGCTGACTCGGCCGAGGCCGTCGATCGACATGGCCACGCTCGCGCCTGAGTCGACGGCGCTCTACGTACAGGTCGACAGCCTGCCCGAGTTGGCCGAAGGGCTGACAGAGTCGGATGCCTGGGCCAGACTGGCGAAGCCGCTTGGCCTGTCGAGCCAGCTCGACTACGCCGGTCCGGTGTCCGAGATGCTCGGCCGGCTCGAGATGGGTCCGGACGACGCCGTCGTTTTCGGCCGATCGCAGTTTGCGGTCGTCGTCTCGACCCTCACGACTGGAGTCGAAGCCGGTGAAGAGTCCGGCGCGCTCGTGGTACGTCCACGATTCGCACTCGTCGTGAAGACGCACTCCGGCGCGGGCGCGGCCCGGCGAATTGCGTCGGACCGATTGCCGTTGCTCGCGCGAAAGGCCTACGGCTCCGAAGTTCCGATCTCCGACATACCCGGACCCGGCGAGAAAATGACCGTTGCCCAGGGCCCCACCGAGGTTCGGCGCATGGTCTGGGCGGTCCGCGATGACGTCGTGATTCTCGGAAACGACGTGGAGACGGTCCGCGCCGTGCTCGACACGGCTGCAGGTCGTTCGCCTTCGCTTGCGGGGTCCTTCTACCTCGAACGGGCCCGGGCGCTCGTCGAAGCGCCGGGCGCGATTGTGTTCGCGTACGCGGCGGCAAAGACTGGCGGAGACATCGTCGGTCTTTCACTCGGTGGGCTGACGTCGGAAGGCGGCACCGATTCTGAATCCGGAACATTGCAGGTCGGAGGATTGTTGTCCGGCCTCGCAAAAGGTGCGGCGCACGCGGTGGGTTACGCGGGTCGTTTCGAACAAGGGCGATTCGTCGAGCGCACTGCGACCATACTCACCCCGCGCATCGCCGAGACGATGACGACGTCCGTAGCGGCGTCGGCGGCCGAGCCGCAGTCCCTGTCGTTGGTGCCTGAGGGAATAGAAGAGGTGAACGTCGTCCGCATTCAGCGTCCCGGAGACACGGTCGATACGCTGCTGACGACGCTCTCCGGAAATGTCGATGTCAGCGTGAGCGCAACTGTCACGCAGATGGCAATAGGATCGAGGCGCGCGTTTGGTGCCGAGGCCACCGATACCGTTGCGCAGATAGTCGGCGACGAGGTCGCTTTCGTGGATTTCGGAAACGGTGAGCCGTTTGCGGTGGCCTTCGAGATTCTGGATTCGGCGAAGGCGCTGCCAATCGTGGCGCGATATCTGGCCGAGGGCGGGAACCGTTCATCGAGCGAACTCTATGGCGGATTCGAGCTATTGCGGTCGTCGCACGAGGACGGCCGGGCGTTCGCGTTCATTGGCCGGTTCGGTGTGTACGGCACGCGCGATCAACTCGTCCAGATGATCGACGCTCGCGCGTCGGGAGGGCGCTCGGGGCGGGAACTGGGGCGAACGCTGTCTGTTCCCCCACCGCCCATCATCGGCACGGAGCGTCGCGACGACCGTGATGCTGCCGAGTTGCTGTTTGCTCTCTCGATTGCGCTTCGGACGTCGGACGGGGCGCCAGAGACTCTCGAACGCGCGGATGTCGCGGCGGCCCGAGCCGAAATGCCACGCGCGACGAGCCGCTGGGACCTGCGGGACGGAGCGCTCGTGGTCGAAACGCGATCGGCCGTCGGCAACCTGTCGTTTCTGACCTCATTGCTGCCAGGCCACTAGTCCACTGTCTCGTTGAGGTAGCACCCCGTACGTGACGCTGACGACCGCGGAGCGGTCGAAGGTAATCGCCGTGG
>CAZXLQ010000415.1:0-2995 GCA_964641945.1 uncultured Clostridia bacterium
ACCAGCGAAGCGCTGATCGGTTCAAATCGCCGTCGATCAGGAGCGTCTGCGCGTCCTGCTGCAGGTAAGCGGCCAGATGCACTGCCGTCGTCGTCTTGCCGACGCCTCCCTTGAAGGAGGCTACTGTCACGATCACATCTACCTCCCGATCGTCGAGCCGTTTCGCTCCCTGCGAGATTGCGTCGCATCATACGTCACATTGAATGATTGAATCAATCAATGATTGAACGATGCGGCTATGAGTCCGATGCGCGGCGAGCTGTGGCCCTGGCTTATTGGAGATTCGGTGAAGATGCGAAGAAGCTATGTGCGACTGCATCGAGAAGCGAAGTGTCGAATGATTGAACGATATAAACTGACGAATAATTCAAGGATTGAATAGTTGAAGGTTAGCTCCGAGGACGGCCCGCACGAAACCCGCTCAAATCGATATGGAACTGCGGAGAATCGATATGGAACTGCGGATTGTCCGCGCTTGTGAAAGGCGCGAATCAGCTCCACCAGGCGAGCGCGGATCCCAACAACACCCATATGTCATACAGTTGCTGCTACTTACAGTGATGGCGGCCGGCATAGGCGCGTTCACTTTGGCACGCCAACGTTCTTGCCGAATCCCGGACGATCGGCAGTTTCCGCATTCTCATATCGATTCCGCGAGTAAGTCCTGCTTGCGGTATGACTTAAGGCCGCTATCGGATAGTCGCAACAGTTCAACGCGTGGTGGAGGGGTAGTCCAGGTGCGATCGATCCAATCGTAGATTGAATACAACGTAAGATACAAGCATTGTATGGTTCAATCGTTGAATTATTCTTAAGAGACGCTTGGGCGCAACACGGGACACGAGTCGGTTAGAGCCCTGTGAGGCGAACGGACCAGCGCAATCGGCTTTCCCAACTAGGAGCTCGTGCGCCGAGCCTGAGGCGGAAAGGAGTTGAGCGACACCAAACAGGGACGGGCGTAGGGAACCGTAGAGACCTTTCGGATCCCATATTCAATTATTGAATCATTAAACGTCGCTTGCATCAGGCCGAAAAGTCCAACCGAAGTCGACCATGCAGAGTGACTTACACTGGCGAGCTGAGGAAGCCGTACTGAGACAGTCACTCGCGCCTCCTCCAGAATGTTCCACGGCGCTGGATTTGCCCCGGTGCAACACGGCAACGAGAAATCCGACAGCATGGTAAAGAGAGAAGTTGCTTGAATTACGGAGGTTGGGGGAAGCCTTGAGCCTTAGAGTCGGCGATTCCGTGCGATGCGCACCTCAAGCCGGAATGTGGAACAAAAGACACCATTCGAGATGGTATTAGTCCGAATGCGGCCCCTCTCTGCGAGCGTGTAGAGTCGGTGTCGGTTCGCGCCTAAGATGAAGCTTGTACTGCTTTCCTCGGGTTCCATTGACCCGGTCCGCTGAACACGAGGAGTCGCATAGATGATGACGGCGCGGAATCGTGATTCGAAGTCGACTGCGTGCCGGATACCATCACATGGCGAAGTTCACCTTTTGCTGTAATGACGGTGGACACTGAGAACAGCGGGTTAAGGGAAGGGAAGTGGCCCACAAACCAACATCGATCACCTACTCCGACTCTGTGTGGCTTGTTAGCCGACTGCACGCACTTTCTATGAATTCGCCTGCCGCGTGCCGCCAGCCACGTGTAGGTTCTGCCATCCACACACAGTAGGATCAGGACGTGGTGAAAAGCTCACCCGATATCGCACGAGAGGTAGATCGGTACATCCGTACCGGCGAAACCGATCCCCACCGTGCGGCCTGGTCGGGGAGCTTTATTGAACGCGAAGCGCATGCGCACGCCGATCTTCGCGGCGCGCTCGTTCGAGAGATGCGGCGGTTCGCCGACGGGCGATCGCATTTCCAGCTGCCGGAGTCCGACGTCGTCGCGCTTACCCGACAGAGCGTCGAGCCCATGGTCCGAGGCCTCTTGCCGCGTTCAGAACAGGGCGCGGTATTGGAGATCCTCGAGAAATCGGTCGTGTTCGTCACGAGCGCGAACATTGAATCGCTGATCCTTGAACGCCCCTTCGATCGTTCAGCCTGGAGTCTCGCGAATCTCTATCTCGCAAGCGTCGGCGCCGACCTGCTTGGGGAGACGGCTCCTCGCATTGTGGGCATGAGCGAGGGGACGACCTGCCTCGTCTCGCCCGACTACTTCGACGTGCGTGAACCTTTCGCCGACTTCGTCATTCACGAAACAGCGCACATCTTCCACAACTGCAAGCGGCGGACGGTGGGGCTGCCGGAGACGCGAGCCCGAGAATGGCTACTCGACATCGAGTTTGGAAAGCGGGAAACCTTCGCTTACGCGTGTGAGGCGTACGCTCGCATCCAGGAGCGCGCCACGAGCCCGGCCCATCGAAGGGCCTTGGCTGACGAGTTCGCGAGCACGGTTCGAATCTCGGACGAACAGGCGGATTCCGCGGTAGTTGCGAGCATCGTCCGTGAGGCGGCTGCGGCTCGTAGTGGTTGGAAGGTCATCCGCGACCGGTGCGCGACGATGAGCAACCCTCGGATGGCACGTATCTCGATGTAACTCCGCTGGGCCTCCGTTTCGGGAAGTTAGGAGCCGAAGGTAGTTCACTGAAACACAGGGTTTCACCCGTCGGTGAACAGCCCAAATTAAGTGAAAACGGCTCAATCAGGCCATAAGCGGCTCTGCGCGACACTGCCTTTGCGGCACCTGTATCGGCACAATGATGTCAACCCGGAGCCAAGACTGTGCATAAGAGCAGAGGAGAGGGCGGGATTCGAACCCGCGGGTACGCCTCATCGGCGGACCTCCAGTGTTCGGGACTGGCGCCTTCGGCCGCTCGGCCACCTCTCCTTCCGATGAGTCCGGCAGGATTCGAACCTGCGCAACACCGGTTAAAGGCCGGTTGCTCTACCATCTGAGCTACGGACCCGCGGCGTGCCGGCGACCCGTCTGACCGGCGTCAATTAGATTTTCCCTCCGGCGACAATTAGAAGTACCGGTTCCG
>CAZXLQ010000416.1:0-2951 GCA_964641945.1 uncultured Clostridia bacterium
AGGTGTACGCGTGCCGGTCGAACGACGTCACCGAGATGCCGATCGTCAAGGCAGGGCTGTCCCAGCCAGTGTCGGAGCGGGCGGCGGTGGTGGTGAAGAACCTGAAGCAGCGCGGGGCCGCCCTGCCGCGCAGCGTCGCGACGCTGACGAACTCGATCGGTGCGTTGTTCCAGAAGCAGTTGTCCGACGACGAGCTCTCCCGGGTCTTCGGGCACCTGCAGTCGACCGGCGTCGTATCGGTGCAGGGGACGAAGGTCTCGTACTCGCTGCCGGGCTAGCGCGCGCAGGCTCACCCGGCGAGCCAGGCTCGCATGAGAATCCCTGCGGACCCGATGCTGCTTGTCGACCGCTCTCCGGCCAGGGGCTACACTGCCGCGCACAACCCGAAAACCTGGCCCGAAACAGGTGCCTACCCCCGAGGAACTCGCCCGAGCAGAAACCGACCGGCTGCTGATCGCGGCCGGACGGGACGTGTGCGGCGTGGCGTCGGCGAACCTTCTGGCTACGCATGGCTTGCTCCCGGATGCGAACCGTCTGCGGTCCTGCCGCTGGTCAAGGCCGTGTTCAGGGAGCGAACGGTGCTCCTGACCGTTGCAGAGCTTCGTGGGCGCGTGTCGACAGATCTCCCGTCACTCGTCGACGATCTTGCCGAACTGACCGGCCGCGGCGGAGCGAGCGAGCGTCACGCATGGGAGAAATCTCTGCCACGGCTCGCGGATGCGTTGACGACGCCCGAACTCGGTCGTGTGCACGTCCACTTCGCGAGACGCGAGCATCACGCCGCGCTCGAGTATCAACTCCCGGGCGCGTCTGCATGGTGTGACGTGGTCTTGCTCGGACGTCATGGCGGTCGTCCGAGTGCCGTGATCGTCGAACTGAAGGATTGGGAGACCAGTCATGATCGGCCGGGTGTAGCCGAAGGTTTGGTCGAGCGACGAGGTACCCAGGAACTCCATCCTTCCGACCAGGTGCGCGGCTACGTCGAGTATTGCCGGCGATTCCATTCGGCTGTGCTCGAGCATGGTGCCGAGGTGCATGGTTTCGTGTTGCTGACGACCGGTCTATTGAAGCATCCCTATCTCGTGCCGCCGAACGAGCGGCTCGCTGCCGACTTTCCCCTCTTTTCGATGTCTGAGGACGATGTCGGGGTTGGACTGCCTGCGTACCTTGCTGCGCGGATCACAGAGCAGGACAAATCATTTGCGACGCAATTCGCCGTCGGGACATACCGGCAGGATCGGGGCTTCATGCAGCAGATCGGCCGAATGATCCTGGATGGTGACGTGCGGCACTTCGAACTGCTCGACAACCAGCGGCGGGCTTTGCACCTTTGCGAGGCCAAGGCACGCGATGCTTTGTCGAAACTTGCGAATCGCAAGCACGTCATCATTGTCGAGGGCCCTCCGGGATCCGGGAAGTCGGCCGTCGCAGCACGCCTCTGGGCGAACCTCGTCTCGGATCCGGCAATTCCCGAGGGCAACGTCGTCCTCGTGACCACGTCGCAAAGTCAGAGCAGCAACTGGACTTATTTGATCGACAAGGCTTCGCGATCCCGTGCCGCGCGCGGCATCGCGCGAAAGGCGACCAGTTTCTCACCGATCGACACCCGACAACTCGGCCGGATCCGGCGCGCTACCGGCCAGGCCAGTCTGTATCGCGATGCGGCCGACTGGCGCACGCATCTTCGGGATCTTGCCCGGAAGGGTGTCCAGCCGAGGCGCGGCGCCGAAGACGATGCTTGCCTGTTCGCTCTGGTCGACGAGGCGCACGCGTTGATCAACCCGGAGCGCGAACATGGTGTCGGACAGTTCGGGTTTGTCACCGGACTGGGGCCTCAGGCATTCCACGTCATCAGATGCAGTCGGCTTGCCGTGTTCTTTCTCGACCCGGATCAGAGCTTCAGGGCGCGCGAGAACACGAGCGTGTCGGATATCGAGGGGTGGGCGCGCGAACTGGGCGCCGTCGTCGAGCGCGTCTCGTTGCATGGCGTCCAGTTTCGTTGCGCGGGCTCGGCCGAGTACGTCGCTTGGGTCGAGTCGCTGTTGAGCGGAGGGTCGGAAGAACTCAACCGCGTATACGCCTCCGCGTGGTATCGGCCTGTAGGCGATCGCGCGTTCGGAAGATCCAGATCGGGAAACGTCGTCGCGTTTCCAGTTCGGTCCGGGCGTGGGTCGCAATCCCATTCGCTTCTGGTGGCAGCCGACGCGACGACCGGCTTGTCCGTTGGTACCGCAGTTCTTGCGCGTTCGGCCATGGACTTCCGCATTTTCGCGGATCCGTTCGAGATGGAGCGAGAACTGCGCCGATGCGCGGACAGGCATATGGTCAGGCTGGTCTCTACGTACTCGAGGCCGTGGAAGACCGAGGGCTCGACGTATCCGCATCGTCTTCCGCCGGACGCTCTTGACTTCCAGGAGGTCGTCACGATGTCGAACGGGGAGGAGCGGATCTGGAGTCGTCCATGGAACTTCGTCCCCGGGCAGGACTACACCGGCTTCGTCGCGGGACGACCGGGCCTTCCGATTCACGATGACCCGCTTTGCGAGGTGGGCTGCACGTACGCCGTTCGAGGTTTTGATTTCGACTACCTCGGGCTGTTGTGGCTGGACGACCTCGTGTGGCGCGACGGTCAGTGGAAAGTGCAACTCGCGAACGTTCACGAGTCCGGAATAGGTGTGCTGGTACGCCAGGCACGTCGAGAGGGTCCTGTCGCCCCGGTCGGTCCGAGAGGCGCGAATGTCGTCGAGAAGGTCAGACAGGCCTACAGGATTCTCATGACGCGCGCTATCAGGGGTGTATTCGTGTGGATACCGGACGCCGAAACCAGATCGCATGTTGCGGGGTCCCTCGGAATGACCGAGGTGCGGCCCTGAGCGCGGGCCGCTGCTGGCCGCAGTATTGCGATTTACTCATGACGTTGAGTAAAATTACTCAACGTCATGAGTAAATCG
>CAZXLQ010000417.1:0-2922 GCA_964641945.1 uncultured Clostridia bacterium
TCCCTCCCCCCGCCTGCGGCGAACCCCATCCTGGCCTGTTGCCTAAGCCGGTCGCGGACGGTCCATCCCCGCGCGTGCGGGGAACACGACGGCGTGCGGTAGTGTTGTGCCTCGATGCCCGGTCCATCCCCGCGCGTGCGGGGAACACGCCGCCCACTCACCGAACTGCGCGAACAACACCGGTCCATCCCCGCGCGTGCGGGGAACACCCTTGAACGCAACAGATTGAATCCTGAGCGATTTCATCGTCATGGGCAACACTACGGAGCTGAGCGATGGATAGTCGCCGCCGGAATCTGCGCGCAGTAGAGCTTATGCCTCGGTCAGAAAACGAACCAAGGTCAATCCATCGAAATCGACCGGCTCACGGCGATTGGTGCCAACTGAATCGAACGCAAAGCCGCTATCGGTTGGGGCAGTCCAGACGAGGCACGCCGAGCCGTCCTCGATCATTGCCTTAGTCTCGTGCCAGATTCGCTCGCGTGTCCGCCTCGAGTAGACACCGACGTAAACGCCTGCACGAATCTCAGCGAGCCACAACGCCAGTCGTCCGCGAAGACGCGCGGGCGAGTTCTCAGTAACGATGACCATCATCGCCCGACTTGGCCTCCGCTAGCGCCGGTTCCTGCCCTTCGGGGGCGTCGTCCGGTGCATCGAGTCCGGATGCTGCCAGCATGTCGTTGATGGAAGGAATCAATCGTTCGAGCAGGCGAGTTCTCCGGAACGCGTCGCGGCACCCGATGCGAACCAGTCGTTCGGGCGGCAAATCTCGCGCTTCGCGCGCGAGTCGGCCAGCCACCTGAAACGCAATCGGTACGACGGTTTCAAACTTGAATACGTCAGCAACATCGTAGACGAAGCTCAGTGGCTTTCCCCGATGTAGAAACCCTATGGCCGGCGCGTAACCAGCAGCGAGGATTGCCGCCTCCGTGAGGCCGTAAAGACACGATGTTGCGGCCGACAGGCAACGATTTGGAAGGTCAGCGGCCCGCCAGTCGGATGGGTCGTATTTCCGGCCGGAGTAATTGACACCGTACTGCTGCGAGATCAATTGATACTGTCGCTTTACGCGGGCCCCCTCTATGCCGCGCAGCTGGTCAATCGATCTGCGCGAAGGAGCGTCCTCCTGGAAGCGCAACCGGTACATCTCGCGAACCACGCGCAGACGGGAATCTTCATCCAATGCGCACCGCGCCTGGTACAGCAACTTGTCGGCCCGAGCGCCGCCGGGTTGGCCGGCGGCATAGAGACGCACGCCGGCCTCGCCGACCCACACCAGAAGGCATCCGACACGCGCCGCGAGCGCAACGGCCGCATGTGAAATTCGGACGCCTGGTTCCAGCATGAGGCAGGCGAGACCGCCGACCGGGATCTGGACTCGCACTCCGTTCTGGTCTACCAGGACGAAGGCTCCGTCGATGACATCGACGTGGCCATACTCCAGGAAAACTATCGCGGCGCGATCCTTGATTGGGATCGGTGCGAGAGGAATGTATGGCCGGTCCATGTCGCGCGAGTCAGGCTCGCGCGATGAGCATCAATCCGCAGCCATAGGCCTTCGCGCGACCGATTCCACGAGCCAACGATGCGACGAACAGGTCCGGGTCCGTTACGGTCAGGAAGCCCTCGAAGTCGATCACGGCGACCCGCATCTGATCGGATCGGCGGGCACGCGGCGGTCGCAGGACGCGATACCCATCGACGCGAAGGGCTTCGACCTCGCCCTCGTCGGTAGCATGCGGCGGGATTCGGAAGCCACAACGTTCGCCTGTTCGTTCCAGCCAGGCCCTGCCTGCGGACTGAATCGCGCGGGTACGCGAAGGCGCGCGCTCGTGGGTCGGCAACCGGTGAATCGCATCCATTACGACGTCGTGACGAACGGTCTTGCGGCTGGGCTTCGCCGATGCTGCCCGATTAACGGTCCTGAACTCGTCGCGCGGTCGCGCGACCGTCGGATTCGCGCGCAACGAGAAGCGCAGTCGATCGCCGGCGGCGAGGGCTGGCGCAAATCGCTTCGGCGGGTCGACTTCGAGCAGCGGATGGTCCTCTGGCGGGCGCGTCGCGGACAGAATGTAGTAGCAGGCGCTCGCATCTTCTCGCCAGAGGAAGTCTCTCTCGCGACTGTCGCCGCGAGCAAACAGACTCCAGATCAACCGATGACCGGCCGAGACACGGTCCTCACTCGCGTCTGGCATGAGGAGAGGAACCAAGGTAGCAACCGGCGCCGACTGGCGAAGGCGCGCACGGGACAACCAAACCTCGCTCATGGCACCACCTGCTCGGGCAGCAATCCGACGGTGACGACCCGCTCGCCAAAATGCCAACGCTCTCGCTGTGGGTGTGCATCGCGGCGGACGTACTTGCGCACCTCGACGAGACCGCTCTCGACTCCTGGCGGCAGGCTGTCATACGCAACCTCGCGACCCCAATCGGGCCTGTGTCCCTGGACGAGACCGGAATCCAGGCATGGCATCCCTGGCGGTCTCTGGTGGAAGGCATGAGCGAGACTCTTCGCATCGATCAGCCTGGCAGCCAGCGGCATCCCCAGGACATTGGCCTTGCGCCCCGCATACAACGCGAATACCGGCCTATCGAGAGCTCGCTTGATCTCATCGAGCGGCCACGACGACTCGTTACTTACACTCCACAGCGAAACGGTGGCGAGCGCATCCTGCAGCAACTCCCTACGCGAGACGATCGTCTGCAGTTCGCCGGCCTCAAGCATCGATTTGCGCGTCACTGGACGGGAACGGCCGAGCGCTCGGCGAATGTCCGAGTCGGGAACCGACTGTGCCGTATGGAAATCGACCGACCGTACGCCCGCGGCGTCGAGTCGAATTGCGCAACCGATGGCCCGGTCGAGCGAGTCGTGCCGGGCTTGTTCATCGCGCCTGATGCCGAGCGCGGCGGCCACGAGTCCAA
>CAZXLQ010000418.1:0-2871 GCA_964641945.1 uncultured Clostridia bacterium
GGCTCCAAACCCGGGGCGCCCCACCAGCCGGGCGGTGGTCCCCGTTCTTAGAGCCGCGAGCGGTAGCGAGCGTCCCACGGACGGTCGAACGGTTCCGATCACTTTCGTACTTCCGCAAGGCTCCGATGCCGGCGCCGCCTCAACTCTGCACCACCGCCGCGATTTCGTCCCGGATCTCGTCCAGCGACATGTTCGCGAGATGGCCGTCGCGAACGAGAGGACGCCCGGCCACCCAGCTATGACGCACCGCAGTCTGCGCGACCATCGAAAACACGACGGCATTCAACATGTCGTCCCCGCCCGAGCACGCTGCCGGCCAAAGCGACGGATCATCGAGCGAGATCGCAACGAGATCCGCCCAAAGTCCTGGCGCGATGCGACCCGCCTCGATTCCCAGTGCACGCGCGCCGTTCGCCGTTCCCATCTCGAGAAGCGGCAGCGCCGTGCCACGCGAGTCGGGGTCGGCACCCGGGACGATTCCCATCTCGAGCGCCGAGACTCGCTGCAGGTACTCGACCGCGCGCATCTCGTCGAAGAGGTTGAGCCTGTTGTTGGCGTCGGTACCGAGCGCGACGGGCACTCCGCGCGCGACGAGATCCGGGATCCTCGCCACTCCGTCGCCGAGCGCCATGTTCGTCAACGGGTTGTAGACGAGTGCACCGCCTGCATCAGCCAACAGGGCGCGCTCGCCTTCGTCCAGCCAGATTCCGTGAACGAGCACCGTACGTTCCGACAGGGCGCCCATCCGCTCGATCGCCCGCAACGGAGAGACGCCATATCTCGCACCAGAGAACGAGAGGTCGCCCTGCTGCTCGGCGAGGTGGATGTGGAACGGAGCGCGAATCTCGGCGGCAATCTCGGACGCCGCGCGGATCATCGCTTCCGAGGCGCCGTGAAGCGAGTGCGGCGCCGGCCGGACCTCGACCATTGGCTCCGCGGCGTACAACGCGTGAAGCTCGCGCGTGTTCGCCGCGGCCTCATCAACCGTCTCCCGGAATCTGGCCTGCCCGGGCTTCGACCCCAGATCGTACATCGTCCGCAGGAGCGCGATGCGAATGCCGAGTCGCCGAGCGCCCTCGATTACGGCCGTCGCATGCGCGTTTCCGCCGCCGGAGCCGTCCCGGCCGTGATGGACATAGAAGAACTCGCCAACCGTCGTCGTTCCGGCAAGCGCCATCTCCGCGTAGGCGAGCAAAGCCGCCGCGACGAGGGCGCGTTCGTCGAGCCGCATGACGAGCGGATACAGGTGCCCGTCGACCCATTCGCGGAAGTTCCGCGCATTGTCACCGTTGCCCCGCAGCAGCACCTGGAAGGAATGCGTGTGCGCATTGATACACCCCGGCAGCAGCGCGTGGCCCTCGAGATCGAGTCGCGGCGACGCCGCGGCACTGGGAAGGGCGGCAACTTCGTCGGCACGTCCCGCCGCGACGATCCGGCCGTCGTCGCCGATGAGGACCGCGCCGCCAGCCAGGAAGCGGCGGTCGACGAGGACGTGGTCTGCGGTCAGAAGCAGCATGACTTCACTACGCTCTCCAGGCGCCCGGTCCGACGTCACGAGCCAATCCGGTCACTCCAGGTCGATGGCGCCGCTATCCAGCAGTTCGGCACCAAGGCGCTCATAGAGGTCTATCCCGAGCGCGATCTGCTCGACCGTGATGTGCTCGTTCGACGAGTGCGCGACCTCGATGTCGCCCGGTCCCACGAGCAGGATCCTGCCGAGCGACTTCAGGAAACTCGCGTCCGTATTGAAGTTCGCGACGCCGGTCTCGTATCCGTCAGGCAAGTCGAACAGCTCTGGCCCATTCTCGGTCAGAACGGTTCGCCGGACTCCGTCCACGAGCGATGCGTCGACCGCGGCGAGGATATCCGTAGTCGGCCCGACCGTCCGGAACATGAGCTCGGCGGACGCTGCCGGGGCAAGTACGTTCGCAGCCACGCCTCCCGAAATGAGTCCCACGTTGAAGAACGTCTCGCCAAGCACGTCATGCCGCGGCCAGTCGAGATGACGAAGCGTCTCGAGCGTGGCGAGCAACCGGTCCACGGCGGAAACGCCGCGGTGAGGGAATCCCGAGTGCGCCGCGCGGCCCTCCGCGTCCAGCCGAACCTTCACGACGCCCTTCTGGGCTGCAATCACCCTGCACACCGTCGGCTCACACAACACGATGTCGCGTGTCGAGATCGGCAGCTTCGCAGCCGCCTTGGCCCCCGAATGATCCACCTCCTCGCCGACGACGAAGAGAAACCCGAACCCGCTGGCACCCTTCGCGCGCAGGCGGCGTCCGGCCTCGAGCATTGCGACGATGCCGCCCTTGGTGTCGCAGGCGCCCCGGCCGAAAATCGTATCGCCCTCGCGCCGATACGGCAGAAACGGCGGGACGGTGTCGATGTGCGTCGAGAAGAACAGGCGAGGCGTTTCACCGTCGCGCACCGCAAGCAGGTTGTCGCGTCCCGGCAGTACTTCCTGTCGTGTGACCCGATATCCGTCCCGCTCGAGCTCTCGCTCGAGAATCGCCGCGATGCCTGCCTCGTCGCCGGTAGTCGAAGGCGTGTCGATCATCTCGCGCAAAAGCTCGAGAACATCGGCAGGCACGCTCATTTCGCTTCACTGACGGCGGCCCGCCCGAGCGCCGGCACACGCACGCGAACGTGCGACGAAGCCTTCGTCTGGCAAGCGAGGCGCCAACCTTCGGCAAGCAGTTCATCGAGATGCTTCTGCTCGGGTGCCGTGAACCCCGAGAGCGCATCCGCGCCCTCGATCACCTCGACCCGGCACGTCCCGCACACGCCATGGCCGCCGCAGTCGTTTCGAATCTCGACGCCGGCCGCCTTGGCCGCCTCGAGAAGTGTGTCACCTTCAGCCGGAGTTGCGGC
>CAZXLQ010000419.1:0-2870 GCA_964641945.1 uncultured Clostridia bacterium
TTTGTTTCTTTGCTCGCTGCCTCCACCCAAAAAAAAAAAACCCACCCCCCCCCCCCCCCCCCACTCCAAGGCGCTTCGCGCAATGGCCGCGCGTAGCCTTCTCGCTTGACGCGTCTGCCCGAAACCGTATGATGGAGGCGTCTTACTCGGCTGAACTGTCAGCAACCCAGATTCCAACTCAATCACACGGTCCTCTTTATGGCGCAGGGCCACGGACCGTGTGGCTCGCTTCGCTACCCGGAATACCGGGAGCCGAAGCAGGCCCTGACGATGCCGCGTACACCGCTCGGGTCGGGGCTCGATACGAAACCCAAATTTTCGAGGAGAACCCACATGGACTCACGATCCAGAAGACCCGTTAGACGGGCACTGGCGATGTGCTGCCTGCTGCTTGCCGTTGCGGCCCTGGTGCCGGTCGACGGCTCAGCGGCGGCTCGGGCAAGGCGCGCGGCGCTTCAGAGCTCTACAAAGGATGCGAACCACGCACGCCTTGCGGATCTCGGCGCTGCAATCGACCGGATCAAGGCCAATCTCGCCAATGATCCGACCAACACCCGGATCCAGCGCAACCTGAACCTGGCCATCGCCGAGTACGATGCGCTTTCCGTCCAGCTCGGCGGCGCCCAGGCGCCCGCGCTTGACACGAACCCGGCGGCTCCGGGCGACGCGCTCGGCGGCGCTCCTCCAGCGCCCCCCAACTGCGTGTCAACCACCTCCACTTTCACGAATGCGACCCCCGTGACGATCCCGGCCGCGGGCGCGAACACGGTGACTTCGTCGATCGTGGTTTCGGGCGTCGGCACGTACCTGTACGATGTCGACGCGATCACGAACATCACGCATTCGTTCTGCTCGGACCTCGACATCACGGTTACGTCGCCGGCGGGCACGATCGTGACGCTGACGACCGACAATGCGGCCGGCAACGACGACGTCTGGTCGGCCACGCGCTGGGACGACGACGCAAACCCGGCCGGCGCCGTGCCCTACACGAGCAACAACGGCGTCACGACTGACACGACCTACGTCAACCTCACCAACAACCCGACCCTGGTCCCTGAAGAGGCGATGGGCGCCTTCATCGGCGAGAACCCGAACGGCACGTGGACGCTGACGATCGCCGACCAGTTCGACCAGGACGGCGGCACGTTCACCTGGTCGCTTGACGTCACGACGCTTCCGGCGCCCCCGCTCGTCGCCACCACGGTTGCGGCCAATGCGACGCCGGTGACGATCCCGACTACAGTCTCGACGACAACGACGACCATCGTCGTCGCCGGCGCGGGCACGTCGATCCTCGACGTCGACGTCACGACGAACATTCTGCATTCGTTCTGCGGCGACATCGACATGACGCTGACGTCGCCGGCTGGCACGATCGTGACTCTCACGACCGACAACGGCAGCAGCAACGACAACGTCTTCAACGGTACGCTTTGGGACGACGACGCCAATCCGGGCGGCTCGGTTCCGTCTACCAGCAACCCGGGAGTTGCAAGCGACCACGTGTACGCGAACGCGACGCTCGCATCGCCGCTGGTTCCGGAGGAGGCGCTCGGCGCCTTCGTCGGCGAGGACCCGAACGGCACCTGGACGCTGACGATCTCCGACGATGCCAACCTCGACGGCGGATCTGTCACCTGGGCGCTCGACATCGACACGGCCATGTGCCAGGTCATCGGACCTGCCTGCTCGCTGATATGTCCGGGAGACGTCACTGCGACAGCGACCGACGTCAACGGCGCGGTCGTCAATTACCCGGCGCCGACTGCGACGAACTGCGTCAACGTTCAGTGCACGCCGCCCTCGGGCTCGACCTTTCCGGTCGGCACGACGGTAGTGACCTGCACCGGCGAGGATGACGTTCCGGCAGCGACGCGCGGTACGGTCGTCACGACCTATTCGAGCGGCAACATTGCGGTCGGGATTCCGGACTCCGGATCGATGCCCCCGCAAGTGATCAATGTCCCCGACATGGGAACGGTGCTCGACGTTGATGTTCGCATCCGCATCAATCACACGTTCGATTCCGATCTCGACATCACGCTGACCGGACCGAATGCCACTACAATCGTCCTGTCGGACGATAACGGCGGCTCGGGAGACAATTACGGCTCGGGCGCGACCGACTGCTCGGGCACGCCGACGGTGTTCGACGACGAGGCTGCGACTGGCATCGCGGCCGGCGCGGCGCCGTTTGCCGGCTCCTTCATTCCGGAAGCGGGCCTGTCGGCCTTCGACGGCATTCCGGCCGCCGGAAACTGGACGCTCAACATCGCGGACGACTTTGGCGCCGACGTCGGGACGCTGTTCTGCTACGAGGTAGTAATCACACGCGACACGGTCGTGGGCGGTGGCGGTTCCTCGTGCCAGTTCAACGTGAACGTCACGATTCCGTTCGACTCGTGCTGCGTCGACGACGCGTCGGGAGACATCTTCCGCCAGGTCGTCGCGAGCGTTCCTCCGACGAGCCCGCTCTACGGCTACTGGGAGTACGAGGTTGCGGCCACCAGCGAGATCTTCGCCGGTATCGGCAACCACGTTGCCTACAGGCCGGGACTGAGCATCATCATCGACGACAACGACGATCCGGCTGTCTACTGCCACGCCGAGATCGATTTCCCGCGGCGCAAGTGCCGCGTACAGGTGCGCGACATCACGACGGGACGAAACTTCGTCCTGCGCGATCGCAACATCACCAACAACACGTGCACGGTGGCGCCACCGCCGCAGAGCTGAACACCGTCACCGACGGTCGTAACCGAAGGGCCGGGGGAGCAATCCCCCGGCCCTTCGCTCGTCTGCGTGTGCGCACTGCGCGAAGCGCTTTGATAGGGGTAGGGAGGGCCGATTGGGTTCGGTCCCCCCTC
>CAZXLQ010000420.1:0-2868 GCA_964641945.1 uncultured Clostridia bacterium
CCGCCGAACATGGGGGCGGCGATGCGTTTCATCGTGTCCGAGCCGGTTTCCGTGCCGATCATGATCGGCAGCAATCCGATCATCGTCGTTGCGACCGTCATCGTCTTCGGCCGGATGCGGAGTACGGCACCCTCGTGGATGGCTGCTTTGAGGTCGGAAAGTGAGTTCAATTTCCCTTCAGCCTTCCAGCGGTCGAAGCTGTTGTGCAGATAGAGCAGCATGACCATGCCGGTCTCCGCGTCGAGGCCGGCCAGCGCGATCAGTCCGACCCAGACCGCGAGCGACATGTTGTAGTCGGCCCAGTACATGAACCAGATCGCACCGACCAGACTGAACGGCACCGCCAGCAGAACGACACAGGTATCGAGCCAGCTCCGGTGCGAGAGGTAGAGCAGCAGCACGATCACGACGAACACGAACGGGATTGCGATGGCCAGGCGACGATTGGCCGCCTCGATGTACTCGTACTGCCCTGACCAGACCAGGTTGTAGCCTGCAGGGATGGTCACGCGCTGCGACACCAGGCGTTTCGCCCGCTCGACCCATCCGCCGATGTCCGAGGTGGTCAGATCGACGTAAATCCACGCGGTCTTTCGGGCGTTTTCGCTTTTGATCATCGGCGGTCCGGGCTCGATGCGGATGTCGGCCAGTTGCGCCAGTGGCACCTGCGCGCCGCCGGGCGTCGCGACCAGCGTGCGGCGCAGGGCGGGAATGTTGTCGCGCAATTCGCGTTTGTAACGGAGATTGACCGGGTAGCGCTCCAGCCCCTCGACCGTCTGCGTGATGTTCATGCCGCCGAGTGCGGTGAGGATCACGTCCTGCACGTCGGCGATGCGCAGGCCGTAGCGGGCGATCTCGTCGCGGTTGATGTTGAAATCGACGTACAGGCCGCCGACGGTCTTCTCCGGGTACGCACTGAGCGTGCCGGGCAGCGTGCGAACCTCTGCGGCAATCTGCTCGGCGAGTTGTCCAAGGCTCGCGAGGTCGTCTCCCATGATCTTGATGCCGACCGGCGTCTTGATGCCGGTGCTGAGCATGTCGATGCGCGTCTTGATCGGCATCGTCCAGGCGTTGGTTACGCCGGGGAACGCCACGATATCGTCAAGACCGGGAACATCCGTGCCGTCCGGCTCCTTCCAGCCGTAGGACAGTTCATCTACGTTGATGGTGCGCTCTTCGGGCCACCAGTACGTGAGGCTCGACCACGTTTTGAGCCAGGCGGGGAATGAGCTGAACCAGCGGTCGAAGCGGCGTTTCCGCCACTTGCCGCGGTCGGGTTCCAGCATGATGGTGGTCTCGATCATGCTGAGCGGGGCCGGGTCGGTCGCGGACTCGGCACGGCCAATCTTCCCGAACACGTGATGGACTTCGGGCAGCGACTTGATGAGCGCATCAGTCTGCTGGAGCAGTTCGCGCGCCTTGGTGATGCTGATGGCCGGGTCGGTCGTGGGCATGTAGAGCAAGTCGCCTTCGTCGAGGGGCGGCATGAACTCGCTGCCGATCTGGTGGCTCAGCCGCAGGAACGGCAGCTTGTCGGCGACAACCTGCTGTCCCCAGATGTACTTTTGGAGCGGCAGGACGGCGGTGAATACGACGATCGCTGCGATCACGAGCGTGAAGTACTTGCCCTTCATCGCCGCCCAGAAGAACGGTTCGTATATCTTCTGAAGGAGGCGGCTGATCGGGTTCGTTTGCTCGTTCGGAATGCGGCCGCGAATGAAATACACCATCAGCACGGGGATGACCGTGACCGCGAGGATCGCAGCGGCGCCCATCGCGAAAGTCTTCGTGTAGGCCAGCGGCTTGAAGAGCCGGCCGCTCTGCTCGCCGAGCACGAAGATCGGCAGGAAGCTGACCGTGATGATCAGCAGGCTGAAGAAGAGCGTCGGTCCGACCTCCTTGGCCGCGTCGATGATCACTTGCGTGTGCTTCTCGCGCGAGAGGCGCGTCGTACCGGCCTCGGCTTTCGCTCGTTCGTAGTGTTTGTGGGCGTTCTCGACCATGACGATCGAGCTGTCGACCATCGCGCCGACGGCGATGGCGATTCCGCCCAGGCTCATGATGTTCGCGTTGATGCCCAGCGCGTGCATGATGATCAGGCTGGCCAGCACGCCCGTCGGCAGCACGAAGATCGCGACCAGCGCGCTGCGCACGTGCAGCAGGAAGATCACGCAGACGATGGCGACGACCGCCATCTCTTCGATGAGCTTCACTTTCAGCGTATCGACCGAACGCTGAATGAGCGCCGACCGGTCATACTCCGTAACGATGTCAACGCCGGGTGGCAATCCGGGGCGAAGATCGTCGATCTTCCGCTTGACGTCGCCGATGACCTTGAAGGCGTTCTCGCCGTAGCGCATGACGACGATGCCGCCTACGACTTCACCTTCGCCATTCGCTTCGGCCAGGCCGCGGCGCAGGTCCGGCCCGAGCTGCACGGTCGCAATGTCCTGCAGGTAGACGGGCGTCCCGTCGGGATTTGCGCGGATGACAACCTTCTTGAGGTCCGCGACACCCTGTGCCGACCGCGCCCGCCCGAGCGGCGTCCCGTCCCGCTGGGCCTGCGCGATCTGCTCTGGCGTCAGCCGCGCCAGGTAGCCCTTGCCGCGGACCATGTACTCGGTCTCCGACATCTCCATCACGCGGCCGCCAACGTCGATGTTCGACATCTGGATGGCCTGCTTCACCTGGCCAAGCGGGATGTTGTAGGCCAGCAGCCGGTCCGGATCGACGACGACTTGGTACTGGCGGACAAACCCGCCGACGGGTGCCACTTCGGCGACGCCTTCGAGTGCGGTCAGCTCGTAGCGCAGATACCAATCCTGCATGCTGCGCAATTCGGAAAGGTCGAACTCGGCGAGCTTCAGC
>CAZXLQ010000421.1:0-2859 GCA_964641945.1 uncultured Clostridia bacterium
TCGGGAGACGAAATCGGAGAGCTCGCGCGGGCCTTCAACGCCATGGCCGAAACGATCGCACGCGACGAGCAGTTGCGACGCGATCTCGTCAACGACGTCGCACACGAGCTGCGCACGCCGCTCACGAACATCCGCTGTCAGGTCGAGGCGATTCAGGATGGACTCGTCGAGGCGGATGCGAACGCGCTGGCCTCGCTACACGAGGAAGTCATGCTGCTCAACTCGCTCATCGACGACCTGCGCGACCTGTCGCTTGCCGAGGCGGGACGGCTCTCTCTCAACAGACAGTCGGTCTCGGTCGACGAAGCGATCGGATCGGTCGCCGCGGCGTTCGGGCCTCGCGCGGCCGCTGGCGGGCTCGCGCTCGAGGTTCGAGTTGCGGATGATCTTCCGAACATCGAGGCGGACCCCGTCCGACTTGGTCAGGTCCTGCGCAACCTGCTCGACAACGCTGCCGAACACACGCCGTCCGGTGGGCGCATCGAGCTGACCGCCGCTGCGCTTGATGGCGAAGTCGCGATCACGGTTCGCGACAGCGGCGCCGGGATCGCTCCCGAGCACCTATCGCGCGTTTTCGAGCGCTTCTATCGGACGGATCCGTCGCGGTCGCGCACGACGGGCGGCGCCGGTCTTGGTCTCGCGATCGTGAAGCAGCTCGTCGAGGCGCACGGCGGGACGGTTGGCGTCGAAAGCGAGCTCGGACAGGGCGCGGCGTTCACCGTGACGTTGCCAGAGTAAGCGACGGAGCCTCCGAAGAGCGCCGGAGGCGCGAAAGAACCTGAGCCCACGGCGCAAGCCGTGGAAGTTCGGATGAAAGCCGATCGAGCCCCGAAAGGGGCGAAACAACCGCAGCCGATTACCTGCAGCGTCGGGTATCGCCCCTGCCGGGGCTCCCGCGACTTCCTTCGATAGTCCCACGGCTTACGCCGTGGGCTCAGGTTCTTTCGCGCCTCCGGCGCTTTTCGGAACCGAGTTCCTTGCGGTGCTCTTCGTTACCGCACACGCCACTATCTGTCCGGTCTAAACACGGTACCGATACGTGGAGACGCACCTTCACTACATCTTCACAATCGGCCGGTAACGTCGTCCGCATGAAACACGCAATCTGTCTCGCTCTCGTCGTCCTGTCTTCGCTGGTCGCGCCGGCACGCGCCGCCGACGGCGATCTCTCTACCAAGCTCGACGCGTACCTGGGCCGGCTCGAGAAGCTCGGGTTCTCCGGCACCGTCCTCGTCGCCAAGGACGGCAAGATCGTCCTCGAGAAGGGCTACGGGATGGCAGACCGCGAGCGCAAGATTCCGATGGCAGCGGACTCGGTCATCTCGATCGGCTCGATCACGAAGCAGTTCACCGCCGCCGCGATCCTCAAGCTCGAGATGGCAGGCAAGCTGCGCGTGGAAGAATCGATTGGCCGTTTCTTCCCTGGTGCTCCGCCAGAGAAGGCAGCAATCACGATCCATCAACTCCTGACTCACAGCGCGGGCCTAGACTCCGACTACGGCCCGAGCGACTACGAAGCCGTCTCTCGCGACGAGATCGTGCGCCGAGTGTTCGCCGCGCCGCTGCGCACTCCGCCCGGCAGAGAGTACTTCTACTCGAACGCCGGCTACAGTCTTCTCGCCGCGATCGTCGAAATCCTCTCGGGGAAGTCCTACGAGACGTATCTTCGCGAAAACCTTTTCGAACCTGCCGGAATGAAGGCGACGGGCTACAAGGTCGCCTGGCGCGAAGGGCAGGTCGCGCACGGCTACGTAGACGGCAAGGATTGGGGGACGATCCTCGACAAGGCCTGGGACAAGGACGGCCCTTACTGGAACCTGCGCGGGAACGGCGGGCTCCACTCGACCGCCGGCGACATGTACCGCTGGCACCTCGCGCTCGAGGGCGAGAAGATCCTGTCGAAGGAAGCCAAGGAGAAGTACTTCAAGCCGCACGTTCCCGAGAATCCGGAAGGCAGCTCCTATTACGCATACGGCTGGGCGGTCTTCGAGACGCCGCGCAAGACGCGGCTGGTTGCCCACAATGGCGGCAACGGCGTTTTCTTCGCAGACTTCCGTCGCTACGTGGACGAGAACGTCGTGGTCTACGCGGCGTCGAACGGCGAAATGAGCGCGACGGCACTGACCGAGGTGCTGCCGGCGGTCGTCTTCGGCGCCGAATACACGATGCCCCCGGCTGTAGTCGCGGTCGACGCGACGGCGATGGACCGGGTTGCTGGTTCCTACGCCCTTGCGTCCGGGAGCCGGATCGAACTCGCCCGCGACGGCGCGAATCTTCGCGCGAGCGCCACTGGCGTCGACGCATTTGCGCTGCTCCACTCTCCGCTTCCCGAAGAGATTTCGGCGAAACTCAATGCGCGGGTGGCCACGATGGTCGAGGCAAGCTCGAAGGGCGATTTCAAGCCGATCGCCGAGGCGTTCGGCGGGATGATCCCACTCGCGGACGTCGCGGAGAACGAAGGCCGCATGTGGACCAACCTTCGGGAGCGGCTTGGCGCGTTCAAGCGCGTCGAGGTGCTCGGATCCGCGCGCATGCGGCCAATGGCGGCAACGGTTGCCCGGCTCGAGTTCGAGCGGGGCTCGCAGTACATCCGGTTCGGCTGGCAGCAGGGAGAGCTCGTCGGGATCCGATTGATCGATGAGTTGCCGAGCGTGACGCTCTACCCGACGTCGCCGACCGAGTTCGTCACGTTCGGCCTGCGCGATCCGAACCCGGTGACCGTTCGAGTCTCGGGCGCGACAATCACGCTCCGACGCGGAGCCGCCGAAGTCACTGCGTCACGACCCGCGGAGAAGTAACCTCCCGGCAATGCGCGAAGCGCTTTGATAGGGGTAGGGAGGGCCGATTGGGTTCGGTCCC
>CAZXLQ010000422.1:0-2827 GCA_964641945.1 uncultured Clostridia bacterium
CCCCGGCTGATGGCGCGCTCGACGTCGATTTCGGTCGGGTTCTCGGCGACCTCCGCCAGTACACGAACCTGGTTGGGAAGGACTTCCACGAAACCTTCGGCAATCACGATCTGGTGCGTGGCGCCGCCCTGTGCGTAGCTCAGGAGGCCTGCCGGCTTGAGCTGCGAGATCAGGGGACTGTGACCCGGCAGGATACCGAGCTCGCCGTCGAGGCCCGGAATCTGAACGGATTCGACCTGAGCGTCCACGAGATGGCGCTCCGGAGTGACGATCTCCAAACGAAGGGTATCGGCCATAAGCGAAGTGATGTCCGTTCAGTTGTCGGCACCGCGGCAGACACTCTCGAGCCGCCGCGATGCCGTCCGGTTTCGCGTCTAGGCCTTGGCGGCCATCTTCTCGGCCTTCTCGTAGACTTCTTCGATACCGCCGACGAGGTAGAAGGCCTGCTCCGGGATGTCGTCCATTTCGCCGTCGAGAATCTTCCGGAAGCCCTTGATCGTGTCGCCGATCGACACGAGGCGTCCCTCCAGACCCGTGAACTGCGCGGCGACGAAAAACGGCTGCGAGAGGAACTTCTGGATCTTGCGGGCTCGCGAGACCACGAGTCGATCGTCCTCCGAGAGCTCGTCGATTCCGAGAATCGCAATGATGTCCTGCAGGTCGCGGTAACGCTGCAGGGTCCGCTTCACGTCCTGCGCCGTGTCGTAGTGCAGCTCGCCAACGATGCGTGGCGAAAGAATCGTCGATGACGACGCCAGCGGATCGACCGCGGGGTAGATGCCGAGCTCGGCGATCTGGCGAGAAAGCGCCGTAACGGCGTCGAGGTGGGCAAACGTGGTGGCGGGCGCCGGATCGGTGTAGTCGTCGGCCGGGACGTACACGGCCTGTACCGACGTGATCGAGCCCTTCTTGGTCGAGGTGATGCGTTCCTGCATCTCGCCCATTTCGTTGGCGAGTGTCGGCTGGTAACCAACTGCCGACGGCATGCGGCCGAGAAGTGCCGAAACCTCGGATCCCGCCTGAGTGAAGCGGAAGATGTTGTCGATGAAAAGAAGCACGTCCTGGCCCTCTTCGTCGCGGAAGTACTCGGCGACGGTAAGACCTGTGAGTGCGACTCGCATGCGCGCTCCGGGCGGTTCAGTCATCTGGCCGTAGATCAGCGCGGCCTTCGAGTTCTCGTGGTCGCCGGGGACGATGACGCCCGACTCTGACATCTCGTGCCAGAGGTCGTTGCCCTCGCGCGTGCGCTCGCCGACGCCCGCGAACACCGAGAACCCGCCGTGATGTTTGGCGACGTTGTTGATCAGCTCCATGATCAGCACCGTCTTGCCGACGCCCGCACCGCCGAAGAGTCCGATCTTTCCGCCCTTCAGGAATGGCTGGACGAGATCGATGACCTTGATACCCGTCTCGAGCATTTCCTGCTGGGTCGACTGGTCTTCGAAGGACGGAGCCGGACGATGAATCGGGTACCGGATATCGGAAGCCACGGGGCCGAGGTTGTCGACGGGTTCGCCGATGACGTTGATGACGCGTCCAAGCGTTCCGCGACCCACCGGCGTCGTGATGGGCGAGCCGGTGTCGATCGCCTTCATTCCGCGAACGATGCCTTCGGTAGCCTCCATGGCGACCGTGCGAACTCGGCCTTCACCGAGATGCTGCTCGACCTCGACGATGAGCTCGATGGGCTCTGGCACGTCGAAGCCTTCGCTAGTCACGCGCAGTGCCTGATAGATCGGCGGCAGGTACTGCTCGCCGAACTCGACGTCGATGACGGGGCCGATGATCTGGATGACCTTGCCGACTTTCGCATTCGGGCTGCTGGACATACTCGGTTTCGTCTCCTCAGGAAGTTCTCCCGGCCACTCCATCAACGTGGTGCTTGCGGCTCCGGGAACGCTCGTATTGTGAAGCTCGCGAAGATAGCACAGTCCGGAAGTCAATTGCCAGAAATTTCACAAGGTGCGGGCGGCATGCAGGTGCGGCGGGCGGAAGCGGTTGAGGGGACGAGAGATAGCGCCGTGACGAATCCCCGGTGTGCGTGCGAGAGACTCCACGACTGGGGGAGACGATCGCAGAGGCGCCGGGGAACGGCTACGGCGCTGGGTTGTCCGGACGAACGAGTGTCGGGTTATGCCTCGTGAGCCTTGGTGTATGACCCGAGCTTGTGCCGACGCACTGCGTGCAAGACGGCGACCTTGGTGATGCCGAGCAGGCGGCTTGCCGCAGCCATGTTTCCGCGCGAGCGGGTCAGCGCCTCGACGAGCATCCAGCGCTCGAGACTGGCCTTCGCTTCCCGCCAGTTAGGCATCGGATCGGCTCCGATTGCGAATCGTGGATGGCTCGAGCCGATGGCGCCGCTGCGGCCCAATCGGGTCGACGTGCTTCGAAGAGGTGTGGCGTGCTTAGACATGGTGAGCGTAGTCTAGCGGCGTAGGCGTATTTGGGCAAGCAATAGTTGCGCGGCCCTGTCTTGCGGCCATGCTTTGCTTAAGCATTAGTTGGGCATCGACTGATTTGCAGCCACGGGCTTCTGATCCCCCGGCACCGGACTCTGACTTTCACGACGAGTCCGACATGCGGCGGGGCATGTCGATGCCGGACCAGTACCGCGAGCGGTAGCGAGCGGGTCGCGGTGGCGGCGCCCCGCACCGACCCGTGCGCTACCGCGCACGGTACTGATGCACGAGTCCCCGGTCCCGCGACCCGTGCCGCTCGCGGTACTGATGCCTTCGTCGTTACTACCGCGAGCTATGGCGAGCGGGTCGCCGTGTGGCGGCGCCCCGCACCGACCCGTGCGCTACCGCGCACGGTACTGATGCACGAG
>CAZXLQ010000423.1:0-2822 GCA_964641945.1 uncultured Clostridia bacterium
CGCTCGCTACCGCTCGCGGTTCTGATGGGGATTGCGGCGATAGGCGATGAGCGACTTGGGCAGACCGAGCACTCGCTCGACGTGCAGCGAAGCGTCCGGAAAGAGCGTCCGCATCGCCTTCGACCCGAGCAGATTCCAGTCGACGTATCCGCAGTGCTTCACCCAGTAACGGTCGCTGAGCTTCACGACGGCGACTGTCGCCTGATGCGGCAGCCAGCCGACGACGGGAAGCCACGTGTGCGCCTCCACCGGAAACGCCCTGTGCGGCGTCTGCACGAAATACGACTTCCCGACGCGGCGGATCTCGGCCGCGAACGCCGCCTGGTTCCGCATCGACTCGGTCACCCATTCGCGATTCGGAATCACGCGGTTGATGCAGTCGGACTTCGGAAACGTCACGTGCTCGATCACCGAGTTGCAGAAGACGACATCGAAGGCCCCGTCGCCGGACGGCAGCGGCTTGCCCTCCTCGAGCGTCATCGTCGCGAAACCGCGAGCCTTGGCGACGGCGAGAGCTTCCGTGCTGATGTCGGCGATCGTGATTCGAGCGTCGATCCGGTCCCGCACGCGCATCATGAAGGAGCCGTCCTGCCCCCCGAGGTCGAGTATCGACACGCCGGGCTTCAGCTCGAGGAGCCGGAACAGCAGGTCGGCGCGTGCCGAGTGCCACGCCTCGCGCCTGTCGCCGGCCAACCGTCTGAGCGCCGCGTACACGTCAGCGCTCGAGGGCGTCGACGATTCGCACCGCCGTGCGACCGTCCCAGTACTCGGGAATCCGGCCGGCGAACACGGTCCGGCCGTCGAGGATGTCCAGCGCCGCGCCGACGATCCGGTCCGCGTCGGTACCTACGACCTGGTTCGTCCCCTCGGTCACCGTGATCGGCCGTTCCGTGTTCTCGCGCAGCGTCAGGCACGGAATGCCGAGCGCCGTTGTTTCTTCCTGCAGTCCGCCCGAATCCGTCAGTACGAGTTTCGCGCCACCGTAGAGCTTGAGGAAATCGAGGTAGCCGAGCGGCTCGGTCAGGACGATGCGCGGCGAGAGCGCGATGTTGAACTCCGCGAGGCGCGCGCGTGTGCGAGGGTGGACCGGGAACACGATGGGCAGCCGTTCGGCGATCCGCTCGAGCGCACCGGCAATCCGGCGGAACGTTTCTGGATCATCCACGTTCGACGGCCGATGCAGCGTCATCGTCGCGTAGTCCTGCGCCGCGAGCCCGAGCGCCTCGACGACCGTCGAGCTACTCGCGCGATCGCGCTGCCCGAGCAGCGTGTCGATCATCACGTTGCCGACGAAGACGATCCGCGACGGGTCGACCCCCTCGGCCAGCAGGTTCGCGTCGGCGTCCCGCGAGGGGGTCAGTAGCAGATCCGCCAGCGCATCGGTCGCCAGCCGGTTGATCTCCTCAGGCATCTCGCGATCCCGGCTGCGAAGGCCCGCCTCGACGTGCGCGACCTTAACGTGCAGTTTCGTCGCGACGAGAGTCGCCGCAATCGTCGAGTTCACGTCGCCGACGACGACGACCCAGTCGGGGCGATGCTCGACGATGACGGGCTCGATTGCGAGCATCGTGCGCGCGGTCTGCTCGGCGTGGGTGCCGGACCCGATCTCGAGGTTGACGTCTGGGCGCGGGATTCCGAGGTCCGTGAAAAACGACTCGGACATCGCTTCGTCGTAGTGCTGGCCGGTGTGCACGAGAACCTGCCGGAAACGATCCGGCCGACGGCCGATCTCCGCGACGATCGGCGCGATCTTCATGAAGTTCGGGCGGGCGCCCACGACGTTGAGGACCGTACGCATCGGCAACGTCAGGCGGCGTTCTCGCGCAGTTGCGCCGTCGCAATGACGAGCAGCAGGAGTATCGCGAGCGACGTGACGAACGCGACCCCGGCGGCAACCGCCGTGTTGCGAGGCACGGCTACGGCAGCGGGAAACGAGTCGCGTGCCTCGGTCTGCGCGGTAAAGACCGGAGAGCCGAGTTTCGCCCGCAGCTCGAAGAGGTCGCGCCTGGCGACCGCGTCGGCCGCACCCGTCGCGGGCTCGCCGGTCACCGCGAGGACCTTTTCGTAGTCGCGATAGGTCGCGACCGATGTCTCGAAGCGCTTCCGGTGACGCTCCACGAGCTCCTCGACGGCTGCCTGACCGACGGCGGCTGCCTGGTCAGCCGACGGCGCCGACGCGGTGATACGAACGAGCGTCGGCCGTTCGAGGCGTCCCTGTCCGCCGGTCAGCGCCTCGGCGTTGACGGTGCCGGGGGCGTTGCCGGTCCGGGCCTTCACGGCTGCCAGGAACCCGGGACTGTTGATCGTCTGGGCGACGGCGTACGGATCCTCGAGCTCTTCTCCCATCACGCGCCCCATCGAAACGAGTGCCGACGTCGTGAATCGTGGGGGACCGAGCATGGTCCATCCGGCGGCGGCGGCGGCGCAGACGAGCGCGCCCGCAAGCAGCAGCCACTTCGAGCGCCAGACGGCGCGAAGGCTGGAATCGAGTTCGATCGTATCGGTCACGCCGGCCGAGTGTAGCGAATCCGGGAACTGGTTACGAGGGGACGGGGAGCAACGCCGATTTGGCGGATGAGGCGTAACAAGCGGATAGAGCACGCTAATGCTTCAATTTACAGAGACGATCATTTGTCGATCTGTTCCGAGCAAACCTGCAGGTCCGCAAGGACAGTCTGCGATTCCAGGCACCGTCCGTGGGACGCTCGCTACCGCTCGCGGCTCGAGGAACGGGATCTGCCTGGTAAGGCACGATGCCCCGTTTTTTGAGCCGCGAGCGGTAGCGAGCGTCCCACGGACGGTCGATCGGTTCCGATCACTTC
>CAZXLQ010000424.1:0-2815 GCA_964641945.1 uncultured Clostridia bacterium
AGCTCGGGCCCTGGTACGACCCCAAATCCCAACGCATCCGAGCCTGAGCGCAATAAGGCCGGAGGGAGGTTTTGGCTCCAAATCTTCGGCGCTACCGTAAGTCACCTGCACGGGAGAACGATCATGACGGCATTGCAAGACTTCGCGCTGCTCTCGGGGAAAATCTACGTTGACGGCCGTTTCGAGACCAGCCGCGCGACGGAGCACTTCGACGTGATCGATCCCGCGACGGAAGAGCACGCCGGCCGTATCGCCGACACGACCGACGGCGAGGTGGACTACGCGATCGAACGCGCCAATTCCGCGCGACGCGCGTGGATGGGCATGGATTCGCGCAGCCGTGCCGTTATTCTTCACGACATTGCAGCGCTCTTGAGACAGGACAAGGCTCCATATGCGGAGTGCCTGACGCGCGAGGAGGGGAAGCCTTACAAGGAATCCGTCGACGAAGTGTCCTGGTGCGCGACGGCCATCGATTATTATGCCGAACTTGCGCGTCATGAGACGGGACGCATTGCCGGCGCGACGGTTCCCGGGCAATTCCACTTCAGCATCAAGGAACCGCTCGGTACGATCGTCATCGTACTTCCCTTCAACTATCCGCTGGTGCTGTTGTGCTGGGAGGCAGCAGCGGCGCTTGCCGCCGGCAACGCGGTGATCATCAAGCCTCACGAGCAGACGAGCCTCACGACACTCAAGTTCATGGAGGTGTTCTCCACACTTCCGCCGGGCCTGATGCAGGTCGTCACAGGCGGTGCGCGTGTTGGCCAGCGCCTGATAGCGAGCTCAGGCACACACGGCGTCGCCTACACCGGGTCGGTCGCGGTCGGGCAGGCGGTAGCCCGCACGTGTGCCGAGACGTTCAAACCCTGCCTGATCGAAGCCTCGGGCAACGATCCCTTCATTGTCATGCCCTCGGCTCCCCTTGACATGGCTATCCGGGGCGCCGCGTTTGCGGCCTATCTCAATTGCGGCCAAGTTTGCACATCGGCGGAGCGCTTCTACGTGCACGAGAAGATCCACGACGAGTTCGTCGAGGGGCTCGTGTCCGAGGCGCGCAAACTTCGGGTTGGCAATGGGCTCGGTCCGGTCGATATGGGACCGCTCGCCACGCGGCGGCAGCGCGAGCGATACGAGGGCCTCATCGCGCGCGCCCGCGAGCAGGGCGCCAAGACCGCCACAGGCGGCGGCCGTCCTGCCGAGCATAACCGCGGCTGGTTCGTCGAGCCGACTGTCCTGACCGGCGTGACACCTGACATGGAGATCCTCAACGAGGAACCGTTTGGGCCCGTCGCACCGATCTGCAAGGTTTCGGATTTCGACGAGGCCATTACGCTCGCCAATCGATCGCAATATGGCCTTGGAGCGAATCTGTACTCCCGCGACATGGACGAGACGTTCCGCGCCGTGCGCGAGATCGAGTCCGGAATCCTATGGATCAACGCGCCTTTGCTCGACAATGACGCACTTCCGTTCGGTGGGCGCAAGCTTTCCGGAACGGGGCGACAACTCGGGCCCGAGGGCTTGGCACAGTTCCAGAACTCCAAGTTTGTCATGATCGATCCGACAGCGTCCAACCAAGACTTCTGGTGGTTCCCGTACGCCGATGCGGAGGGGTTTAAGCAAGCCTAAGAGGAAGCACGGCGCGCAAAGGGCTTGCATCCGGAGTTCGAGCGGAAAACCAGGGAGAGAACGACGTCGCGACGCCTTGGGCTGTGCTCATTGCATTCGCACTACGCAAGGCGAGCGCAATACGAGAGCACGTCCGCCGTCCGCCTCACCTGCTTGCTGTCTCCTACATGAACGATGAGTTTCTCGCTCTGACAATATGTGCGTGCGCGACCTAACTATTCTGCGAGCGCGCGCCTCTTGAAGTAGGCATCTACGTCGAAGCGGCCAAGGCGCCAGCCTTTGATCGTTATTCATACCCCTACAATTGAGAGCTGAGCTTGGCATAGGCTTCGATCTCGACCCTTTGCCAGGGACGCAGCATCGACGTGACCTGCACGAGCGTGCTAGCGGGTCGGACCTTATCGAAGCGCTCGAGGTGGGCTCGCGCAACGTCATCTGCATCCTTGATGTCGCGAAGATAGACGACTGTGCGCACAACGTGCTCAAGACCTGCTCCAGCCTCACGCAGCGCCTTTTCGATAATTTCGAGAGCCGCCCGGGCCTGGATATAGGCATCCTTTCCTTCCTGCTCGGCTGGCGCACACGTTCCCGAGACATGGACATCGTCGCCCGCGCGCACGGCGCGCGAATAGCCGAACACGGATTCGTAGGCACCTCCCGAGGAAATGTTCTTGCGCACCGTCGTTGTCGATTTTGTCATGCGGCTAGCTCCTTAGGTTTTTGCAAATGTCAACGTTTCGTCGCATCAAGGAAGCGGTACCAAGTCTCGACGACCGGTACCGCCCGCTTTGCGAGCGTATGGACGGGAAAGCTCGGAAAGCTAAGATCGTCGAAGGCCGTACGTCCGTCGCTTCGACCTAGAAGCTGCAGCGCGATCTTATTTCCAAAGTAGGTGGCCCTGGACACGCCGGTTCCGCAGTAGCCAAGAGCGTAGTACATGCCTGTTGCGGCGCGTCCGAGATGGGGTACCTCGTCGTACGTGTAGCCGATCGTTCCGTCCCAGCCATGCGTCACCGGCACATCCGCCAGCTCCGGGAAGACGTGCAGCATGTCCCGCGCGAGATGCCGAAAGGCCAAAGGTGATGTGTTGTTGGCAAGCCGCCCGACGCGTCCGCCCCAGATCAGGCGCCGCTCTCCGGGGGCCCGCGATCGACCATCAGGCCTGGATCATCATGGTCATCAA
>CAZXLQ010000425.1:0-2791 GCA_964641945.1 uncultured Clostridia bacterium
CAGCGCTGATGTACGACCTCGACCACGCGGCGCTGCGCCACGCGGCCGAGAGCCGTCCGGAGTGGCTGCGCTACATCGACCCGGCGGCAGCGACCGGCGCCGCGACCGGATGAGCGACTGCGCGCCGGCGACCCGTTCCAAGGGACGGGTGATCGGCGACAATTAGAATTCCCGGTCCGCGACAATTAGAAGTACCGGTCCATGGCGGAGACCTAGACTGATCCGATCCACGCAGTTGGAGGTCGGATTGGTCACAGACCACCAGTACCGGAGGCTTATGAAACTGTCAGAAACGGAGCCGACGCTCGCAGTCGCGGCAGCGAAGGCCGGGATGAGCGAGAAGACGGCGCGCAAGTATCGTCGGGCGGGCGGGGCGCCGAGTCAGCGCAAGCTGGAGCGGAGCTACCGAACGCGTCGAGACGCATTCGTCGACGTTTGGCCGGAGGTCGTGACGCTGCTTGAAAACGATGAGGGACTTCAGGCGCGGACGATCTTCGACTACCTGTGCCGCAGTTACCCGGATCGCTTCCAGGAGTCGCAGGTGCGGACGTTGCAGCGACGGATCAAGGTGTGGCGTGGAGCGCACGGTTCCAATCGCGAAGTCTTCTTTCCGCAGCAGCATGTCGCCGGGCGGCAGGCTCAGAGCGACTTCACCTACATGACCGAGCTGCACGTAACGATCGCGGGGCAGCCGTTCGATCATCTGCTGTACCACTTCGTGCTGACCTACTCGAACTGGGAGTGGGTGACGGTGTGCTTCTCGGAGTCGTTCGAGGCGCTGGCGGACGGTGTTCAGAGCGCGCTGTGGCGGCTCGGCGGCGTGCCGCGCGAGCACCGGACCGACTCGATGTCGGCGGCGGTGACGACTTTGGGTGACCGCGACGAATTCACGGCGCGGTATCAAGGGCTGCTCGATCATTACAGGCTTCGCGCGAGCCACACGAGCGTGGGACGCGGCAACGAGAACGGCGATGTCGAGCAGTCGCATCACCGGGTGAAGATCGCGATCGACCAGGAACTACGCCTGCGCGGGAGCCGGGATTTCGCGGACCGCGCGGAGTACCGGTCGTTTCTCGAAGCACTGATGGCGCGGCGCAATCACACGCGACGCGACCGAGTGCACGAGGACGTCGCGGCGCTCGGAGCCTTGCCCGTCCGACGACTCGACGACTTCACGGGCGAGACGGTGAAGGTCACGCGAAACAGCACGGTGCTCGTGCGCGGCAACTTCTACTCGGTGCCATCGCGACTCATTGGCGAGCACGTGGCGGTGCGGATCTACGGCGAGCACATCGAGCTGTGGTACGGGGGTGAAATCGTCGAAAGCATCGAGCGGCTGCGCGGCAAGGGGAAGTACCGGGTCGACTACCGGCACGTTATCGACTCGCTCGTGCGAAAGCCCGGCGCTTTTGCGGCCTGCCGATATCAGCAAAGCCTGTTTCCGCAGCTGATCTTCCGCATCGCCTACGACGTGCTGTGCGAAGAAGCGAATCCGAAGGCTGACCGCGAGTACGTTCGGCTGCTCGAGATCGCGGCCAGGGGTAGCGAGGAGACGGTGGCTGAAGTCCTCGGCGAGATGCTCGCCCGCGGTGAAACGCCGAGAGCCAAGGTCGTTTTCGACGAGGTCGAACGACGGGCGGGCGCACGCATCCGCCAGACACCGCGCGTCGACATCGACGACGTGAATCTCGAGGCTTACGACGCGTTTCTGACGCTCGCGGCAGCCGAGGAGGTGACCGAATGCCTCGCGTAAGCACTCCACCTCTCGGCAAGAGCCTTCGCGCGCTTTGTCTTCCGACCTTCGCGACACACCACGCGGCGCAGGCCGCGGTCGCGACGGCGGAAGGCTGGAGCTTCGACCGCTACCTGCACAGTCTGTGCGAGCTGGAGCTTGGACAGCGCGAGCAGCGCAGAAAGCAGCGGCTGCTCGCAGCCTCGAAGCTTCCACGCGAGAAGACGATGGCGGCCTTCGATCGAGGCCGACTCAAGAAGACGGCCGAACGCCAGGTGGCGGCACTCCTCGACGGTGCGTTTCTGGATCGCGCAGAGAACGTGCTGGCATTCGGCAATCCCGGCAGTGGCAAGTCTCACCTGCTGTCGGCAATCGGCCACGAACTGATCGACCGCGGCCGCACAGTGGCCTTCACGACCTGCGTGCTGCTCGTGCAGCGGCTGCTGCTGTCGAAGAACCAGCTCTGGCTCGAGAAGGAGCTCAAGCGCCTCGATCGCTTCGAGGCATTGATCATCGATGACATCGGGTACGTCCAGCAGAGTCGCGAAGAAATGGAGGTGCTCTTCACGCTGCTGGCCCATCGCTACGAGCGACGCAGCGTCCTGCTGACGAGCAACCTCGTTTTCTCGGACTGGGAGCGGATCTTCAAGGACCCGATGACAACGGCGGCGGCGATTGACCGCCTGGTCCATCACAGCGTCGTCCTGGAGCTCAACCTGACGAGCTACCGAGCGGAGGCCGCCCGCAAGCACCGCGCTGGCGCCGGCCGGGAGGCGCAATCGTGAAGCGCCGCGCTCCGAACTCGATGGTCAGGCGTCCGAACAGACAGTGTCGGCAGGGCCTCGATCGATTATTGACACTGTGGAAAACAGCTCATTACTGCGCATCACACAGCAACAACACGGGTTACGGCCGCTGAGAGGCATGCGGCAACTGTCTGTAGTTCGCGAAATGTATGTCTTATCTATGAAGAAAGGAGAAAGAGAGAAGACGGGGAGAAAGAACGGAACCGGTACTTCTAATTGTCGCCGGAGGGAAAATCTAATTGACGCCGGTCAG
>CAZXLQ010000426.1:0-2790 GCA_964641945.1 uncultured Clostridia bacterium
AGCGCGCCCGCCTGATCCGGCGTCGGCCGGAACTGGACCCGGAACGTCAACGCCACGCTCCCTCCCTCGCGCGGCGCGATGACGAACTTGTCGACGACCGCCTCGGCGAGGACTAGGTCCCCGTCCCCCGTCATGCCCCAATGGACGACGACCTCGCTCCCGTTGATCTCTTCGGCCCACTTCAGGGGCTCCAGGCGCGGGAAGCGGAGCGACGTCGAGGCGCCGCCCGCGTCGAGCTTCTCCGGGTCGTAGAGAACCTATTGGAGCGCCGGATGGAGCATCCCAAGGTCGGTCATCGGGACGTCGACCTCGAACTTCAGGTCCGCCGCCTCGACTTCCTCGTCGCCGTGCTTTTCCTTGCGCGCGTTGAAGTGGGCGAGCGTGACCTCGCGCTCGTTGAACTTAAATCCCTTCACGTCTGTCCCTCCTCGTCCGGATGCTGTAGGGCGATCCCGTGCTCGGCCGCGAACTCGCGGACGCGCCGCAGGAACTCGTCGCGCTCCTCGCGCGTCATATCCTTCGTACTTTTGAGCCAGGTGTACTTCTTCCCGTCGGCGAGCGTAGCCTCCTGCGGGAGCGTGAAGCGGCCCTTCATCGTGAGGTCCCAGACGCGGTCCGAGTACCGCACGCCGTCGACGACGACCTGCTCGGAGAGGAGCGCGACGAGTTTCCGGTAGCGCCGTTGCCACGCGGCGAACTCCGTCCCCTCGCCCGCTTGCGTGACGTAAGCCTCGCACGGACCTGCGACACGGAGCCGGAGACCGATCTCGGCGCCGAGGCGCGCGACGTCGTCTCGTGAGGCGATCCGGTAGACCTTCGGCGTCACGTCCGCCTCCGGTAAGGTCGCGCCTCGCGCCACCACTGCGTCGCCTTGCACGACGGGCAGCGACGGGGCGGCGCCGCCTGCCGCGCGATCCAGTGATGGTCACAACGGCGGCAGTGCCGGCCCGGTAGCCGGGCCGGCGGCGGAGGCGCGGGCTTGCGCGGCACGCGATCAGATCTTCGCGAGCTGCGTCTCGACCTCGTCGAGTTCCTTCCGGAGCTTCGCCTTGCGCTCGGACGCGGTCATCTCCGCCTCCAGCCGCGCTCGCAGTTCGCGGCGCCGCTTCTCCAGCATCTCCGACCGACGGGAGAGGATCTCCTTGCCGAGCAGGCGGAGCGCGTCCTCGATCCACTCCGGGATCGGGAGCTGGCGCGCGATGTAGCGGTCGCGCACCATCCCGCCGTAGGCTTCGAGGGCGATCGCCTCGTCGAGGTCGATCCGGTCCACGTTCAGGTTCCGAAGTTGTTGAAGCATCGTCGTCTCTCCTCTCTCTAGGCTGCCTCGCGCTCGCGCGCGTCCTTGAAGACCTCCGCCAGCGTTAGGAGCGGCGTCTCCATGATTTCGTCCGCGAGCGAGTAGCGGTTCGCCCGCATCGTCGCCGCCAGGTTCGGCAGCGAGTAGTAGTCGACCCCGCCCGTCAGGTCGAAGACGTCGAGCGCCATCCCGGCGCGCGCCATCCCGGCCGCGAGCGCCCTCGGGTCGTTCCCGTAAGCGGACGGAATGTCGCACGGGACCTGGTAGAGGTAGACCGGGACCTCCTTCCCGACCTTTTCCCGGTAGCGCGCGAGGACGTCGGAGAATAGCGGCGACGTGTTCTCCGCCCCGTCAGAGACGATCGCGATCCCGTCCGCCTCGAAGCCAGCCTTCAGCGCCCAGTCGAGGCCGACTCCGATCGACGTCGCGCCGCCCGCGTTCACGAGTTTCGTTTCCCGCAGGATCGCGTCGTAGTCCTTCCCCGTCACGTTGACCGGGCGCGGCGAGGTGTCGAAGAAGACCAGCCGGACCTCGCCCTCGACGAGCCGGGCGAGCGTTGCGGCAACGATCCGCGCGGACTCGATCGCGACCCTCATCGACGCCGACTTGTCCCCGAGGACAAGCCACGAGCCCTTGACGGCGATCGCGTCGAGCTGCTTCTCCTGAGCCCCCCGGAGCTGCTCCGCCATCTTCGAGTCCCCGAGCGCCTCGGCCGCGCGCGTCGTCTTGAGCGTCGCGACCTTCTTGCTAGCAGCAACCTTTGCGACGCCCTCGGCGTACGCCGCCCGGAGCGCCGGGTTCGTCTTGACACCGAGCCGCTCCAGCGCCTTCGAGTTGTTGACCAGCTCGGCCGGGCTCATCCGGCCGATCAGCGCCATCACGACGTCCGGGTCCTTCGCTCTCGCGCCGAGCGCGCCGACCGCGACGAGGAACGGGATCCGCTTCTGAAGGATCATCCCCGCCGCCTCGGTCGGGCTCATGTCCTTTAAGCGCGAGAGAACGTCCCATACGCTCCCGGCGGGGCGCTCCCCGCCGAAGAGGATCCGGTTCGCCGCCGGCGCCGGCTTGACGTGGAAGAGCGCGTAGAGCGCCCGCATCGAGTCCCGATGCTGTAGCGCCGACCGTTCCCAGAAGATCGGTCGCTCTTCCCGGACCCGGAGGTAGCGTTCGACGAGCCGGCGGATCGCGAGCCCGCGCCCCGGCGTCTTCGCGGACTTTCCGAACCGGATCGCCCGGACGAGGTCGCGCGGCGAGAGCAGCGCGAGGTGCGCGAGCGCGTTCTCGTCGATCTCCGGCGCGACGGCGGGAGCGCCCAGCGCGAGGACCGGGAGCGCGACCTTCGCGTCCCGGATCTGCCCGCGCTGCGCGTTCCACGCGATCAGGTGCGCGAAGAACTCCGGATCCTCGCGCGCCGCGCGCGCGCCGACCGGGACGTATTGCTCCAGCGCGCCGTGCGGCGAGCGCGTCAGCTCCCGGATGATCTCCTGCCGGGT
>CAZXLQ010000427.1:0-2756 GCA_964641945.1 uncultured Clostridia bacterium
CTACCGCTCGCGGCTCGAAAAACGGGGAGAAACGGAGAGCGCCTGGAACCGCGGCGGCCGGGCCCTCGTTGAGCTTCGGCATGGAAACATCCGTCAGGACGGGAAGACTCGCGGGGCTTTACTGGCTCCTGTCGGCGGTAGCGGGCGGGTACGGACTGTCGTTCGTCCGGGGAAGCGTCATCGTCGCGGGAGATGCCGCGGCGACCGCCGCCAACGTCACCGCGGACGAATTCGGCTACCGCGTCGCGATCGTCTGCACCCTGCTCGGCCAGGTGCTCATTGTCTTCTTCGCGCTCGCGATCTTCCGGCTCTTCCGTGAATCGTACCGGCCACTCGCGACGGTCTTCCTCACTTCGGTGCTGATGAGCGTCACCATCGCGGTCGTGAATACCTTCAACCACTTCGGCGCGATTCTGGTGCTCAGTCAGGCGGAGTACCTGCGGGCGTTCTCGACCGAACAACTCCAGGCCACGGCGATGGTGTTCCTTCGAATGAGCAACATCGGACAGGGACTGCTCGAGATCTTCTGGGTGCCGCTTCATGCATCCTTCGGCTTGCTCGCCTTGAAGTCGGGGCGGCTGCCGAAATACTGCGGCGTGATGCTGATCGTCATGAGCGCGGGCTTTGCGGTCAACCTCCTCGACAAGTTCCTGGTTCCGCATTTCAATCCTGCGCTTTTCACCCAGATCGCAATGGCGCTCGGAGCGCTCGGGGGAATCCCGACGATCCTCTGGCTGCTGATCAAGGGAGTCAGTGAGGAGCACGCGGATTGAGGGTGCCATCTTCTCGTCTCGCCGAACTCGCCTTGACCGCGGGACGATTCTGGTTCAGCTTCGCGTCGCGAACCAGAGTCGGGAGGACACGCCGATGGCAATACACGTGAGCCGAACCACCAGGGGCGCCGTCGTGCGTTCTGTCAGCCGCGGCAGCGAAAAGGTCCGGCCCCAGCCGAGACGGGGCACGAAGGGCGGCAAGTCCGGAGGCTCGCAGGGCAATGCGGGGACCGGCGGATCGCCCGGAACGAGCGGCGATTTCGGAGCGGATTTCGAATAGCGCCGTAGATCGCGCGGATCTGGACTTACCGCGACAGATCAGAACTAAGATGGATTCGCGTGATCCGCGAGGACCGCAGAATCCGCATGCTCCCCTGTAGGGACGACAAACCCGCATTTCAGGAGGAATCAGCATGTCCAGTTCAACCGGTCCGGATCTGACAGCCATCAAGGCGAAGCAGCAGAAGACGTGGGCGTCCGGCGATTACGCGATGGTGGGCGGCACGCTCGTCAGCGTTGCCGAAAACCTCTGCGAAGCCATCGACTTGCGGCCCGGCCAGCTCGTGCTCGACGTCGCCACCGGCAGCGGTAACACCGCGCTCGCCGCGGGCCGCCGTTTCTGCGAGGTCATCGGGACCGACTACGTGCCCGAATTGCTGGAGCGCGCGAAGGAGCGCGCCGCAGCCGAGAGGCTCAAAATCGACTTCCGCGAGGGCGACGCCGAGGCGCTGCCGTTCAAGGACGGCGCGTTCGACGTCGTGACCTCGACCTTCGGGGCCATGTTCGCGCCCGATCACGAGCGCACGGCGGCCGAACTTGCGCGCGTATGCCGGCCGGGAGGGAAAATCGGGCTGGCGAACTGGACTCCCGAGAGTTTCATCGGCCAGCTGTTCAAGGTGACGGGGACGTTCGTGCCGCCGCCGGCGGGGCTCAAGGGTCCGGTGCTGTGGGGGAACGAGGATCGCGTGCGCGAGTACTTCGGCGATCGGGTGAGCGGTCTCTCGATGACGCGCCGGACGTTTGCGTTCCGATACCTGTCGGCCGATCACTTCGTCGGGTTCTTCCGGAGCTTCTACGGTCCGACGATGAAGGCGTTCGAGGCGCTCGACGATGCGAAGGGCGTGGAGTACGCGGCGGCGATCCTCGAGCTGATCGGGCGGTTCAACCGGTCCGGGGACGAGACGATGGTCGTCGACAGCGAGTACCTGGAGGTAGTGGCGGTCCGGGCGTAGGAGCGGCTGAGCGGCTCTACTAACTCGGTGGCTCCGTGGCTCCGTGGCTCTGCGTGCGCAGCTCTCTTCGTGGTCAAGAAGCGCTGCGCACACGGAGACACAGAGCCTCAGAGCCACAGAGGCCGACGAGCCCTCACGCCGTGACGGACTCAGTCAACTTCCGGAAGTGGTACCCCATCGCCGCAAGCGTCAACGCCTCCGAAAACTGCGCCCGGTGCCGGGTCGTCACCCGCACGAGGTAACGCCAGAACTCCGCGCGATCCGCATCGCGCACGCCAAGCCTGTACGCGATTCGGGCGAACGCCGCGATGCCCCCGGCAATGCTCCGGTGACGGGGCATCTCCACCGTCGTGACCCGGCTCAGGCTGTCGAGCGCCCGCTGGTAGTAGTCGTGCGAGTTGTAGATCGACCGCAGGACCTTCTTGTAGCCCTCGATGAGCCTCGCCGGATCCATCTTCGGCACGAAGTTCAGCGAGCAGCTCGTGTTGTCGCCCGAGCTCATCGACAGCAGCCGCCCCGCCGTCTGCAGCCGTCGCCAGAGTTGCGTGCCCGGCAGCGCGTTCAGCAATCCGACCATCGCCAGCGGTATCGCGCTCTCGCGGATGAACTCCACCTGCCTGTCGAAGATGTCCTCCGGGTCGGTGTCGAATCCCACGATGAATCCGCCCATCACCTCCATACCGTGACCCTGGATCTTTCGCACCGACTCGGTAAGGCACGACCGCGTGTTCTGCTTCTTCTGGGTGTGGAT
>CAZXLQ010000428.1:0-2743 GCA_964641945.1 uncultured Clostridia bacterium
AATCCTGTCCACTCTCCTCTACCGCAGGTACGACAGGAAGAGGGTGGCAAGGCCGAGGAAAGCCGCGAAGCCCGTCATGTCAGTGCAGGCCGTGACGAAGACACTCGCGCCGGCAGCCGGGTCCAGGCCCAGACCTCGAAGCCCCAGGGGTACCGCTGTCCCCGCTACCGCGGCGACGATCATGTTCACCAGCAGCGCCAGCCCGAGCATCAGTCCGAGCACCGGATTGCCGAACCACCACGCGGCAATCAGCGCCCCCGCAAGCCCGGCGCCGATTCCCAGACCGAGGCCGACGATGACCTCCTTGGCCAGCACGCGCGCATTCGACGTCCCCGACAGCTCACCCATCGCGAGGCCGCGCACGACGACAGTGAGCGCCTGCGTGGCCGCATTGCCACCCATTCCCGACGCGATCGGCATCAACGTCGCAAGCGCCACGACCTCCGAGATCGTTCCCTCGAAGAGATGGATCACCGTGACCGAGAGCGTAGCCGTCAACAGGTTCACGTAGATCCACGGCAACCGAAGCCGGATCGAACGGATCGGGCTCCCGCCGATGCGCTCCTCGACCGCAACGCCCGCGAGAGCGTAGATGTCCTCCGTCGCTTCCTCGCGCAGGACGTCGATGGCGTCGTCAACCGTGATGAGCCCGACGAGACGGTTCTCGTCATCGACCACGGGCACCGCCAGCAGGTTGTAGCGCGCGATCATCTGCGCAACCTCTTCCTGGTCGGCATCCGTCCTGACGCGAATGACGTCGTCCGCCATGATCCGTCTGAGCGGCGTCGACGAAGGGTTGAGGAGCAGTTGTCGCAGGCTCACGACGCCGACGAGATGTCGCCTGTCATCAACAACATACAGGTAGAAGACCATCTCGAACTGGTCCGCCCTCTCCTGAAGGGACCGCGTCGCCTCTCCGACCGTCATGTGCTCGGGAAGTGCGAGCAGGTTGGTCGTCATCAGGCGTCCCGCGGTCTCCTCGGCATAGGCAAGATGGCCGGCGAGCTCGGGCGAAATCGTCTTTTCCTGGTCTTCGTCCTCACGGAGATCGTCGACGAGCTCGTCGGGGAGCAGGGACACCAGATGAGCGGCATCGTCCACCGGAACGGACCGGAGGACGGCGCCGACGTCCGACGATGAAAGCTGCGTGAGGATCGAGGCGGCGAGCTTGTCCGGCATCTCGGTGAGCACGTCCGAGGCGAGCCTTGAATCGAGCTCCCGAAGTCCCTTCCAGACGCCGAGCCTGTCGGTCGAGCCGAGTCCCTCCACGATCACGACGATGTCCGCAGCGCGGAATTTCGTCAGCAGGTTTGCGGCGCGACTCGTCGATCCGACCTGGGCGAACTTGCGTACCGATGCGGTCGCGATCTCGAGCTTCCGCGTGCGTTCCATCGAGAGCATCGGGCTATCCTCCGGGGCGCGAAGTCTTCGGACGTGCAGTGTAGCCACAGACGCGCAAACGTCCACCACGATCTTGAATCCGGCGTGGATGGAGTTCCGCGGACATCCCGTATACTGCCGGCCATGATCACCGTCATCGTGCTCAATCGAGAGACCGGAGCGCTCGAAATCGGCCGCGACCCGAAGTCCATCGATGCCCTGTGCGCGACCGAGAATCTCGTCGTGTGGGTCGACGTGCTGCGTCCGACCGAGTCGGACTACGAGATGCTTGCCAACGAGTTCAAATTCCACCACCTCGCGATCGAGGACTGCCGCAACGCACACCAGCGACCGAAGATCGAGGAGTACAAGGGCTACTACTTCATGGTGCTCTACGAGGCATCGATCGTGGGCAGGAAGAAGTCCCTCGAGCTCAACGAGCTCAATGTTTTTCTGGGGTCGAACTACGTTGTGACGGTGCACCGGAATCCGCTGAGAACCATCGACACGGCCGCGCGGCTCTGGCCCGAATGGGAGGAACGATCGTCAGCCGGCGCCGGTTTGCTTGCATACCTGCTCATCGATGCCGTCATCGACGAATACATGCCGCTGCTCGACGACATGTCCGACCGGATCGACGACATCGAGGACGCGATTTTCGAGTCGTTCGATCCCGAGGCCATCCGGGACATCTTCCTGATCAAGAAGCAGCTGCTCTTCCTTCGCAGAACCGTCGTGCCGCTGCGCGATGTCTTCAACACGCTTCTGCGACGCGAGCAGCCGATCTTCCCCCGCGAGATCCACGTTTATTTCCAGGACGTGTTCGACCACGTTATCCGGGTGGCCGACCTCATCGACACCCTGCGCGAAATGCTCGTGTCAACGATGGACGCGTACCTCTCTCTTTCCGGCAACCGGATGAACGTCGTGATGAAGCGACTGACGTCGATCTCCACGATCCTGATGTCGATGACGCTGATCGCCGGCGTGTACGGAATGAACTTCAAGTACATGCCCGAGCTCGAGTGGCACTACGGCTACGTCGGCGCGCTGGGCTCGATGGTCTTCGTCGGCATCGTCATCTACTTCTATCTGAGGTACATTGACTGGCTATGAGCCACGAGCCCCCCGAACCTCGCGCAGGTGCGTCCGAGGACCTGGAACGCCTTCGCCCGATCGACCAGCAGTTCTATGGCAACGGCGAGGGCGACATGCGACGTTCCAGAACCGGCATGCTTCGCGTCACCTCGAGCTCGCTGAAGATCCCGGAAGGCTTCGTCGTTGAACGCGGAAAAACCGAGAAACTGCCTCAGTCGCTGACGCTCAACAAGATCTGATCTCGTGTGCTCGGCGGCGCGGCCTC
>CAZXLQ010000429.1:0-2702 GCA_964641945.1 uncultured Clostridia bacterium
TTCATCAAAGGGAGCGCAGCGAAGCACATGGGGCAACTCTGGACGGCAACGCAATTGCCGTTGGCATTCAGAGAGCACAAAGTCACGGAAATCACGCAATAGGCCCCTCTGCTCCTCTCATTGTGAAAAATTCCCCAATTCGGGAAATACTCAGCGTCATTGCCGCCGGCCGGTAGCGCCGCCCTCGTGGCATACGGCAGCCAGTTCGCTCCCTTTTCGCCTTGACAGCGCGCTCGCGTGGAAAACGCACCGCGTCATGACGTTGCGGGCATAACCGTTGCATGACGAGTGGTGAGATCGGTGCCCGCTCGAGTGCTCGCCGAGAGCGCTCCGGCCGGTGCCTATCCGTGATACGAGCGCCGCCACGCCGTGGTCGCCATCGCGGGGATTCACTGACGGCCTCGTTCGCAGACCTGCGAAACGCCGCGGTTCGGCCGGTGGACCAACGACCGCGCGCGCCGTACGACAATCGCTCCACCCTTCGCGATGGGGGCACACGAACATGAAAAGCGAGGAAAAAGAGGACCGCGGCAGGATCGACATCTCGACGGAGGAATGCAAGGGGTGCGGCCTGTGCATCGAAGCCTGCGCCCCCAACGTGATGCAACTGAGTGATGGCTTCAACTCGCGCGGATACCACCCTGCCGTCTATCTCGGCGCAGGGTGCACCGGGTGCGGGGTCTGCTTCTTCGCCTGCCCGGAGCCTGGCGCCATCACCGTCTACACCCTTCTGTCGCCCGCGAAGGCGGCCGAGGCCGCGAGTCTCTCGCTGGCCACTACGACTCTCTAACAAGTCGAGACTCGCGCAATGGCACAAGAACTGATCAAGGGCAACGAGGCGGTCGTCAAGGCGGCGATCATGGCGGGTTGCCGCTCCTTCTACGGTTATCCGATCACTCCCGCCAGCGAGATCGCCGAAGCGGCCGCGAAGTACTTCCACGAGTCGGGAGGCACGTTCCTCCAGGCCGAGAGCGAAGTCGGCGCGATCAACATGGTCTACGGTGCGGCGTCCTGCGGCGAACGTACGATGACGGCCTCGTCCGGCCCTGGAATCAGCCTCATGCAGGAAGGGATCTCGTACCTGGCCGGCTCCGAATTGCCGTGCGTCATCGTCGACATCATGCGCGGCGGGCCCGGGCTCGGCAACATCGCGCCCGAGCAGGCGGACTACCACCAGGTCGTCAAGGGAGGCGGGCACGGGAGCTACCACACGATCGTCCTGGCGCCGAACTCGGCCCAGGAGATGTGCGACCTGACCTTCCTCGCCTTCGAGCTGGCGGACCGCGTTCGAAACCCGGCCGTCGTCCTCGCGGACGGGTTCATCGGACAGATGATGGAGCCGGTCGAGTTTCCCGACCGGTTGCTCGAGCCGGACGACAAGCCCTGGGCCGTTCACGGCGATGCAGAGACGAGGCGGAACCTGATCACGTCCATCTACCTGTCTCCCGAGGACCTGGAGCGGCACGTCCGTCACCTCGAGACCAAATACGCCCTCGAGACCGACGGCATCGCGATGTGCGAGAAGTACCACACCGGCGACGCCGAGTTCCTGGTCATCGGATACGGAATCGTCTCTCGAGTATTGAAGACGGCGGTGGATCACGCCCGCGAAATGGGCATCAAGGTCGGGCTGCTCAGGCCGATCACGTTGTGGCCGTTCCCGACCGTGCAGGTCGCCTACGAGGCGAACTACGTGAAGAGCATGCTCGTCGTCGAGCTCAGCACGGGGCAGCTCGTCGACGACGTGCGGCTCGCGGTGAACGGCGAGATTCCCGTGCGTTTCTATTCGCGCGTTGGCGGCGTCGTGCCGACGACCGATGAGCTTCTGGCGCAGATCATAAAGGCGAGCGAGGCAGACCATGTACGCAAAGTCGTTCCAGCGACCGAAGAGTCTCTTTGGGGAGTTTAGCCGGAAATCCGGCGACCACCTGACGACCCACTATTGCCCGGGCTGCGGCCACGGCAACCTTCACAAGTACATTGCCGAAGCCATCGACGAACTCGGCATGCAGGACCGGACCGTCCTCGTGAACCCCGTCGGCTGCTCGGTCTTCGCTTACTACTACTTCGACGTGGGCAACATCCAGGTTCCGCACGGCCGCGCCCCGGCGGCCGCGACGGCGGTCAAGCGCGCGCTGCCCGACAGCCTCGTGATCAGCTACCAGGGCGACGGCGACCTGGCCGCGATCGGCGGCAACGAGATCCTGCACGCCGCCAACCGTGGCGAGAACATCACCGTCTTCTTCGTCAACAACGCGATCTACGGCATGACGGGCGGTCAGATGGCGCCGACGACGCTCGTCGGTCAGCGGACGTCGACGTCGCCGACGGGCCGGCACATTCTCGAGGAAGGCTTCCCGATGCACGTCAGCGAACTGCTCGGCAGCCTCGAGGGACCCAGCTACATCGAGCGTGTCGGCCTGTTCGACACCAAGAGTCGCATGCGCGCCCGCAAGGCGGTCAAGAAGGCTCTGCAGAACCAGATCGAAGGACGCGGCTTCTCGCTCGTCGAGGTGCTTTCGCCGTGTCCGACCGGATGGGGACTCACGCCGACGGACGCGTGCAACTGGGTGAAGGAGAATCTCGTGCCGATATACCCGCTCGGCGTCATCAAGGACGTAACTGCGGATCGCGAGAACTGGAACAGGCGCCGCCTCGAGGTGACGCCGGAGCGGGTGGCCGAGGTGCTGGGCATCACGCAC
>CAZXLQ010000430.1:0-2695 GCA_964641945.1 uncultured Clostridia bacterium
CGGAATCTGACCCTAGTACGAGAGGACCGGGTTGGACCACCCTCTAGTGTACCAGTTGTCACGCCAGTGGCACCGCTGGGTAGCTATGGTGGGCAGGGATAACCGCTGAATGCATCTAAGCGGGAAGCCCGACCGAAGATGAGTACTCCCCGTGAGACTCCTCGTAGACCACGAGGTTGATAGGCTGGAAATGTAAGGGTGTATATCCAAAGACCCTCAGTTGACCAGTACTAATGGTCCCAAGGCTTGCCAAAAGAGTTTATCGATCGGTTCAAGCTTCAGACGACCCAAACACACTCCAATATTCGACTCTCAAAGCGCCAGGCTCGAGCGCGTCGTCTCCCCACGGAGACCTCGCATCAGGCCGCCGCTACGAGTTTCCGGTGACCGTATCGGAGGGGTCACACCCGTTCCCATCCCGAACACGGCCGTTAAGCCCTCTGGAGCCGATGGTACTGCGTGGGTAACTGCGTGGGAGAGTAGGTAGTCGCCGGATTACGAAGGCCCGCGAGCACACTAGCTTGCGGGCCTTCTCCACGTTTCGGGGCAATGCCGTCGACGACCTCGGTGGGTACAGTCGCCTTGACTCTTGCGCGAAGCGCCAAAGCGCTTCGCGCATTGTTCCGGTAGGCCGGTTGCGCACAACTCGAGCACGCTCGTGTCGGTCTGCTACGAGGACAACCCGGGCGCTACCGCGCCCGGTACTGAATCATCGGCTGCGCCTCGCGATCGCCTCCGACCTCGCCGACGCAGAATCCACTCGAGCTCAGTACGCGCGCTCTCGTCGGAAGGACGCCCCTGACCATCGGTACCGGTCGCCGCTGCGCACACCTCGAGCATCAGTACCGGTCGCCGCAGCGCACAACTCGTGCCGGTACCGATCGCTGCAGCGCTCTACATCTACCGTCAGACCGGTCGCCGCAGCGCACAACTCGAGTATCAGTACCGAGCGCGGTAGCGCTCGGGTCGGTCTGCTACGATGCCGGTGAAACTCCGGTATCGTGACAACGGTACGTCTCAAACGGGACATCTCAGGCGCCGAACCTGGAGGGCTATTCCATCATGCAAATCGCGCGGACTTCGATGATCGTTCGAACCTCACTGATCACACTTGTAGTCGCCTCGCTCCTGGGCAGCGTGTGTCGCGTTACCGCCGACGCAGTTCCTTCAGAATCCGAGAGCGCCAGCTTCAGCACTGGAGACACCAACCCGAGCGGCTTCGCCGACTCCGCTGACTCGACTTCGTCGAAGACAGCACGTTTCCAGTGTCCGGCCGGCCTTGGACTGGTTGCGACTTTCACTTCCGGCGATACACCCTCCGTTCGGATCGAGATCGGGACTAATGTCTGGATACTGCGTCGTGTTCCATCGGCCAGCGGCACGAAATACAGTGACGGGACGGCAACGTTCTGGACCAAGGGCGATAACGCCCGCTTCGAGTCGCCCGACCTGAGCGTGACCTGCTCCAGTATCGGGCCCACAACAAGCGGGCTGACGGCCCTTACCGAAACAGCCTGGAAACTGGTGTCGATCACCCAGGATGGGGTGACTACGGCCGTGCCCGAAGGCGTCAAGGTGGATGCGGCCTTCGAAAACGGCCGAGTTGCCGGTAGCGCGGTCTGCAACCGCTATTTCGCCCAATACAAGGCCTCGAATGACGAGACCATCTCTATCGGCGATATTGGTGCAACCATGATGATGTGCCCCAACCATCACGACTTCGAACGACTGTATTTCCGGATGCTCAAGGATTCGACGCGATTCGAGGCCCGTGGAGGCACCCTGGTTCTCTCGACTCCATCCGGGTCGCTTCGGTTTGTCGAGGACAGGTAGCGTGACTAGGCAAGCTCGGAAATGCATTCGCGAGGCACCTCTGATCACCGGTGGATTCGAATCCTCGGCGAAGCCTCTGGAGACCGGTCTCTTGCGTCCGGCGAGGCTCCGATCCGAATGAGGTTCGGCGCTCCCTGCCTTCTCGGCATTCCGTACGATGAAAGCTCGTCCTTTCTTCGTGGAGCGGCCGGAGCCCCGCCCTTGATCCGCCAGGCGCTACGTTCGCCGTCGACGAACAGCTGGACGGAGGCGTTAGTCGATGTTTCCGGACGTGGCGTTCTTGAAGACGCCGGCGACGTCGAGCTCGACGTCGCGCACGATCCTCGCCAGGTCATTTCATACGCGATAGCCGAAATCGCGGAAGCCGGCGGCCGCCCGATTTCGCTTGGCGGAGACCACTCCGTCACATTTCCCATCCTTCGCGCGCTCCGTCCTCACTATCCCCGACTCACGGTCCTTCACATCGATGCCCATCACGACATCTACGATTCCTTCGAAGGCGACCCGTTCTCACACGCCAGTCCGTTTGCCAGGATCATGGAAGCCGGACTCTGCGACCGGCTCGTGCAGGTCGGCATCCGGGCAATGAGCCCTCCACAGCGCGTGCAGGTCGAACGCTTCGGCGTCGACGTCATCGACATGCCCTCCTGGGTTGCCGGGCGTCGCCCGGAACTCGCGGGACCCGTGTACATGACGATCGATATCGACGGGATCGATCCGGCATTCGCTCCCGGCGTTTCACATCCGGAGCCCGGAGGCCTGACCGTCCGCGAGGTCGTCACCATGATTCAGTCGCTGCCTCTCCCGGTCATCGGCGCCGACGTCGTCGAATACAACCCTGTTCGTGACTTCAATGGACTCA
>CAZXLQ010000431.1:0-2688 GCA_964641945.1 uncultured Clostridia bacterium
CCACGGCTTGCGCCGTGGGCTCAGGTTCTTTCGCGCCTTCGGCGCTCCACAGAGTTTGCGTCGTACCAGAAGACACCAACCCAGAATTCAAACCGACCCATTACTCCCAGGTCCGCCCCCATTGCCCGCCGGAGACCCGCGTGGTAGAAGCGCTCCACTTCGAACGGCGGGATGTTCCCGCCGCTCCCGTACTTCGAGGGACCGCGAGCGATGATCCTGAGCGGACACGCCATTCGAGACGCCGTCGACCGCGGCGACATCCGCATCGAGCCCTTCGACGCCCGATACCTGGGCCCGAACAGCTACGACTACCGGCTGCAGCCCGAGCTCGTCATCATCGAGCCGGGAGAAACCGGCGAGCCGCGCCGCGTGACGATCGAGGACGCGGGCTTCACGCTCGAGCCGGGACGGCTCTACCTCGGCGCGACCGAAGAACTGATCGGCAGCGAACGCTACGCGATGACGCTGCTCGGACGCTCGTCGCTCGGACGGCTCGGGCTCTACCTGAACATCACGGCCGACCTCGGCCACATCGGCGCAGTCTCGAACTGGACCCTCGAACTGAAGGTCGTCCAGCCGCTCGTCGTCTACCCGCGGATGCGCATCGGCCAGGTGGCGTTCTGGACGGCCATGGGCACGACGGCCGCCTACACCGGCCGCTACCTCAACGACCGGGGGCCCGTCACGAGCCGCGACTCGGCCCTCTCGTCGGCATCGACAGACCGCGATCCCGCCGTGCCCCCGGCAAAGGACCCGTCCCCGTGATTCTCACCGGCCCCGCCATCACGGCCGCCGTTCGCGACGGCCGCATCACCATCGATCCGTTCGACGAAGCCCTCGTCGGCCCGAACAGCGTCGACTTCCGGCTCGGCGACCGCTGCATGGTCTACCGCGACCGCGTCCTCGACGCCGCGATCGACAATCCGACCGAAGACCTCCCCGTTCCGCCCGAGGGCATCCTGCTCGACCCGGCGCGCGTGTACCTCTTCAACACCCTCGAGCGGATCGGCAGCGCGACCTACGTCCCGATCATCCGCGGACGGTCGTCGGTCGGGCGGCTAGGCGTCTTCACGAACATCACGGCGGACCTGATCGATCTCGGCTCGGCCAACCAGCTCACGCTCCAGATGCACGCCGTCATTCCGGCGCGCGTCTACCCCGGCATGCGGATCGGCCAGGTGACCTTCTGGGCGGTCGAGGGCCCGGTGACGGACCTCTACCACGGCAAATACGCCGACCTGGAGAGCCCGGTCCCGTCGATGTCGTGGCGGGAATTCGGCCCCGATGGCAAACCACTGAAATGACGCGAAAGGATCCGACCGGAGGCGCGTTACTGGCCGTTGCCACCCCACCTCTGTCGAATCCGTGACGCGCCGAACGGCGCCATTTCCGAGCCCACGGCTCGCACGAAGGAGGAAGACCGAATGTCAGCGAACACGCCCGGAAACTTCTGCTGGTTCGAACTTGGCACGAGCGACTTCGACGCCGCCAAAGCCTTCTATGGCGCACTTTTCGGCTGGAGCGTGGAGGTGAACACCGATGCCGGCATGCCATACGGCATGGTCTTTCACGGCGGCAACTCGATCTGCGGAATGTACGAGCTCGGACCCGAGATGCGCGACCAGGGCATTCCGCCACACTGGATGACCTACGTGGCCACGCCCGACGCCGACGCCACGGCGGCAAAGGCGACCGAGCTCGGCGCGATAGTGATGGCGGGACCGTTCGACGTCTCGACGTTCGGGCGGATGGCGGCGATCGCCGATCCGACCGGCGCCCACGTCTCGATCTGGGAACCGAAGATGCACCGCGGTTCCGACCAGATCGGCCCGATCGGGTCGTTCTGCTGGTCCGAGCTGTGGACGCGGGACCGGGATGCGGCCGAAGCCTTCTACACGAAGCTGTTCGGCTGGGGCCTGAACCACAAGGACTCGGGGCCGATGCCGTACGGCGAATGGACGAACGGCGGGATCCCGATCGGCGGCATGCTGCAGATGAACGAGCAGTTCGGGGACGCGCCGCCGTGCTGGATGCCGTACGTGCACGTCGCGGACTGCGACGCGACGGTCGCGAAGGCGAAGGAGCTCGGCGGAAACACGATGATGGACCCGATGGACATCCCCGACGTCGGGCGGTTCGCGCTCTTCCAGGATCCGCAGGGCGCGACCCTCGCTATCGTCACGTTGACGATGCCGGAGGAATAAGAGACCCAGAACCGCGCGCGAAGCAAGCGGCCGGCCGTTACTACGACCAGTCTGCTTGTCACGGTCGGCCGCTTGCTTCGCGCGCGGTTCCGGTTCAGTGACTCACCGCCCGCCTAAGGACTCCGCCGTCGACGTCCGAAAGCGCGTGGGTCACCACGAACGCGGATACGTCGTGCTCGCGCACGATCGACTTCACCCGCCCGATCTCGAGCCGCGTCACCACGCAGTACAGGATGTCCTGCGGCGCACCCGACACCCCGCCCTCGCCCTTGTAGACAGTCACGCCGCGTCCCAGCTTCCACGTGATCGACTCGCGGATCGCGTTGCTCTCGGGCGAAACGATGATCATCGCCGTGTACTCCTCGATGCCGTTGATCACGAAGTCGAGCGTCCTCGACGCAGCGACGTACGTCAGGATCGAATACAGCGCCTGGTTCACTCCGAGCACCCAGATCGCCACGACGAAGATCACCACGTTGAGCCC
>CAZXLQ010000432.1:0-2677 GCA_964641945.1 uncultured Clostridia bacterium
CCCACTGAGCGCCGCCGCTTCGTCCACCGCAAGCACCTCGGCGACACCTGAGGGTAAATACCGCCCGTCACAGCATTGAAATATGACTCTGGTCTCTCTGCGCCATCTACACAGGGTGATCGGGGGCGCGGATGAACAACGACCGCGGTGTGGCTTGGAAGCATCGAGCCATTTTCATTTCAGACCTTCACTTGGGCACGCGCTCGGCTCAGGCTCCGGCGCTGCTGGATTTCCTGCGCGACAACGAGGCCGACGTCATCTACCTCGTCGGCGACATCATCGATTTCTGGAAGGTCCGGCGCGGCCCGGCTTGGCACCAGTCGCACAACGACGTGTTGCAGAAGCTGCTCCGCAAGGCCCGCAAGGGAACCCGTATCGTCTACGTCCCGGGTAATCACGACGAGGCGCTGCGCGATTATTGCGGCTCGAGGTTCGGTGGTATCGAACTCGTACGCGACACGATCCACACGCGCGCCGACGGCCGCCGCTATATCGTCATGCATGGCGACGAGTTCGACGTCGTAGTGCGCTATGCCAAGTGGCTCGCCTTTCTCGGCGACCGGTCCTACGAACTGGCGCTGTGGACCAATCGACCTCTCAACTGGCTGCGCCGTCATCTCGGCCTCGGCTACTGGTCGCTCTCCGCTTACCTCAAGCTGCGCATCAAGACAGCTGTCAATTTCATCGGCGAGTTCGAGGAGAACCTCTGCGAGGCGGCGCGCCACAAGGGTGTCGATGGCGTCATTTGCGGCCACATCCATCACGCCGCCGACCGCATGATCGGCGACGTGCATTATCTCAACTGCGGCGACTGGGTCGAAAGCTGCACAGCGATCGTCGAAACGCAGGCGGGCGAGATGCGTCTGATCCGCTGGGGTGTGCGCACCCATGGCGCTGAGTCCGTCGCTGCTGCCACTGTGCCGGTCGCCGCCTGATGCGAATTCTGATCGCCACCGACGCCTGGCGTCCACAGGTCAATGGCGTAGTGACGACGCTCGCCCGGCTCGAAACGGAACTTGTCCGGCGCGGCGTCGACGTTGCGTTGTTGACGCCGCAGCGTTTCGCGCGCGTCCCGTTTCCTCTCTACCCGGGACTCTCTCTCGCGGTGCCGCGTAACAGCATCGTCGAGGCGGCCATCCGCGACTTCGCACCCGACTGGATTCATATCGCCACCGAAGGCCCGGTCGGCTGGAGCGTACGCCATGCATGTCTCAGGTGCGGCCGACCGTTCACCACGAGCTATCACACGAAGTTTCCCGAATACGCGAACCGCCTGCTTGGGCTGCCCGAGTCCTGGATCTACGCACTGGCACGCCGTTTTCACGACCGCAGCGCCGGCGTCATGGTCGCGACGGCGTCGCTCGAGGCAGAGCTGCGCAAACACGGCTTCTCGCGCCTCATGCATTGGTCCCGTGGTGTCGATTGCGAACTGTTCAAGCCCTCACCGGAGCGACCGCCGAACGAACGCCCCGTGTTTCTCTATGTCGGCCGCGTTTCGCGCGAGAAGAACATCGAGACCTTCCTCGACGCCGCGCTGCCTGGTGACAAACTGGTGGTCGGCGACGGGCCGCACCTTGACGCACTCCGACGGCGCTATCCGAGCGTGACGTTCACGGGCCGCAAGGAGGGAGCCGAACTCTCGGCGCTCTACACCTCGGCGGACGTATTCGTATTCCCGAGCCGCACCGATACCTTTGGCCTGGTCGTGCTCGAAGCCCTTGCCTCGGGGCTTCCGGTCGCCGCCCATCGCGTTACCGGCCCGGCGGACGTCGTCGAGCACGGTATCAGCGGCATCCTGTCCGACGATCTCGCCGCGGCGGCCATCGAGGCTCTGCGCCTCGGTCGCCGCGCCGCTCGCGCCAGAGCCGAACAATTCACCTGGGCGGATTCTGCCCGCCAGTTCCTGGACAACATTCTCCTTGCCAGCGCCGCCACCCGTGCCGTGACCGCGGCCCCGCTGCCGACAGCTTCTCTCCCGCGATCAGGCCGCGGCCCCGCGCCGCTCGACTTCGAAGGACGCTTGCCATGACCATGATCGAAAGCACCACCGCGTTCGACACAACCCGTCGGCGCAGCCGCGCTCTCGTGAGTGCGGCCGTTCACCGCCATTCGCCATGGACCAGAGCTGGCCTCAGCGAGCGTGCCTTCAGCCTCGCCTTCGCGGATCTCGTGTACGCCCAAATTTGGGAAGACCCGATCGTCGACATGGAGGCTCTCGCACTCGAGCCGGGGCACCGGATGGTCACGATCGCCTCGGGCGGTTGCAACTGGCTCTCCTACCTGACAGCGGCGCCATTGCATCTCACCGCCGTCGATCTCAATACTGCGCACGTCGCGCTCAACCGGCTGAAGCTCGCCTCGGTGCGCAACCTCGGCTACGACGATGTGTACAGCATGTTCGGTCACGCCGGACGGGACGAGAACGTCACACTGTACGACGACCGTCTGGCCCGGCACCTCGACTCCGACACTCGCGCCTACTGGAATGCCCGCGACTGGCGCGGCCGGCGCCGGATCACCGCCTTCGCGCGCGGCTTTTACCAGCATGGCCTGCTCGGCCGCTTCATCGCCACCGGCCACCTCCTTGCCCGCCTGCTCGGCGGCAATCCGCGAGCCATGCTGGCGGCACGCTCGATCGACGAGCAGCGCTTCATCTTCGATCGCGAGTTGCGGCCGC
>CAZXLQ010000433.1:0-2652 GCA_964641945.1 uncultured Clostridia bacterium
GATGAGTTTGTAGCCGAAGGCCGGATCCGCCTCGCACTTGGTTCGCAGACACGCACCGTCGAAGGCGATCGTGTGCGTCGGCTCGATCGCGCGGGCGTCGAAATGTGTGCGGTAGGGCGGGAACAGCCAGGACCAGCCCACGACGTCACCGGCGTCGAGCGTCTCGATGACGGCGTCGCCGAGGTGGGGCACGTGGGTACCGATCGCGACCTTGCCCTTCCGGATCGCGAAGAACTCGTTGGCGGCGGCGCCCTCCCTGGTGAGCAGTTCGCCGGGCTTGAACGTGACGTTCCTGCCGCAGCCGGCGATGAGCTCGCGGTCGGCGTCGTCGAGGTCGGCGAAGATGGGATGCTCCGCGACCAGGTCTGCAATTCGTTTCATTGAGATGCCTCCTCGCTTGCGCGAATGGCGCGAACTTCCTCGGTGATGTCGATGCCGGGAGGGCACCAGGTAATGCAGCGTCCGCAGCCGACGCAGCCCGACGTGCCGAACTGGTCGTACCAGGTCGAGAGCTTGTGCGTGATCCAGTGCCGGTAACGCGACGAGACCGACGGGCGCATGTTCCCGCCGTGGATGTAGCTGAAATCGTCTGTGAAGCACGAGTCCCACCGGCGAACGCGATCCGCGTTCTCCATCGACAGATCCGGCACGTCCTCGATCGTCGAGCAGAAGCAGGTCGGGCAGACCATAGTGCAGTTCGTGCAGGACAGGCACCGAAGCGCGACGTCGTCCCAGCGGGCGTTCTCGTAGTTTCGCTGCAGCAGGTCGCGAATGCCTTCGGTATCCATCGACCGGCCCATGTGCGACGCCGCGTTTTCGACTGCCGCGTCGGCTGCCGCAACGTCGGCCGCAGATGCTCGAGGCGCCGCAAGTCTTGCGAGCAGATCCGATCCCCGGTCGCTGCCGGACTCGGCAACGAATCGGTGCTCGCCGTCGAGCACTTCCGTCAGCGCGATGTCGTAACCACCGCGCGCTTTCGGCCCGGTGTTCATCGAGACGCAGAAACACGTGCCGCCAGCCTGGCCACAATTCACGGCGACGAAGAGAGCGTTCTCGCGGCGGGCCTTGTAGTCCGCGTCGACGAACGTCCCGTTCATCAGGACTCCGTCCTGGACGGCGATCGCGGCCAGTTCGCAGGCACGGACGCCGATGAAGGCCGTGCGCCGGGGTTGGTCGTCACCGGGTTTGAGCTCGATGCCGCTCTCGGTCTTCTTCGCGCTCCAGATCGTGTGTGATGGCGGAAAGAGAAACCTCTTCCACGAGTGCGGCCCGACGACGTAGCCGAAGGCTGCCGAATCGTCCCGTTTTCGAATCCGGTACACGCCCGGCGCCTGCTCGTCGGTCCATCCGACCGGCAGATCCGCGGCGGAGGAAATCTCGTCGTAGACGATGGCGCCATCGCGAACGCGCGGACCTACAAGCTTCCATCCGTCGGCACGGAGCAATGCGAGCAGGTCGTCGAGCCGTCCGGCTGGAAAGGCACTGTGAGTGGAACCGTCAGCCATTCGAAACACCTCAGGAGAGACGTCAGCGTGAGTCTTGGTTTGAAACCAGACGTCGGTACGGCACGTCTGCGTCGCGGCGATCGCGTCTACCGCGTAAGCGAGTGATGTGTCGGTGAGCTACTGCGGGACAGTTTGCCAGAAGTGGTGCCGGGCGTGGCAAGTGAATTGATGCGTGGGATCGAAGTTGCAGCATCAGTACCGTGTAGGTAGCGCACGGGTCGATCTGGAGGGCGAGCGAGCGCACCACGACTGGCCAATCCGGAGTCTGACCCGCTCGCTACCGCTCGCGGTACTGATCGGCCGTCAGCCGACTGCGCTGGTCGGGACGCGTGTTGCGTGAGAGGCAGGCCAACAGCCGCGCAGCGGCAGGATCGGTACCGCGAGCGGTAGCGAGCGGGTCGCCCGCAAGCCGGCACAGCCTCGAGGTGACCGCGTGAAGTCCAGGAACCTGGTAAAGCTGAAGACCCTAGTCCGGCGGAACCAGAAACTTAGAGCAAGAGAAAAAAATCTCTTGACCTGTGACCTGCTCACAAGTTTTAGAGTGCGCGCAAGCCTCAAAAAGGTCTCCTCGACAAGCCGGCTTGAGGCCGCGCGAAGCGACGGCAGTCGCCCACGCTTTCGGTGAATCGACAGGGACGCGTGAGAGCGCGATTCCATCAGCGACGAATTCCGTATCCGGACCTGTCAGTCCGGACTCTGATACCAGTCCGAAGCGGACGTACGAATCCGCATTTCGAGGAGGCACGGCGATGACGAATGCACATCGCTTCAAATCGACAGTCGTTGGGCTCTGGGCCATGGGCGCGCTGGTGTTCTTCATCGTGGTGCTCACGGCTTCGACGGCTCGTACCGCCAATGAGGCGGCCGCGCAGTCTGCGACGCCGGGCGACTACGTCGGCAACGAAGCGTGCAAGACGTGCCACGAGGTCGAGTTCAATCGCTTCTCGGGTACGCCGCACGCTCATATGGCCGAGAGCAAATATGAAAGCGACATGAAGCGTGGTTGTGAGAACTGCCACGGTCCGGGCCAGGCGCACGTGCTTTCGGAGTCGAAGCGCAAGGAAGCGATGGACCTCGGCCAGGCTGTCCCCGACTATGATGGGTCGCTGATTGTTTCGTTCAAGAACAAGGGGCCGAAGACCATTTC
>CAZXLQ010000434.1:0-2614 GCA_964641945.1 uncultured Clostridia bacterium
ACCTCGATCGCGAGCAACTCGTCGGCCTCGCTGCCGTCCGCGGCGCCAAGCGTCTTCAGCGCGTCGAAGACACGCTCGCGGCCCATCACGCGCAGTCCCTGGATGTTCTTCAGGTCGGACGTCACGGTCTCGGCAATGCCGGCGCCGATCCACGTGTCGGCGGCTTCCTTCGTGATGTTCCCGAACGTCATTACGGCTACCGCATTCGGAACGTGCGGCGCGGGCACCATTGCCGTGCCGAGTTGCCGGTTCGTCGAGATCGAGGCGCTGAAGCGGTCGCTTCCACGAAGGATCGAGGTCTGCCCGGTTTCACTGATCGACTTGAGGTACTCGTGCAGGTCGATGTAGAGATCGCGCGCTGTCTGGTATCGAAAATGAACGTCCTTCGCGAGGACCTTCCGAAGGATGAGCTCCAGTTCGGGGCCGACGTCGCGGTTCGTCCGGGAAATCTGCGGCGGGTCGCTGTGAACGATCCGGTCGATGGTCTCGGTGGGAGATTTCGACTCGAACGGCAGCACTCCCGCGAGCATCTCGTAGAGCACGACGCCGAGCGAGAAGAGGTCCGAACGACAATCCACCGGTTTTCCGAGGGCGGCTTCCGGTGACATGTAGTTCACGGTGCCGACGAGCGAGCCAGGAGTCGTCTCGAGCGCGGGCAGCATCAGCGTCGGCGCCATCATTGCACCGTCGCTGTCGTCGGGCTGAATGACCTTCGCCAGTCCAAAGTCGAGGACTTTCACCAGTCCCCGACCGGTGACCATCACGTTCGAGCTCTTTATGTCGCGATGGACGATCCCGCGACCGGCGGCTTCGTCGAGCGCGTCGGCGATCTGGGCGGCGAAATCCACGGCGTCCCGAACGGGCAGGGGTCCACGACGGATGCGCTCGGCGAGAGACTCGCCATCCACGAGCTCCATGACGATGAAGACGGAGTCGTCGGACTCGCCGATGTCGTAGATGTGAGCGATGTTCGGCGAGCGAAGGGCAGAAGCAGCCTGTGCCTCGCGCAGGAATCGCGCGCGCCGGCCGGTGTCGTAGTAGAACGACGACGGGAGGAACTTGAGCGCAACGTCGCGGTTGAGCTTCAGATCGGTCGCGCGGTACACCTCACCCATCGCTCCCGCGCCGAGCAGCTCACCGATCCTGTAGTGAAGTACCGTCTGTCCTGTCATCGCCGGTCACGGCGGTTGAGCATATCACCTCGCCGGGGACAGTGCATCGAGGCATCAGTCACGTCTCAGGACCAGTGCTCGAGCATTCGAGAGCACGCCTCCGTGCCTCTGTGCCTCCGTGCCTCTGTGTGCGAAGCTCTGTATCTCGAAATATAAAAGCACACAAAGTGACCGAGGCACCGAGACAAAAATACACAACGGCCAGCCGAGCGCCTAGCGGTTCTTGTACGCGTCGTAGAGCTGCGTCTGGCGGCTCGTGAGCGGGATGCTCCGTCCGCGGATGAAGACGTGCTTCACGTCGGTCCGCGGTTCCATCGGATCGCCATTGGTCACGAACAAGTTCGCCTGCTTGCCGACTTCGATCGAACCGATGCGGTCCGCAACACCCCAGATCGTCGCCGGCCACAAGGTCAGCGCCTTGAGCGCGTCGTCCTTCGACAGTCCACCGTACGCCACGGCCATCGCCGCCTGGTAAGGCAGGTCCTTCACCATCGCCGAGTCCTCGGACGCAAACGCGAACGGCACCCCGGCCTTCGCAAGCGCCGCCGGCGCCTGCTGCGGCAGGTCGTACCGGTCGTCGTCCTCCGACGGCAGCGTGTACATAGGCCCGAAGATCACCGCGATCTTCTTCTCCTTCAGGAACGCCGCAACCACAGCCAGATCGAACGGACCGAACTTCGCGTCGGACCGCAGGATCATCTTCACGTTCTGCTTCTCGCAGAACTCGACCGCGCGCTTCACGTCGCGGAAATCATCGGCCGCGACGAAGATCGGCAACTCACCTGCGAGCACCGGCTGAAGCGCGGCGAGTTTCAGGTCGACCGCAAGCGGCGGCAGCGACGCATCGGTCTTTCGCGCGGCGACGGCAGACGCGTATGCGCGCGCCCTGTCGAAGAGCGCGGTTACCTCGTCGAGCTTCTTGTCGCGGTTCTTGCGCGCGTCGGCATCCGAAGACCGTTTCAACGAAAACGTCTGGAAGTCGAAGAACTCGCCCCCTACGCCGGTCGGGAACTTCAGCACCATAGCCGCCGCCGGCTTCACCGACATCTGCTCGATCGTGAACCCGTCGAGGTCCGTGATCACGGCCTGACCCGAGATAACGCCGCCAGTCGGAGCCGACACCGAAGTCGTGATTCCGTTGATGCGCGCCATCGGGATGAACTCGCTCGCAGGATTGAAGCCCTCGTAGGCGCGAAGGTGCGGATTGAAGTCGCCCAATTCCGAAGTGTCGTTCGTCGCCGAGATCGATCCGACCTCGATGAGCCCGAGCTGCGACGCCGAGTCGATCAATCCCGGATACACCGACAGGCCCGTGCCGTCGATCCGCTTCGCGCCTGCCGGAGCCGTTACCGTCGCGCCGACGGCGACGATCCTGCCGTCGGCAATCGCGACGGAACCCTTCTCGATTGTCGCGCCCGAAACCGTCACGATCCGGGCATTCT
>CAZXLQ010000435.1:0-2595 GCA_964641945.1 uncultured Clostridia bacterium
GCCTGCGGACGCCTTGCGATCGAGCCGCCGCGTCGGGCTGCCCTCTCGGATGCCGATGCCAACCGGGAAGCTCGCTCCGTCGTTGTCGTCGTTGACGAGCTGATTCTCGTTCGTCGTGTCGTTCGTTCCGCCCTGCTCCTCTTCCGCGTCCACGTCATCCCAGGCGTCCTGGTCGTCGTAGAACGTGATGTCGAAGCTGTTCGTGTTGCCACGCTTCGGGAACCCGAACGGGTCGATCCCAACACCAACTCCGCCAAGCCCGAAGGCCGGCATGTTGTGGTACTGGATGATGAACGCATCCGTCGCCGCGAATCCGAGGCGATGGATCGAGAACTGCCCGCCGCCACCAGGCGTCAGGTCAGCCCACAGCGGCGCCACCTGCGGCGCCTCCGACGACAGCCATTCGATGACCGTCGGCGTGAAGTCCGTCAGCAGCGGATCGGTCGACGCCTCGAGCAGGTCATCGCGGAACGCGATGTTGCCGTTCGAGCCCAGACGGAAGCCCGTCCACGCCGTGTTGCAGAACAGCCACTCGAATCCGACAGGGCCGCCCGCTCCGTTCGAGCCGACGTTGTCGCAGTTGGTCGCAAACAGAAGGTCCGTCGCGCCGCCTGCCACGTTGTTCGCTTCGCCGTCGAAGTCGTCAAACGCGAATGCGATGCCCTCGTCGTCGCCAAGGCCGAAGCCGTTGCGCTGCAACGAGAACAGCGGTCCGAACGATACGCCGTTGATGCCGTTCGGCGTCAACTCGGGCGGATTGAGCGGCGACAGCAGGAAGCAGTAGTCGTCGTAGCGCTCGACTGACGTCGCCGTCCGTCCCGTCGCTTCGCCGAACACCGAATCGCCGTCCATGTCGACCGAATCGCCGACGCGGTCGCAGTTGTTGTCCGGAATCCGCAGAATCGCTCCCGTGAACGGGCTCGGGTCTCCGGACTGGCCGGCAGGCACTGCGCCCACCGCAACGTAGATGTTGTCGTCATAGTCAGCACACAGTCCGCGATACGCTCCCGCGTAGTCGATCTGCATGCCAGGAAGCACCAGCACGTCCGTCGGATCGCCGGCGCCCGCAGGCTGCGCCACGTCCGCGTCCGCCGCGAAAATGCGGAACGGTGCGTCCGCAAACTGATCCGGTCGCGGAATCAGTCCCGTTACCGAGTCGAAATCGCCGCAACGGTCAATGTAGCTCGCGATGTGGCTCGGAAGCCCGTTCGGCCGCGGAATCCCCGCCGTTCCCGCAATCTGCAGGAAGATCGAGTCGTTCCGGTCCGACGCGATGTCGATCGCGTTCGCCGCATTGAAAAGGTCCAGGTTCGTGATCGCGTTGAAGTTCGCGAACCCGATGTCCGGAATCCGGTCCTCGTCGACGTCCCACGCCTTCGAGATGACTCCGATGACCCGGTCCGTCGTCAGCCAGTACACATCACCGTACGAGTCGATGGTCACACCGGCAATCGCCAGTCGCGACGACGTCGCGAAGCCAACGACAAATCCCGAATCCGGAATGTCGTCGCCATCCGAGTCGCCCATCACGAACAGCGCGCTCGACACGCCGTTGGGCCCCGTCTCCGGATCGAAGATCGAGATCCACACCAGCTCGTCGGACGCCAGATCGCCGTCGTACTCCGTGTCCGTGTTGACCGCGAGTCCCGTGATCGAAGCCGAGTTCGAGAACGGGAACCCCGTCGCAGGATTCACAAGCGCCGACACCGCTACCACGTCGATCACCGTGTCCGCCAACAGATCGTTGTCGCACGTCGTGTCGCCCAGCACGCTCAGGAAGCCTGCCGACGTCGCCGTGTAGAACACGTTGAAATCTCGCGGAATGCCGATCGAATGTCCGCCGTTGTGGCCAGACACGCGCACCGACGTGTACACCTCGTCCGGAAGAAGAACGTCGTCCTCGACCTTCCCCTGCCGATCGATGAACGACCGCGGCGCATTGCCCGTGTCAAAGTCGTTCTCCAGCTTCTTGTTTCCGTCGATGTCGCCGAGCAATACGGCCTCATCGAAGAAATCTTCCGTTCCCGACAGTCCCACGAACGCAAGGGCCGAGAAGCCCGAATCGTCCGCGATCTCGCCGGCCGGAAGCACTGCCGACGGCGACGCCCCGCCTCCTCGCACCAGTCCACGCTTCGCTTCCGCGAAACGCTTCTCGAGGCGCGACTTGCGCGACGATGCCGTCTCCGTCGCCGCATTCGCAGGACGGATGTTCAGCTGCGATCGCAGCTCAGGCGTCATCTCCACCGGTGCCGGGTTGTTCAGACGCGCCAGCGCCTCACCGCTCACCGACGACTTCGCAGTCCCTGTCGGGTTGATCGACGTCGTGTCGACGTTGATCGCCTGCCGCGTGCCTGCACGAAGCTGTTCCATCAGCGTCGGTGCTCCACTCAGCAGGCCATTGTTCGCCAGGGCCTTCTGCTGCCCGCGGGCGTTTCGCGCCTTCGGGTTGCTCTGGTGCTGCTGCAGCTGTGCTCGATGATTGTTCTCGAACGCCCGATCCCGCAGATAGGCCCGCGAGCCACCTGCGTAGACGTTCGGAACGACCATCGACACAACGGCCACCAGCATGACCATTGCGTAGAGAGTCTTCTTGAG
>CAZXLQ010000436.1:0-2568 GCA_964641945.1 uncultured Clostridia bacterium
CCGCCGATTCCGAACCACATGTCTCCGGTTGACGCGTGAAGAATGAGGTTCACGCTGTTCTGGCCGATCTCCGGAGGCATGTTCAGGATCCGCCACGAACGACCGTCGTAGCTCGCGGCCCCGTCCTTCGTGCCGATCCACAGCATTCCGTTACGGTCGGTGACGATGCTAGAGATCGAGTTCTGGGGCAGACCATCTTTGTTCGTGAATGTCCGGGTGCTCGGCCGGCCTGCGAGCGAGATGTCGAATGGCGCCCCGGCGTCTGCGCGCTCCGGCTTTCCAGTCGCTGCCGGTTGACCGTGACCGAACGAGGTCATCACCATCGCCAGCGTCACGCAGGCGACGATCACTGACAATGCACGGACGGTGGTGGCCGCGTTCATTCGGGTGTAGCGGGCAGGCATGTTACGCAACAGTGCCGTGCGCGGCAGTGCACGGATCGAGCTCGGGCAGCTTGAGGTTCACAGGCTAACCGGGAGACCGACCCGTGCGCTACCGCGCACGGTACTGTTGCGGTTGGCATGCGATTTCGAGAGTGCCGCGTATCGCCGGCATCACGCGGCCCGAACCCGGCTGCACATTAAGATGTCCTGTAACGTTTCTCGATTCGCCGAGTCTATTGTCTCGTGAGCAGGGAAACGGGAGCTTGAGTGGATTCCAGGACCGACACGGAATTGATGGTCGCGGTGCGCGGTGGCGAAGTTTCGCTGCTCGCGGAGCTCTTCGACCGTCACCACGTCAGGCTCTTCAATTTCCTTCTTCGGCTCACCGACCGGCGGGACGCGAGCGAGGATCTCGTTCAGGAGGTGTTCCTCCGGATGCTGAAGTACCGGGCGACCTACCGTGCCGAGGCGTCGTTCACGGTCTGGATGTATCGCATCGCGAGGAACATCGTGTCGGACCAGTGGAGAACGTCAGGGATGTTCGAACCGCTCGAGCTGGCTGCCGAGCTAATCGCACCGGCCGCAACACCGTTCGATTCGGCACGGCTTGGCGAGGAGGTCGCGATTCTCAGGGCCGCGTTCTTCAGCCTGGCAGAGGATCGTCGAGAGTTGCTCGTGCTCATCCGGTTCGAGGGCCTGCGGTACGACGAGATCTCGGAACTGCTCGGCTGCAGCGTCGGAGCCGTGAGGGTCCGGGCGCATCGGGCACTGGCCGAACTGCGGGACGCCTACGTGGCGTTGACGGGAGGAGACAATGACCTGCGACGAGTTGAAGGAACAGCTGATTGACTACGTCCGGGGGGCAGGAGATCGTGTCGCCGTCGAGGATCATCTCTCGGGCTGCACGGATTGCCGTGACGAGCTTGCGTCGCTTGGCCCCGTTTGGAATCGGCTTGGGCGCTGGTCCGACGAGGCCCCGAGTATGGGACTGAAAGATCGTGTCGTCGCTTCGCTCGCTGCAGCGAAACCTTCGCCGCGCGCGCATCCGGGAGTTTGGCGTTCACCCGCGCCGTATCTGCGGGCGGCCCTGGCACTCGCGCTCTTCGCGACAGGTGCCTGGCTTGGAGCGTGGTACTCGAGACCCGGTACGCCTCCTCAAGACTCCCGAGCTGAATTCGTACTGTTTCTCTACGACGATCCCGTCGCGGAGGCGGCCCGAACACCCGAGGAGGCCCAACGCACGGTGGAGGAATACAAGTCCTGGGCAGGCGGCCTCGCACGTGCCGGCAAGCTAGTCGCCGGCGAGAAACTCACGGAGGAGCGCCGGCTGTTCGGCGCGGTCACAGGCTCGGAGCCGGTTGTGCCTGGGGAGACCACGCTTGGAGGCTACTTCGTCATTCGCGCCGGCAGCGAAGAGGAGGCCGCGGCGATCGTCGCCGGCTGTCCACATCTGGTCCACGGCGGAACGATAGAGCTTCGCCGCATCGATCCGGTCTGAGCTCGGAGGCATTCAACATGAAACACTACGTCGCAGCGATCCTCGCGCTTGTTCTCGTCTCGCCAGTGTCGGCCCAGTCGACCGGGCCGGTCGTGAAATCGAAGAGTCCGGCGGAGTTGGCCTTCGACCGTCTGAAGACGATCGTGGGCGAGTGGGACGGTCGTAGCACGAAGGGTTGGGAGGACACGAACACGTTCGAGGTCATCGCCGGTGGCTCGGTACTGATGTGCCGCTCGTTCGATTCGCATCCGAACGAGACGATGGTGACGATGTACCACCTCGACGGAGACGAGCTCGTGCTCACGCACTACTGCGTCGCGCGGAATCAGCCGAGGCTTCGGGCGACCTCGATTTCGCCGGACGCGCGCACGATCGAACTGACGTTTCGCGACGCGACAAACCTCCCGAGCCGGGACAAGGGCCACATGGACCGGGTCGTAATGACCTTCATCGACGACGATCATTTCACGTCGCAGTGGACCTGGTATCAGGACGGGAAGGAGCAGTGGATGGAGAAGATCGAATACGTCAGGCGCAAGCCCGGCCAGCCGCGTCCGGGAGCCGCGACGTCCTCGGCGGCCGATTGTCACGACGCCGGGGGGTTCCGGCAGCAAAGGGGCGTTTCGGATGGCCCCCGTTTTTCGAGCCGCGAGCGGTAGCGAGCGTCCCACGGACGGTCGATCGGTT
>CAZXLQ010000437.1:0-2534 GCA_964641945.1 uncultured Clostridia bacterium
AGCGCGGCGAGGCACTCTTCTTCAGCGAGCGGCTCGACTGTTTCCACTGCCACATCGGGATGAATTTCTCGGGCCCGCTCGTCTTCGAGGGCCTCGAGCTCGAGGAGGCAGAGTTTCACAACAACGGGCTCTACAACATCGATGGCAAGGGCGGATACCCTCCACGAAATCGCGGGCTGTTCGACGTCACCGGCGTTCCGGAGGACATGGGCAAGTTCAAGGCTCCGTCGCTGCGAAATCTGAAATTCACGGCGCCCTACATGCACGACGGCAGTCTCGCGACGCTCGACGACGTCATCGATCATTACGAGGCCGGTGGGAGGGTGATTCACGCCGGAAAGTTGGCCGGCGACGGTCGCGTGAACCCTTACAAGAACCTGTTCGTGAAGGGTTTCAAGCTGACTCCCGAGGAACGCCGAGAGCTGATCACGTTCCTCATGACGCTGACCGACGAGAGCTTCGTGACGGATCCTCGATTCTCGAACCCGTTCGCTTCGGAGGGAGACTCGGCCAAGCCGTCCAAGTCACGGTAAACACGGCGACTTCCACTGTGTCGACCGTCACAATTCAAGCTTTGCCTCGAAGCCCGGTTTCGCTATGATGCCAGTTGTCGCTCATCCCCCTGATTTCGCTTTGCAAGGAGTTCCCTATGGCGTCTGAGTTCTCACGTCGGAGAGGCGCGTTCGCCTCCGCGGTTGCCACGAGCGCCGCACTGCTGCTTTCGTCCGTAGCTGCCTACGCGGGACCGCCGGCCGTTCCGGCCGCGCCACAGGGCCCGCTCCCTGACCTGATCGTCGGGGCCTCGCGGCTCTCGAGTTCCCTTCGAATCAGCAACAAGACATTCGGCTCGAACAACTGCTCGGTGGTGGAGGGTTGTGTCGTGGCAGGCACGCGTCGTGTCCTCGAATTCGACACCCAGATCATCAATCAGGGCAACGCTGACGCCGTGCTCGGCACTCCGACTTCGAGACCTGACCTTTTCGTTTTCAGCCCGTGCCACGGGCACTACCACATGCTCGATTCGCTCGACTACTCGATGGCCTATGGCGGTCAGCACTCGATCTCGCTGTACGACATGTCGACGGGCAACTTCTTCATCACGAACAAGAATGGCGCTGGCGCGGCCGATGTCATCTATGGCTTCGGAGCTCCCGGCATGGTCCCGATCTCGGGCGACTGGAACGCCGACGGAAAGTCGACGAACGGCGTCTACGACCCGGCGAGCGGGGCGTTCTTCCTGAAGAACACCACGGCGGGCGGTCCTGCTGACGTCGTGTTCTCGTTCGGTGCCGGCGGCCAGGGTTTCGTGCCTGTGACCGGCGACTGGGATGGTGACGGCGACGACACGATCGGCCTGTACCACCCGGCGTCGGGCAATTTCTTCCTTCGCAACACGAATGGCTCAGGGCCTGCAGACATCGTTTTCGGTTACGGCGCTGGCGGCGCCGGCTACGTGCCGATTGCCGGCGACTGGAATTCGGACGACTTCGACACGGTCGGACTCTACCTCCCGGCGTCGGGCACCTACTTCCTGCGTAACGCGAATTCGGCGGGAGGCGCAGACGTCGTGTTCTCGTTCGGGGCGGGTGGCACGGTCAAGCCCGTTGTCGGAGACTGGGACGGATCGGGTGACGACACGATCGGCATCTACGATCCTGCCTCGGGAACATACTTCCTCAAGAACGCGAACGCTTCGGGTGCGGCGGACATGATGTTCACATACGGCGGTGGCGGGCCCAACCTGTTGCCGATCGCAGGCGACTGGGACTTCGATCAGGGCGGAGTGACGCTGGCCGGCATTGTCGGTCTCAAGCAGGCGTTCTGCTGGCTCGACAGCGCTCGCGTCTCGGGCAACCTGCCGGGCAAGTTCAACTGCAGCAACCAGGGAATCACGGCTGGATGGTCGGATATCTACGGCCGCGGTCTGGATTGCCAGTGGGTCGACATCACCGGACTCGCGGCGGGCAACTACCAGCTTCGAGTCAGCGTGAACGACTCGACGACGCTGGTGCCCGAGTCCGATTACTCCAACAACGTGTCGGCGATCCGGGTCCGGATCACGTCGGCGACGGGGCCGCAGGCGAAGGCGCCGAGTGTCCGCGTCACGTACCCGACGGACGGTCTCGAGTTCAAGGTTGGCAAGCCGGTGACGATCACGTGGGAGGTTGCTCCGGGGTCGACGGCGACGCACCAGGAGATCTGGTTCATGCCGACTCCCAAGTCGGTCGCACCGGCCACGGCGGTCGATCACAACGATCCGCATCACGACATGATCGCGAGGGCGCGGCCGATTGCGGTCAACCTCGGACCTAACGTCCGGTCCTTCACGTGGATTCCGACGGAGGATGACGTGATGGAGATTCCGGCACAGATAATGGTCCGGGTGCAGGACAGCTACAACCTCGTGGGAACGGATCAGCGCATCGACGGTCTGATTCAGGTGGTGAAAGACGGCAAGTAGAAGCCAGTCTTTCAACAACGAACGAAAAGCGCCGGCGGGAGAGATTCCGCCGGCGCTTTGTTGCATATGGCCC
>CAZXLQ010000438.1:0-2478 GCA_964641945.1 uncultured Clostridia bacterium
ATCGGAACCGTTCGACCGTCCGTGGGACGCTCGCTACCGCTCGCGGCTCAAAAAACGGGGAAAAACGGGGACCGCCAGGCACACGACAGCCGCGGCGGACCTTGAGCCTCACCGCACGCCGAGCAGCTCGACCTCGAAGACAAGTACGGCGTTCGGCGGGATCACCCCGCCCGCCCCGCGTGCGCCATAGCCGAGATGTGCCGGAATCGTAAGCTTGCGCTTGCCTCCGACCTTCATCCCCGAGACTCCGCGATCCCAGCCGACGATTACCTGACCGGCTCCGAGCTTGAAGCCGAAAGGTTCGTTCCGGTCCATCGAGCTATCGAACTTCACCCCGTTGGTGAGCCAACCGGTGTAGTGCACCGTGACCCATCCACCCGGCACGGCTTCGGCGCCGTCTCCCAGAATCATCTCCTCGATCACGAGGTCCGCGGGATTCACCGAACTGTCATTCGCCATCTGGAAATCTCCCCTGCGCGCGTGAACGCTGTTCAATCCACGAATGGGCTTCAGCCGAGGCCTATCAGTTGAGCTTCGCCTCGAACGCGTCGGCCTCTTCCTGATGACTGCGAGCCAACTCGGCGGCAACCTTGGAGAGCACGGCACGTTCGCCGTCGCAAACCTTCGAACCAAGTCCCAGAACGCCGCCCGAGACCTTTGCCACGGCCGTGCAGCAAGCCACGATGTCCGTGACTCCAGCTTCCCATTCCTCCGCCGAGAGCGCCGCCAGGAAGCCGCGGATCGCGCGCGTCGCACTTGCGAAAAATTCGTCTGTCGGCCTGACGTCAAGCCAGGCGGTGAGCTGGGCATCGGCCATCGTACCGACGACAACGCCCCTCGATCGCGCAGCCTCGACAATCGCCGCTCGCTCGCGGCTCGAGACCGAACCGCTAGCCCAGGCCAGCTCAATGAGCGGCACGAGGTGCAGCAGCGAAATCGTCTCGCGCTTGAATCCGAACTTCACCAACTCCGCGATGAGTTCGTCGTCCGCGAGCCCGGCAGCTTCTCCAATCTCCTTGTGCTCCGCGGCCAGCTCGGCTTTTCGCCTGAGCTTCTCGATCAGTTCCTGTTCTTCCCTGGCGAAATACGATTCTTCAGAGATTCGTCGTCGCTTCTCAAGAGCGTCATGTCCAGACACGGTGGTCGGCCTCCTCGGAATTCGGCATGCGTGAAGGGGACTTCTATCGCACGCGCGCCTTGGCCCGCAACGCGCAGCCTGCCGCTGCGCCGTGGGAAGAGGCTCGTTCGGTCTCAGTCTCCGAGAAGTCCGGTCAGCCAGTGCGTGACATTGAGCAGAAACCTGGCGTTTTCGGCAGCCACCGGGCTGTTCATGCCCATCGGCTTCCTGTCGGGACCGGCGAGTTGCGCCGAGAACATCGCCGCCTCACCGAAAATCGCCACGCGGCCCTTGCCGTGCCGCATTACGGCGCCCTGACACCAGTCCGAGACGTCCGTTCGCGGAGTGTCCTTGTCGAAACTCCACGCCTCCTTCGGCTCGAGCGACACGACCTTTGCCTTGAAAACGAGAATTGGCGTCGCCCCCTTCCCGACCCGAAACGCCGACCCGGTGAACGTCGCGACCTTCGCGATGCGCTCGGTGTCGTCGCGTCCGCGACTCACAGCGTGATCGGCGAGCGCCCCGGAATCTCGCGAAAAGACGATCGGAGAATTCTGGTCGTCGACCGGGAAGGCGAACCCGTTGCTGAACGTGACGTCGAACGCCTTCGCGATCGTCGCGACGGCACCGGGAAACGGCATGTGATCGGCGATGAGCAGCAGCGACCCGCCGCCGCGAACCCAGTCGCGCACCACTGCGACCTCGGCATCCGTGAATGCCGACGGGGTCGGTAGCGTCCAGTCTTCCTCGTTGCGAGGGTTCAGGGCGTTGGCGATGACGAGAACGCGCGCACCTTCGAGCGACTCCTTCGTGAAGAGCGACGACGAGCCGCGGACCACGTACCCGTCGCGGCGGAGCAGATCGGCGAATGGCTTGTAACGTCCCGTTGCCGTGTGGAAGTTGTGGTGCCCCTCGTCGATCAGGACGGTCGGGCCCTTGCCGGACTGATAGGCCGGATTCGGGATCGGCGGAGCGAAATCGGAATCCGCCACCTGTTGCGCCGGAGCGACGGCGATGCAAAACGCCGTGAACAGGAAACCGAGTACCGGTCGTGCCCTCATCCGCGAACCTCCCTCGAACGTCGAAGTGCCCGAGGAGGCTACAGCAAATCGGTCGTGCCGTTTGTAAATGCTTTGTGTTCAGGCACGTTCGCGGAGTTCCCCAGCGCCTCTGCGAGACCCTTGCGCCTCTGCGGGAAAAGCGTCTTACGCTCGAATTTCTCGCAGAGGCGCAGGGAATCCGCCAAGCCAAAGAGCCGACATTGAATAGAGCCGTCGCTGCTCCGTCAGACCGACCAGCGCCTGGCGGCGCAGGTGGCGCGATCTACTTCCTGGCTTTTTTCGCCTCGAGATCGACCATCT
>CAZXLQ010000439.1:0-2476 GCA_964641945.1 uncultured Clostridia bacterium
AGATGCAAGGCCGGCCGCTCACTGCGTTCGCGGTTCTGGGACGTGCGGTCGGGAGGGGAGTGCGGTCCCCGTCGGCCGCAGGCCGACCCGGAACCGCGAACGGAGTGAGCGGCCGGCCGTACTGAGCGCTCACTTGGGTGGTGGCGGATGCGACATCACGGCTATTTGGCGAGGCTTCACGGCCGCGACCATCGGCCGGCTCCAAACCACGCCATCAGCTTCACCCTCGGCCTGCCGCTCAACTCGTTCGAGATGCAAGAACGCCCGCCCCGGATATCCCCGGAGCGGGCGTCGCAACGGACTCGAAAGCCCGGCTTGATGGACAGTCCGACTACGGCACGGTCGCCGTCGAACACCCCGCCGCTGTAAGGATGGTAACTGTGCATCCTGCCGGACACGCCTGCCCAACAGTCTGCCCATTGGCCAACGGTCCCTTCTGGGTGACCTTCGTTCCCTTAACCTTCGGCGCTGTCGAGAAACCGACACCGTTGATCAGGATGCTGATCCCGGCGAGATTGCCCGATCCACCCTTGAACGTGATCTTGCCATTTCCACCGCGCTTGGCCTTGATCGACGTGAACGTCGGTCCGCCCTCGCACGGGCTTCCCGTCGCGCCGTTGGAGCCATTTGTCTGAACGGCTCCGATAACAGCCGTGACCTTGAAGAACGCGCCCTGAGCAGCTTCCGCCACCGAGAACGAAGTCAGGTCACCCGGAACCGCTCCAAAGAACGTTTCCGGACCAGGCGTGAAGCCTTCGGAAGATCCAGTGAAGATGTTGTAACGATTCACCTTGGGTGCCGCCACAATCGTGAGCATGTAGTTCGTGTTAGATGGCACATCCGGATCAAATGCCGTGACGGCAACGACGTACGTACCGGCCGCGAGCACTGGAATCTCGATGTGCTCTTCCTCGCCTGCTCCACCGCCCGAGACAGCCGTCGCCGAATCACTCTCGAACGGCCCGCCAATCGGGTAGAGAAGTAGGTCGAAGTCCGTTCCTCCGAATCCAGTCAGGTCGATGCTGACCGACGTTGGCGCTGGAAGCGTGAACGCAAACCAGTCCTCGACGTCGTCCGTTCCGAACCCACCGGATGCACCATCCTGGTTCGAGTTGGCAGCACCCGAGACTTTGACGTTAACGCCGACGTCCTGCGCCGTAGCCGGCGAGTCGTTGGCCTCGGCCTCGGCAACCGGCGTCGGTGTAGGCGGGCCGGGGAGGTTCGGTGCGGTCCATGAAAGCAGGACAGGCGCCGATCCGGTCGCCGTAAGACCAGTTGGCGTGGAGAGCGAGGCGTCAAACGGCTCGTTCAATCCGGTTACGAGATCACCAGGAGCTGCAGGGTCGCCAAATCCGCGGACTATGCAGTTCCCTAGAACCATTGAGTCATTCAGCAAATCGGTGTACCCGCTGGTGAGCGACGGATTCGGAGTTCCGGTAGACAGGACGGCATAAGCTCGACCGTCTGCGACACCGCCGTTCTCTTCGAGAAGTACAGGGATGACCGTGTCATCGGCGTCGTCACTGAGATCCGTGAAGATGATGTAAACGTCACCCTGCTTGATGATGATCGGCTCAGGCAGGCCAACGGCGATGAAGCCAAGTTCAGCGAGCGTGAACGAGCCGTTCAGCACCGCTATGGCATTGTTGATGTTGCCGGAGCCCGAGGCGTCGACCAGGACCGTGATGCCGACCATCTGACCGGCCTCGAATCCAACGCCATCCGTAGTCTCGACAAGGAACGCCGCCGCCTGCTTGAGCGCGAAGGGCGTCTGGTCGTTCGTCAACGTGAACCGATTGCCGAACCCGGCCTTCACTACCAGATCGCCTCCGAACGTGAACACGGATGCAGACTCGCCATCGTCGAGATCATCCACGTTGAGCTCAATCGAGCCGATCTCACCACGCTGGCTGGCTGTCTTGTAGAGAGCCGACGTGCCGAGGTCCTGCCTCGCAGTCTCTCGAACAGCGGTCCGAACAGTGTTCTTCTCCGTGCCCGGCGCCGCAAGGCTTGACGACGGCGCCACGAGCGACGTCAGGACGAGCGCGAAAACCGCAAAGGCGGCACCGACCCGACCAAATCTTAGACTTCTCGCCATGAAAACTTCCCTCCCGAGAAAAATGTGAGTGGTGGTTCTACGGATCCGCTCGCACCGAGCTCTGGACCTGTCCGAAGAAGCCGCGAAGCTCGCAGGTCCCGGAAAAAGATCGCGTTGGATGAAATCCTGACCCCTGCTCGTCAGACTGCTGGAATGCACGACTGCGAAGAAAGGCTCGGAACGAAGCGGTCCGACGATAGTAACGTGGCTGGAACGTCCTTGCAACATCATGGTTGCAGGTGGTGCGGCACGGGGCAGGCCAGCTCTCTGCCGCTCGCGTTGTCTCTCCGGTCGTCGTAACGCGTCCCTCGAGCATCAGAACCGCGAGCGGTAGCGAGCGGCCTGCGGACGGGGCGGCGCCCGAGCGGTCCCCGCGAG
>CAZXLQ010000440.1:0-2471 GCA_964641945.1 uncultured Clostridia bacterium
TTCCACTTCGGATCGCCGGCCGCGTGCCGCGCCCTAGCGACCGCGTCCCATTTGCGCGCGAACTCGACACACGCCTCGTCGGTCCAGTCGGGATGATCCGCAAGCATCGGCGTGTACTTGATCGCGCCGTTGAATTGCGCCATCAGGCGCTCGATCCGCTCGGCGCTCACGGCAGCGCCCTCGCCGCCTCGACGTCGGCGAGCGTGATCGTTTCGACCGCCATCGTCGCCGGGCCGACGCCGTCCTGATCGGTGAGGGTGCCCGCACCTGCCGCGAACAGTTTCTGCGCCCGCGTCGCGCGCTGCTGACAATGCTGAAACACCCGGAGACGCACCGCGTTATCCGCCGCGGTGCCCTTCCAGGTCTCGGCGACACCGGCGCGGACGTTCGCCTTGCTCGGGTTGATCGCCGTCGCGGCATTGTCAAAAAGCCAGTCCCAGATCCGAGCCTTTCCGACTGAAAGGTTGTCGACACGCACCCAGTCGAACCCGTTCTGCATGATCTCGTCTTGCGTGACGATCGAGCGCCACACCCAGAAGTCCGGGCTCGCGAGCTGCCCGTTCAAGATCGCCGCGATGTCGAAATACCCGTCCGAGTTGAGCGGTTTCGCGGCGAGAACAGGATCGGCGTCGATCTCTGCCTTCAGGGCGGAGAGTTGCTGCTGCGTGAGCATAATGTCACCCGTTACTGGTTCCCGGCCGTGATGGTGAACGTCGAGACCGTGACCGTCTGGCCGCTGGAGATCGACGTGTTGTCGAGCCCCATGTCGCCGGTCGGCGAGCCGCCGGTCGTCTCGATCACGCCCTGGATCTGGCAGACGTCCGTCGGCGAGCCGTTCGTGATCCGGAAGTGCCCCGCCGTCCCGGTCGCGATCGCGGTGTTCGACCACGTCCCGCTCTTCGCCTTCGACGCGCCGGACGCCGCCGCCATCCAGTCCGCCGGGAGCTGGATCACGCAGAGAAGCGTCCCCGTCGGCGGCTGCGCGCAGTTCGAGGGCGGGAGCCCCGTGCGAATGTGAAGTTCCGGCCCGCCGCCGATCGTCGATTCGACCGAGTCGAGGCGCGCGTTGTTGACCGCCACCGAATATTGAAGCGTCATTTCCCTTCTCCTTCGTAGAACGCGCGCTCGTGGCGCATAGACGCGCCGCAGAAACGGACGCGATCGGTTGCCGGCGGCGAAACCTCGCCCTCGGCGTTGAAAAACTCCCTGTGCAAGACATAGAGCGTCGGGCGCTCCCCGAAGATCGCGCGACGCAGCTCCTCCGCCGCGCGTCCGGGAGACGTCGGCTCCGAGACCTCCCAGCCCTCGACCGTCCGGAAGAACGGCGCGAGGTTCTTCGAGTGCTGCGGCCCCTGCCCCTTGCCCTTCCCGACGACGGCGATCACCGTGACCGGCATCGGCATCGGCGCGCGCGCCGGCCAGATCGGGATGTGGTTCAGGAGCGGGTCCATCGCGAGCGCGAGGAAGTCCATCCGCTCGTTCAAGACGACTGGCCGCATCCCGGCGAGCGCGAGCCCCATCGCCGCGCCGTGCATGAGGTTCTCGGAGTTCGGCATCGTGAGCACCCGCACCGCGTAGCGCGCGTGGAGCCCCTCCGTGACGCCGCCGAGCCCCCAGCGCCCGAGCTGCGAGAGGAGCACGACGGAGCGGTCGGCGAGCGCCTCCGCGAGCGCGCCTCGTACCGCCTCAACGAACGTCACGGAGATCCTCCATCGCCGAGACGTGGTTCCCGATCCGCTCGCAGGGGACCTCGACGAACGCCGGCGCCGTCCTCCCTTCGAGGATTGTCCGGAGCCCGTCTCCGCCCTTCGCGACAGGGATACGGAAGGCTCCGACCCGAGAGGAGAGCGGCGCGCACTGCCGGTCCGCGAACGGCGCGTGGACCGAATAGCCGTTGTTCTCGCAGACAAAGACGACCGGGAGCTTCTGGAGCGAGGCGAAGTTCAGCGACTCCCAGAAGACGCCCTGCTCCGCCGCCCCGTCCCCGAGGCAGCAGATCGCGAGCGCGTTCGATCGCTGGAGTTTCAGCGCGAGCGCCGTCCCGGTCGCCGCCGCGATCAGGCCGCCGACGATCGCCGTCGAGTGGAACCTGATCGCCGGGTCGCAGAAGCTCTGGCTCCCCGAGAAGCCGCCGTTGATCCCGTCTTCGCGGCCCTCGATCTCGGCCAGGAGCCGCTCCGCGCTGCCGCCCTTCGCGAGGTAATGCCCGTGCGAGCGGTGCGTCGAGAAGAGCCAGTCCTCCCGCCGGAGCTTCTCGTGGAGGATCTCCGGGACCTCCTCCTGCCCGAAGCAGAGGTGAACCGGGCAGCGGAACTCCCTCATCCGTTCCTTCAGCAGCGTCTCGAAGGCCCGGAGGAAGGCGGAGAACTTCACAGCTCGATCGTCGTGAACCCGTCAGAACCGAGCGCGCGGCAGCCTTGCCCGTAGAGCATCGTCCAGCCGAGCGCCCGGCCGTCCGTGTAGATGTGAAT
>CAZXLQ010000441.1:0-2469 GCA_964641945.1 uncultured Clostridia bacterium
GTTCATGACAAACCGATGATCGTCTCTGTAGGATGACGCTTTCTCCCCTTTGGCAGGAGTCAGACTTTGTCGCCTTTCCGATGTAGTTCCAAGGTCCTCGATCACGGACGAACCGCCGCTTGAACGACGTGTCGCCCTATCGTGCCGCGCCGGAACGTGTCTTTCTGACAGCGGAGTGGCGGTACCTCGTGATGGTCAACATCGAAGTCGACCCGAAACTCCTCGAACCGCTCGTTCCGCGCGGAACCGAGCTCGACACGTGGGAGGGCCGGCACTACGTGAGCGTCGTGGGGTTCCGGTTCCTGCGGACACGAGTCCTTGGCATCGCCGTTCCGTTCCACACGAACTTCGACGAGCTGAATCTGCGTTTCTATGTGCGGCGTACTGTCGACGGCGAGGTTCGGCGAGGCGTCGTCTTCGTTCGTGAAGTCGTTCCGAAGTGGGCCATCGCCGCGGTGGCCAGGTGGGTTTACGGCGAGAACTACATTTCTCTTCCCATGAAAAGCGATGTTCGGCTCGATGGCGGCGCCGGCTACGCCGAATACTCCTGGCGTCTCAGGGGCGAGTGGGGACGATTGCGGGCCTCGTGCAACGGACCATCGCAACCCCTCGTTCCCGCTTCAGAAGCCGAGTTCATCACCGAGCACTACTGGGGCTATGCACGGCAGCGTGACGGCTCGACGGTCGAGTACCAGGTCGAACATCCCCCGTGGCGCGTCTGGATCGCCACGGATCACACTTTCTCGGCCGACACGAGGTCGCTTTATGGCGAGGCCTTCGGAAACGCGCTGGCAGTACCCGCGACCTCCGTATTCATCGCCGAGGGCTCGCCGATCGTCGTGCGCCGGGGCGTTCGACTGATCGACGCATGATTCGACGGAGATTCCATTGAGCACCGAGCATCTGCCTGCGATTCCGACTGACGACGAACTGTTCGAGTATCTCGTCGGCCATCTGCGCCGGTCCGCAATCGCCTGGCATCTGGAGGATTCGGAGTTTCGCCCTGACCTCCTCGATGCCGGCTTCGTCGCGAGCCTCTCGGCCTTCTCTGCCGTCGGCGGACGCGAATTACTGGACAAGCTCATCGACACCCTGTTCGACGCGCTTCGCCGGCTCAACGCAACGCCGCGATCCGACGAGATCTGGGCTGGAACGAACGGACGTCCCACGCTCTTCAAGCTGCGAGAACACGTGGCCGCCGTCCTCGGTGCCAATCCCGGCGACCCGCTCGCGTTGTGGACCCAGATCGCGCTGTCCATCGTCCACGGCTCGTCCAATTTCGGTGCGAAGCCGTTTCGCCGCCTTCACCACGAAGGCGTCGACGACGTCCGATGGCCGATCCTCGCCGCACTCGTGACCGAGCTCAACTCGGCGCCGACCGGCAACGAGCTCGTCGAGTTGATCGATCGGACCGGACGCCGTGAAGAGGCGCGCATGTTCCTGGCGACGTTTGCGCATTGTCCGGATCCCTGGGTGAGGCAATGGCGTGATGACATCGACGCCGCCCTTGCTGCTGACTGAGATTGGAGGACTGGCGATGACCGACGAGTCCACGTTTCTTGTCGAGGCGCGGCGGCGCTTCGAAGAGTCGCAATCATTGATCGCCCGCGCGGTCGCGCAACTCGATGACGAGCAGTACTTCCGGACGATCGACCCCGAATCGAACAGCGTCGCGAATATAGTGAAACACCTTGCGGGCAACATGCGATCGCGATGGACCGACTTCCTGACCACCGACGGAGAAAAGCCTGACCGGCAGCGGGATCGCGAGTTCGTCCTCGACGACGGAGATACCCGGTCGGCGCTGACCGAACGCCTCGAGGCCGGCTGGTTGCTCGTGCACGATGCGCTCGAAGCCCTCGGACCGGCGGACCTTTCACGCACCGTCACCATACGATCCGAGCCGCACAGCGTGACGGCAGCTATCTGCCGGCAGCTCACGCACTATGCCTATCACGCCGGCCAGATCGTTTTCCTGGCCAAGCACCTGCGTTCTTCATCGTGGGAGACGCTCAGCGTCGCGCGAGGACAGAGCGAACAATTCACCGCACGAATGCGCGACGAACAGACGGGCTCCTGAGATTCCTCTTTCAGGTGGTGCTCACGGTGCGGCTGGGCTCTGTTACTTCGTCAACTGCCGCCCTGCACTCGAGCATCCATTCCACGACCGCGGAGCGGTCGATGAAATAGCCGTGGGTCGCGCGCGGGCGAGCGCAGCGAACCTACGCGCGACCCGCGGTACCGCCAACCACAACGCGCCGACCGCGGAGCGGTCGCACTGTATTGCGAGACCGCCGCACCGAAGTAGAACCACCGGCTCGTATCCTGCTACGAGGAGTTCGTCTCACTACTCGAAGAAGCACGTTGTCGCCTGCGACGCGCGATATCTCCGGGACTGGAGATGCGACCGCTCCGCGGTCGCACTGTATTGCGAGACCGCCGCACCGAAGTAGAACCACCGGCTCGTAT
>CAZXLQ010000442.1:0-2438 GCA_964641945.1 uncultured Clostridia bacterium
GCGACGACGCTCAACAGTCTCGGCGGTGTCGCGTATTACCTCGCGGACTACGAGGCGGCGCTGGAACATTACGAGGAGTGCGCCGCGACATTTCGCGAGCTGGGCGACGAGGCAAACCTCGCGAACGTTCTCAACAACCTGGGGATGATCGTCCGCATTCGAGGCGACCGCGACCGGGCGCAGGCACTTTATGAAGAGGCTCTCGCGCTGGGGCGGAGACTCGGGTTCCGCCAGGCGGTGGCGAGGTCGCTGATGAGCATCGGGGTCCTGGCTACGGAGCGTGACGAGATGTCGGTTGCCGTGGGGCTCTTCGAGGAAGCCGTTGAGCTGTTCGGCGAGCTCGGCGACCGGCGCATGACCGCGTCGGCGCGAAACTCGCTCGGCGACGCGTTGCGCTTCCTCGGTAATCAGAAGGCTGCGGGGGAGAACCTCAGAGCGGCGCTTCAGGCGCATTTCGAGATCGGCGACCACCCGAACGCGGTGTTCTCGCTGGCGAGTTTCGCAGGTCTCGCGATGGATGAAGGGAATCCCGTCCGGGCGCTGCGACTGGCCGGCGCGTTCCGGTCACTCGGCGGCGGGCTCGGACTCGTGCAGAACCCGTTCGAGCGGGAAGACTTCGAACGGCATCTCGCCGAGGCCCGCGAGGCTGTCGGTGCGACGGCCGCCGCTGAAGAAGCCGCCGGCGCGCGCATGACCCTCGGAGACGCGGTCGCCTATGCGAGGGAGGAGAGTTGACAGGATTGACAGGATTTTTCGGGATTCACAGGATTTTCTTGGGTATTGCTGAGCGCGCACCTTCCGACGAAGCTAGCTTGCCTACAACGACCCGAGAGAATCCTGTTCATCCCTGAAAAGTCCTGCCAATCCTGTCAACTCTCCCGTCTAAGCGCCCTTGCGCAGGACGGCAATCTGGCCGGTGTGGTAGATCGCGTGGTGGAGCGCGCCGAGGGCGTTTCCGATCTGCTCGTCGGTTGCGGCATTCGGATCGATCGCATCGATCGCATCCGCGAGTGCCACTCCTCGCTCGAGGACCTCGGCCACCGACTCCTCCCAGTTCTTCGCGGCCCCGTTCGACACGACCGGCCAGTCGCCGCCGTCCGGTTCGGAAACCGTCTCGCCCCCGATGCGCCGCCGCACCAGGTCGGACCACCCGCCGATGTGCGCGACGATCTCGGCGATGGAATGCGATTCGCCAATCGGTCGAGCCGCCGCCTGTTCGGCTGTCACACCGTTGAGCGCCTCCCTCAATGACGGACCGTGCCACGCATCGCCTCCGTAGACGCGACGCACCTGATTCGCAATGACGCTGACCTGTTTCATACCGCCTCCCTGTAACGAGTAATTTGACGTTCAGTCATTACGGGCGGATACTAAGGCATGGCCGATGTAACGGTCAATAGTTATTTTGAGGGTTACGCACCGCTTGGAACTGCTCTGTCTCGATTTCATGAACAGCGACGTCCGCGACTACCTTGGGGGTGGCCGGCGGACGGACCGGCTGCGCGATCCGGAGTGGTTGGCGAGCTTTCTTTCCCGCTGGGGGCTCGGTGATCCGGGCGCGCCAGGGCGTGCAGTTGCGGCGGATCTCGAAGCACTGCGGTCGGCGATGTGGCGAGTCGTTGAGGGGCTGGTCGAGGAGCGCGCCGCAGAGGGCGAAGACCTTGCGGCGGTGGACGCGGCGTTGGCTGCCGCGCCGTTGCGGCGCCGGCTGGTGCGTGACGGAAGCGGGGTTCATGTCACGTTCGAGCCGGCGAAGCGTGATTGGGCATGGATCGCGTCGGAAGTGGCGGCGTCGTTTGGCGAACTGCTTGCGGCGCACGATGCGCACAGGCTGAAGCTATGCGGGAATCCGGACTGCCGGTGGGTGTTCTACGACGAGAGCAAGAACCGGACGCGCAGGTGGTGTGCGGATTCGTGTGGGAACCTGATCAAGGTACGGCGGTTCCGGAAGGCGAGGCGGTAGGGAAGTCGAGAACTGGGGGGGCCTCTGCGTCTCTGCGGGACCTCCGCGTCTCTGCGGGAAACTGTCGTTCGCTCAGGGTTTCTCGCAGAGGCGCGGAGGTCCCGCAGAGGCGCAATGTAGGACAATTCGAAGAATGATCGTGAGCTCGTCGAAAGTCATCGTTGTCGGCGCAGGCGCGTTCGGCGTGTCCGCTTCCATCGAGTTGCGCCGGCGTGGCCACGACGTGACTCTCGTCGATCCCGGCCCGCTACCGCATCCGCTCGCGAGCTCGACCGACATCAGCAAGTTCGTACGGATGGATTACGGGGCCGACGACTTCTACACGGATCTGGGAGTAGAGTCGCTCGAGAAATGGGACGAGTGGAACGCCTCCTGGCCGTGGGCTCCATATCGTGAGACCGGATTGCTGCTGCTCTCGGCACGACCAATGCGGCCCGGCAGCTTCGAGGGCGACAGCTTCGAGCGTGTGCGCGCG
>CAZXLQ010000443.1:0-2426 GCA_964641945.1 uncultured Clostridia bacterium
CCATGCCCTCGGCGGTGAACAGTCGTGCCAGGCCGTCCGGGTCGTTCGCGGCCCACGCACGCTCGTAGTCCCGCAGGACGCGATCGAGCTCCGGCGGCAGCGGCACGGATGGCAGCGGCTCCGCGCATGCGAGGGAGAGCGCAGTCGTGCATGCGAGGAGCGCCGCGAACAGTGACGGTCTCATCTTCGGACTCCCCCGGTCAGGGCGCGTGCTCGATGGAGTGGATCTTGCCGTCGACGATGGTCACGACGATCGGCAGGGCACCGCTGCCGCGATCGTAGGTCCAGAATTCCGTGACCGTCGTACCGACCACCCGCGTCGTGCCGTCGGTGTTGCGGGCTCGCACATCCTGCACCACTGAGTCCTTCGCGGTGGGCTCGCCGCACTTGCTGACGAGTTCCTCGACGGTCGCGGAGGAATCCACCACCCAGCGGCCGCAGCGGATCGTCTCGTCGGCGTGGGCCGTGCCGAGCAGGAGGACGACGGCGATCGAGATGAGTCTGCGAGGCATGAAGCTGTTCCGGTCGTCGAAATCTTACACCAGGCGCCGCGTCATGAAGACGCTGTTGGGATCCTCGGCGTAGTCGGCGAAGGGCGGGCAACTGGCGAAGCCGAAGCGCTCGTAGAGCGTCCGCGCGGGTTCGAATTCCTGCTGCGAGCCGGTCTCGAGGCTGAGTCTCTCGTAGCCGCGTCTCTTCGCTTCCTCGACGATGTGCTCGAGCAGGGCCTTCGCGACACCCTTGCCGCGATGGGCGTTCGCGGTCCGCATCGACTTGATCTCGCCATGCACGGCACTCAACTCCCGCAGGGCGCCGCAGCCGAGCAGATCGTTTCCGGACCAGGCGGTCCAGAACGTGACGTCCGGCTGCCGCAATCCGTCGACCGGCAGTGCGTGCACACTCTCGGGCGGGGAAATCCGGTGCATTTCCGCAAGGTGTTCGTCGAGCAAGGCGTGGATCCCGGGCCCCGAGAGGTCGTCGAGTCTGATCTCCATCGGCAACACCGCGCATCGAGGCGAGTAGCGGAGTCTTGCACGCGGACGTCGGGCCGGCCACTGTCGGCAATCTTGGGCCGGCCGTCGCAGCGGTCAGAACTCGACGGCTGCACCCAGCATCGGCCCCGACTGCTCGATGTCGTACGCGAAGCCGTCGTCCCGATAGTCGACGCCGAGGATGCGGTAGCCGGCAGCGACGGAGAACGTGTCGCTGAACCGGTACCCGATGACGCCCGTCACGTCCCACATGGAATCCGAGCCCGCGCCAAAGCCCCCGACGAGCGCCCAGCCCGTCGCGTAATACCTCGAGCCGAGTTGAGCCATTCCCTTGACGCCGACGACGGGATCCACCCAGGTGGCGTCGTCCCTCGTGGACATGCCTTCCAGCGGGCCACTACCGATCCGCAGCAGGTTGTTCACCGACCACACGCGAGCGCCCGCGATTGCGTCGAGACTCGCCGCATCGTCGTGCACGAGCGCGTATCCGGCAACGCCCGTCCACATCGAACTCTCGGTGGTCACCTCTGCGCTCGAAGCGATCGGGCCGATCGCGATGCCCTGTTCCTCGGAGAGCCTGACCCAGTAGACGTCGCCTGCGAGGCAGAAGCGGCCGTGGCGCGCTTCCCCGAGCCCCATGTATCCCGCTTCGAGCCGATCCAGCACGCCCCCCAGGCTTGCATCGGCATCGGCTGCCGGCGTACCGAATGCCGCCACCGTCCCGTCGATTCCTGCAATCCAGCCGTAGATCGCAGCGGTGAACTTCCATTGCCCGGTCCCAGGCGCCGGCTCCGCAGCATCGGCCTGCCCGAAACGGCCGGCAACAACCGAAAGTACGGCACAGGCAAGCGCGAGAATCCTGGTCATGACGAGCGTCCTGCATCGAAGTGTGCGCCGGGCCGCGCGAGATTACGTCCGGGGTTTCTGCAACGCGGCATCCAGCGAGATCGCACGGCCTCTGCACCGGAACCGGCGCTGCGTGGCTGCCTCGTGAACCGGCGCACGACTTTTCTCGTTCCGTGGCTATAATCTCGGCCCCAATGGACCACCGCACGCACACCGCGCCGCTGCTGGCGCTGCTCCTCGTCATGCTGCCCGCGGGGGGCGCCCTCGCGCAGGCCTTCGGCTCGATCTCGAGCCTGGGGGCGAGCCAGGGGACGGCGGCGCCCGCGGACATCGCCGCCGGCGCCATGGTCTCGGCCCCGGTTGCTCAGCCGTCCGGCGCCTCGGCCTTCGCGACGGCCGATCGCATCGTGGTGAAGAAGGGCGAGCGCAAGCTGTACCTGCTGCGGTCGCAGCAGGTCATCGCCGCGTACCCGGTCCGGCTCGGACTCAACCCCTATGGGCACAAGGAGCGCGAAGGCGACTTTCGCACGCCCGAGGGGACCTACTACCTCTCGCGGCGCAACCCGCGCAGCGAGTTCTTCCTGTCGC
>CAZXLQ010000444.1:0-2423 GCA_964641945.1 uncultured Clostridia bacterium
GCGTTGCGTCCCGACACCGTGACGCTGGTCCCCGAGTCGCCCGACGAGATCACGACCGAGGGCGGCCTCGATGTTGTCGCCCATCGCGCGAGGACGGAGGCCGCCGTCCGGAGGCTCGTCGACGGCGGGCTCGACGTCAGCATTTTCATCGAACCCGACCCCGATCAGATCGACGCATCCGCGGCGATCGGCGCGCACCAGATCGAGCTTTGCACGGCTCGATACGCGGTCCTCACGGAGGCGCCGAGGGGCGTTGCCGTTCACCACGCGACCCGATTGACCGAAGTTGCGGCTGAGACCGCGCGCCACGCCGACGCGTCTCGTCGCGCAGCGGCGGCAGGGCTCCGAGTCGCTGCGGGTCACGGCCTGACATACCTCAATGTCGCCCCCATCGCTGCGATTGGGGAGATGGAGGAGCTCAACATCGGCCACAACATAGTCGCCCGCGCGATCCTCGTCGGACTCGACACCGCGGTCCGCGAGATGCGATACGCGATCGAACGGAGTCGGTCCTGAGCCGCCAGCGTCCCGTGTCCGCGCCGCCGCGGGCGCCGAGGCCGGCGGCGCATTGCTGGAAGCTCGTCGTCGAGTACGACGGGACCCGCTACGGTGGCTGGCAGGAGCAGCGCAATGCCACGACCGTGCAGGGAGTCCTGCGGTCCGCAGCCGAGAAGGTGTTCGAGGAGCGTGTCGAAATAGGAGGCGCGGGTCGCACTGATGCCGGCGTGCATGCGCTCGGCCAGGTTGCGCATCTGCGAACTACGCGGCCGATGGCGGCCAAGGCGCTGTTCTACGGCCTCAACGACGCACTGCCTCCGGACGTCAACGTCCTGCGCATCGACCCGGCGGCCGCGTCGTTTCACGCCCGTCATCAGGCGCTCGAGCGCTCTTACCTCTACCAGATCTCGACGCGTCGGACTGCTTTCGGCAAGCGCTTCGTCTGGTGGGTGAAAGACTCGCTGGACGAGTCGGCGATGGTGACGGCTGCATCGCTTTTCGAGGGACGCCACGACTTCGAGAGCTTCTGCGACCGGGACGACCCGAAGGACTCCACGATCGTCCACGTGCGCGAATCGCGGATCGTCGGAGCCGGCGACCTGCTGCTCTACCGGGTCGCGGCGTCGCACTTTCTCTGGAAAATGGTCCGGCGAATGGTTGGAACGATCGTGGCCGTGGGCCGGGGACAGCTCTCGCCGGCTCAGGCCTCGGCGCTGCTGCGCACGCCATCTCGCGTCCCGGCGCCATTGACGGCGCCGCCATCGGGACTCTTCCTCGAGCAGGTCAGGTACATCGCCGACGAGCCGCAACGTGAGCTCGTGCCGGCCTTTCCAGTCGAGTGACGCAATCGGGATTCCCGGGATGATCAGAAAGACCTTCACGAAACTCGTCTACGGACTCAAGACGAAGCTTCACGAATCGGGCAAGCGGCACGACGTGAACGCATTCGACCATCGGGTCGACCTGCAGCGAGGCGGAGACGGCGCGCCGATGCTCTACCTGCACAGCCTGATTGGCGAGACGCGGTGGCTGCCGTTCCATCAGAAGCTGGCCAGGACCTTCGACGTTATCGCACCGGCGCATCCGGGCCTTGGCGGAACGGAATCCGCGGGGATCGACTCAATAGAAGACGTCGCCTTTCACTATCTCGATCTGCTGGACGCGCTCGAACTGCGAAGCGTCAACCTGGTTGGGGTGAGTCTTGGCGGCTGGATTGCCGCGGAGCTGGCTGTCCGCGCGCCGGAGCGTGTTGGACGGCTCGTTCTCGTCGATGCTCTCGGGCTCGAGGTTGGCGACGCACCGACGGCGGATGTTGGCGCAATCCGGAATGACGTTCGGGCCCTGAGGGATCGGGTCTTCGCGGAGGCGGACGGGCCGATGGCGGAGATCGCGCTGCCTTTCAAGGCCGGGTCGGACCGGTCCGAAGCCGCGTCGCGAACGGTCGAATGCGCGACGCACCTGTCGCCGTTGCTTGCGAATGCGAAACTCGAGCGGAGGCTTCGGCGGATCGTCTGTCCGACCCTGGTTCTGTGGGGCGATCGAGACCGCGTCGTGCCGCTCGCTCACGCAGAAGTGTGGCGCGACCGGATCGAGGGCGCGAAGCTCGTGGTGCTCGACGGGTGCGGGCACCTGCCGCCGTTCGAGGCTGAGGATCGTTTCGTGGACGCCGTGACGGAATTCTGCGCCGGTCTCGCCCGGAACCCCGGGCGGTAAGCGCGGTTGTTTCTATCTGGCGGGAGCGACGGAGTCGACCGGTTTGGCCTCGAAGCGATAGCCAACAAACGCGAGCCGGAGCGGTCCGGTTCCGAAAAGCGCCGTAGGCGCGAAAGAACCTGAGCCCACGGCGCAAGCCGTGGGATCTGCGAATGAGTGGACGAAAGCCCCGCAGGGGCGAAACAAGGAAGGCGCGCCCCTTCCATGTTTCG
>CAZXLQ010000445.1:0-2323 GCA_964641945.1 uncultured Clostridia bacterium
ATCTGGGAGTGCAGCAGAGCGAGATGTTCGACACCGTCGCCAACGAGTGGCGAGTCGTGCAGCCATCGGCGGGTGGCGTGACCCTCAAGACCAGGGTGCCGAGGCTCAAGCGAGCGTACTCGCCGTTCGTCGATGCGGCTCCGCCTCCCGAAATGCGTGCGGAGTCGACGGGTCCCCGGTCGCACATCGAAGCCTTCGGTCGGAAGGTCGCAACGCTCGTGATGGTCGAGACGAACGGACAGTCTCCGGTCGCGCGTTCCCAGTTCCTCGTGAACGCGCTGGAAGCGCTCGATCCGGGCATGGCGTCGCGTGCGAAGGGCGTCGCAGATCGCCTCGTCTCGATGGGCTACGACCCGGCTCGGGCGATGGAGGATGTGGTCGCGCACTGCGTGATGCACGCAGCGGTGCAGGACCTGAGGTCTGCGAAGCGCGTGAACGGCAGCTTGCCTCGGCTGGATCGTCTGGCGACCGTCTCGCGTCGTACGCGGGGGAAGATGCAGGCGGCTGCGGCAAAGCACATCGCTCCGCTGACACGCAACAGCGCGAAGCTGAAGAGCGACCTCGGAGCGCTCTACGGATCGTCGGCCGGGCGCGGCATGGGGCAGGTGGCGACCGAGACGACGGCGACCGCGGTCGTTCCGGCTGCTGCGGGTCTTCTGACGACCAAGAACCTGATCATCGCTGGTGCTGTGGGTGGCCTGGGCTATCTGCTCTGGACCAACCGGAAGTCGATCAAGCGCAACGCGAGGAAGCTCGCGAGGAAGGTCGGGCTCTGAGTCATGCCGAAGCCAGCCAACTCATTCGTGACGCCCGAAGCCAGGTACGCTGAGGCCGCTCAGGACATGTCCGGAGTTCGTGGCAACGCGCCAGGCATGGCGCCGTACCCGCTCTACGGACTCGGCCAGGAGATCACGACCCTGGATGTGTGGTACCGGCGACCTCTGGTCGTCCTACCGGTTGGGATCGCACTCGGCATCGGCATCGGCTGGGGCATCTGGGGCTGGTTCATGCCGCGGCTCCGCAAGAACGTGCGCAAGAGCATGAAGCGGAACGAGGAGGACTGATCGTGTCCTACAAGGTCAACCGAGCTGAAGGCTATCAGCCCTGGGGCGTGACGAACCCGTGGGTGTTCGCGGATCTCTCGCAACCGCAGCGGCAGCGCGGTCGTGTCTCGCCGCTCGTCTACAAGACGCAGCCTCCGTACCTTCGGAGTCCGCACCTGGGCCAGATCGATCTGAGCCGCATCGTGGGTCCCATCGCGACAACCGCTGCTGATGCCGACGCTCGTGCGATTCGCATGGAGCGCTACGCCCTCGTCGGCCTGGCCTTTTCGGTCGGCAGTTTCGCGTTGTTCGCATGGAACACCTTCCGTCCGAAGCTCAAGGCCAATCGCTCTCGCAGAAAGGGTCGATGAACATGTCGTACGCACTCTCGGGCCTCGGCGCTCTCGCGCCGGAGACCTACAACGCGGGCACCCAACTCGCGGCGGGCTACCGCATCGACGGGCTCGTGAATCCGGCAGGCGAGGTGCCAGGCCTACTCAGGCAGGCCATGGAGTACGGCTTCCGTGGTCGAACGGTGCGAACCGGATGGGGAGGCGGAAGCGATGCCGCTGGTATCCCGTCTGGCGTCGCGTACGCGATCGTGGAGACCGCACGCGATGGCGTGACGGCGGACGAGATGAATCGCATCTTCTCGAACGTCGGAGCAAATCTTCAGACCAGGCTCCGCGGTGGTCGCGTCTCGAACACCCACGCTCACGTCGCCCGACGCGCTGGCGGGTCCGCGGCGACAGCGCCGAGCGCTCCTGCTCCTGCTGGTGCCGGCGCTGGCAAGGGATCGCCGAGCGGCAGTTCGCCGAGCGACTTCCTCACGGCGTTCACCACGCCAGGAACTCCGTCGACCCCGTACGTTCCCGACGGCTCGATGACGCCGAGCTACTACCCGACGGAAGAGTCCTTCTTCACGACCACCTACGGCGGGATTCCCGGGTGGGGCTTGCTCGTCGGCGGCGCCCTGCTCGTCGGCGGCATCGGGTACATGGCGCTTCAGTCGCGTCGTCCGGCAGCAGTGAAAGCGAACCGTCCGCGTCGTCGTCGGAGGTCGAGGCGTCGTCGCGCAGCGCGTGGTCGATCGACAGGCAAGCGCCGGCCAGGTCTGTCGCGCAACACGAGTCCGCCCTTTTGGTACATCCAGGGCTCGGCCGTCGGACCTGTCGCTGATGCGTTCTCGTCGATGCCGTCCGAAGACAGGCGCTTGCTGGAGCGACGCTACAAGACCGAGGTGCAGGCTCAGCGCGCCATGGACCGTCTCAAGAGGAAGT
>CAZXLQ010000446.1:0-2315 GCA_964641945.1 uncultured Clostridia bacterium
CACAAAGAACACAGAGCCTCTGTGCTCTTTGTGCCTCTGTGCTCTCTGTATGCCTACGGTTCTTCTCCTCGACTCACGCAAGGTGCAGCAGGCAGTCGAGCAGCTCGTGCTCTTCGTCAGGGCGGACAGTCCTGAGATCCAGCACGACGGATTCGTTCTCGATGCGGGCGACGACCGGAGGATCCGACGCGCGCAGCCGCGAGTCCAGCTCGGTCGCCGAGAGGATAGGATGGTGCAGCACCACGAGCGCCGTCGGCAGGTCGATTCCCGGCGCCGACCCCGCGCCAGGAACGCTTCGGCCCGCGAGCACCTCGGCGCCAAACTCCGGCGCGGCACCCCGAAGATGCGCGGCAAACGCGATCGCGCGGTCGCGGATCGCCTCGACCGGCGCCGTGAGCATCCGCAGCGCGGGAATCTCCTCCTCGGCGCGGCCCTCGACGTAGGCGCGCAGCGTGGCCTCGAGTCCCGCGTAGACCATCTTGTCGACTCGCAACGCGCGCATCAGCGGGTTTCGCCGAACCCGGTCGACGAGCTCGGACCGGCCGGCGACGATGCCCGATTGCGGTCCGCCGAGCAGCTTGTCGCCGCTGAACGTCACGATGTCGATGCCGTCGGCCAGGGCGGTCTGGGCCAGCGGTTCGTCGCCGACTCCCAGACTCGAGGGGTCGAGAAGACACCCCGATCCCAGGTCGTCCACTACCGGGATGCCGGCGCGACGTCCCAGCTCCGCGAGCTCGCGCGTCGAGGGCCGCGCCGTGAATCCCACGATTCGGTAGTTGCTCGGGTGGACGCGCAGCAGCAGGCGGGTCCGCTCGTTGATCGCCCGCCCGTAGTCCGCGAGGTGCGTCCGGTTCGTCGTCCCGACTTCATGGAGTATGCACCCGGCGCGCTCGAGGACTTCGGGAACGCGGAAGCTTCCCCCAATCTCGACGAGCTCTCCACGGGAGATGACAACCTCGCCGCCTTCGGCAAGCGTGTTGAGGACGAGCATGACTGCCGCGGCATTGTTGTTAGCGACGACAGCGGCCTCGCAGCCGAGCAGATCGATGAGAAGGCGCTCGCAGTGGGTATCGCGGCGGCCGCGGCCGCCCGATTCGAGGTCGAACTCGAGGTTGGACGCCCCGCGCGCCACGCCGACGATCGCAGCGAGAGCGCGGTCCGAAAGCGGCGCACGGCCGAGGTTGGTGTGCAGGACGACGCCTGTGGCGTTGATGACCCGGCGCAGGCTCGGGCTCGATGCTTCGTCGCGCGCCGTGGCCCGTGCGAGAGCTTCGCGGACGAGGGCTTCGGGCTCGAGGTAGAGCGTGCCGTCGATGATTTCGGCACGGATGGCATCGAGCGCCGCGCGCAGGCGCTCGCGCGCGTATGCGTGGCTCGTCCGGGAGGCGAGCTCGCGGGCCGGGGGCTCGTCGAGCAGGTCGTGGACGGCGGGCAATGCGCGGAGCAGGGCGTTCATGAACGGATGCTTGACTCTCCCGGAAATGCCTTACTACACTACGCGGAGCTTCGGCGTTCGTAAACATCCGGACATTGCTTTGATCCCGCAGCGCGTACAGGGGCTTATGTGAGCGCAACGACGAGCATTGACGAACAACTCACTCGTCTCGACGAGGACATCCGGAAGCTCAAGGTCGAGTTCGAGATCTACTTCAATGGCGGGACGAAGAAGCCGCCCTACGACATGAAGTACCGGACGGACTCGCTCGTGAAGCGGCTCTACGACGCCCGCAACATGACGTTCGGGCAGAGGTTCAAGTACAACAGCCTCGTCGCGCGCTACAACGTGTACAAGGAGCTGTGGCGGCGGACGGTCAAGAACCTCGAGGAAGGCGGCCGCGAGGCGATACGTGACGTTTCGCCGCTGCTGCCGAGAGTGCCCGAGCACGAACCCGAGTTCTCGACGTCGACCGTCCGGTGCTCGGACCCGACGGCCGAGCCCGACAAGGTGCGTGAGTTGTATACGGCGCTCGTCACCGCGAAGCGGTCTTGCGGCGAACCTACGGACGAAGTGCCTTACGACCGGTTCGAGAAGATCATCGAGGCGCAGGTGAAGCAGATCCGCACGAAGCTGCATTGCGACGCGATCGAGTTCACCGTCGAAGTCGCCGACGGTACCGTCAAATTCCGGGCGAAGGCTGGGAGTTAGACAGGATTGCCGGGATTCATTCTGAACTCCTGTCACGCCTCACGCATCATTACCGGAAGTGACACGGACCGTAGGACGATCCGCCGGGTCCCCGTTCCTTGAGCCGCGAGCGGTAGCGAGCGTCCCACGGACAGAGCCTGAAAACACAGACTCGTCTTTGCGGAAGGAT
>CAZXLQ010000447.1:0-2309 GCA_964641945.1 uncultured Clostridia bacterium
GACGCGGCCGTCGAGACTCTGCTCGGCGCGGGCGTCACGCATCTCGTCACGATCGGCGGAGACGACACGGCGCTTTCTTCGAGCTCGGTGGCTGCGCACTCCGGCGGGCGCATTCGCGCGGCGCACGTCCCGAAGACGATCGACAACGATCTTCCGCTGCCGCCGCACATTCCCACGTTCGGTTTCCAGACGGCCCGGCACGTCGGCGTCGAGCTCGTCCAGAACCTCATGGAAGATGCCCGGTCCACGGGCCGGTGGTACGTCGTTGTGGCGATGGGCCGAAAGGCGGGCCACCTCGCGCTCGGCATCGGAAAAGCCGCGGGCGCGACGCTGACCATCATCGGAGAGGAATTCGGTCGCGACGTCGTCCCCTTCTCCGAGTTCTGCGACATCGTCGAGGGCTCGATCGTCAAGAGGCGCGCCGCCGGGCGGAACCACGGTGTCGCCGTGCTCGCCGAAGGGTTGATCGAAAAACTCGATCCGGCCGAGCTCGAAGGTCTGCAGGACGTCGAGCGCGACGACCACGGCCACGTGCGCTTCGCCGAGGTCGATCTCGCGCGGCGCGTCAAGGTGGAGGTGCAGGGCCGTTTCCTCGACCGCGGGCTCAGGGTGAACATCTCGGCAAAGACGATCGGGTACGAGCTCAGGTGCGCGCCGCCGATTCCGTTCGACGCCGAATATTGCCGCGATCTCGGCTTCGCGGCCGTTCGATACCTTCTGTCCGGAGAGAGCAATGCGATGGTCAGCATTCAGGGCGGCAAGCTCGTTCCGCTGCCATTTTCGACCATACGCGATCCCGAGACCGGAAAGACGCGCGTTCGACTCGTCGACACGGCGAGCTCGGGCTACCGCGTTGCCCGCGAGTACATGATTCGACTCGACGGAAGCGACTTTGAGCGAACGGATCGGATTGCGCGGCTTGCGGCGGCGGCCCGTATGGAGCCCGACGCATTCGTTGCCCGATTCGGATACCTGGGACGGTGATATCAATGCGACTCGAACGAATCGGAGTCCTCGTTGGAGGAGGACCTGCGCCTGGCACGAACGGGGTGATTGCGGCGGTTGCCATCGAGGGAATAAACCGTGGCTGCTCGGTTCTCGGCCTCCACAACGGGTTCGAATGGCTCGCGCAGCACTTCACGGACGAACAGCACGAGCTGTCGATCGCGGAAGTCTCGCGAATCCACTTGCGCGGCGGAACGATCCTCGGCACTTCGCGCATCGATGCGGCGCAGGACGAGCGGTCCCTCGAGAACACGGTGCTCGCGCTGCAGAAGCTCCGCGTCGAGGGGCTTGTCGCCATCGGCGGCGACGACGTTCTGCGAAGCGCCGCAGCCCTCGAGCGGGCGTCGAATGGTGCCATCCGCGTCGCGTTCGTCCCGAAGACGATCGACAACGACGTCTGGTTGCCGCTGCCGATTCCGACCCTCGGCTATGAAACCGCGCGGCACGTCGGGGTCCGGATGATCCAGAACCTCATGGAGGATGCCAAGACGACGGGCCGGTGGTACATCGCCGTCACCATGGGCAGGCCAACGGGTCATCTGACACTAGGGATCGGCAAGGCCGCCGGAGCGACCGTGACGATCATCCCGGAGGAGTTTGGCACCCGCGACGTGTCGCTCGACGACATCGCCGACATTCTCGAGGGATCCGTGATCAAGCGACGCGCGAGCGGGCGCGATTTTGGCGTTGCCGTCCTATCCGAGTCGCTCGCCGAGCGAATGCGCAGCGACGAGGTGGCGGAGCTTGCCGATGTCGATCGGGACGCCCAGGGAAATATCCGGGTCACCGAGATCGACCTCGGGAGGAAGGTGAAGAACGCCGTCCAGTCGCGGCTCGAGCGCCGCGGGATTTCGACGACGATCGTAGACAAGACCATCGGCTACGAGTTGCGTTGCGCCGCGCCGATACCGTTCGACGCCGAATACGCGAGGGATCTTGGATACGCGGCGGTTACGCACCTGCTCGACGGTGGCACGGGAGCCATCGTGATCCTGCAGGGAGGAGAGTTCCATCCGGTGCCCTTCGCCGACGCGCTCGATCCGGTGACCGGCCGCGGCAGGATGCGGTACGTCGACATCGACACGGAGGGATACAGGGTGGCTCGCGAGTACATGGTGCGAGTCGAACCGGAAGACTTCGAGGATTCGGAGCAGGTGTCGAAACTCGCGTCGGCCGGGGCGATGACGGTTGAGGAGTTCACCGCGCGGTTCTCGGCTCAGTGAATTCGTGTGCCTGCGTGTCGGGCGGCCCGCGCATCAGTACCGGGCGCGGTAGCGCTCGGGTCAGCCTCTCCGCCAGCCCGC
>CAZXLQ010000448.1:0-2291 GCA_964641945.1 uncultured Clostridia bacterium
GTCGGGGAGGTGACCGTGATCAAAGAGGGCGACTGGCAAGCGGCACGGGCGCTGCGGGCCTCGGGGCTGTCGAAGGCGAAGATCGCGCGGCAGCTCGGTTACGACGTGAAGACGATCCGGACGTGGCTGCGGCGAGACTGGAAGCCGCAGACGCGGCGACGTCAACGAGCGCTGGAGTCGTACGACGGGTTTCTGCGCGGACGGGCGCCAGAGGTTGGCTTCAATGCGGCGGTGCTGTGGCGCGAATTGCGGGCGCTCGGCTGCGAAGTGACGGAAGGAACCGTGAGGCGCTACATCCGGGAGTGGCGACCGCGAGGCGAAACGCAGGCGGTCCAGCGGTACGAGACCGCACCCGGAGAGCAGGCCCAGGTGGACTGGGGATCGACGTGGGTGTGGATCAGCGACGAACGCGTGCGAGTGCACGTGTTCACGATGGTCCTGGGCTATTCACGGCGGATCTTCGCCCACGCGTACCTTCACGAGCGGCTCGGCAATCTGCTCGACGGACACGAGCGGGCGTTTGCGCACTTCGGGGGACGGACGCGGAAGATCCTCTTCGACAATCCGCGGACGATCGTGCACCAGAAGAACGCGGTGACGGGCGAGATCCGGTGGAACGAGACGTTTCGCGACCGGATGGAGTTCTACGGGGTGGATGTGCGGCTGTGCCAGTACTACCGGGCGCAGACGAAGGGGAAGGTCGAGAGTGGCGTGAAGTACGTCAAGCGCAATGCGCTGGCGGGTCGATGCTTCCGGAGCCTGGAGGAGCTCAATGAGTGGCTCGCCGAGTGGAGCGATCTGGTGGACGGCCGGGTCCACGGGACGACACACGAGATCCCACGGGAACGATTCGAGCGCGAGGAGGCGAAGGCGCTCGTGGCAGTCGACGGCCGGCCGGCACCGCCGCGCGAGCGCGTGGTGACGCGTGTGGTGCCGCGCGACACGCTCGTCGCGGTGGAAACGAACCGGTATCCGGTTCCGCTCGACTGGGTCGGACGTCTCGTCGAGGTGCGCGTCAGTCCCGAGGGCGTCGTAATCGGCAGTGGCGAGCAGGCGGTCGAGTACGCGCGTGTGGAAGGCCGCCACCAGATCGCACGATGGACGGGACCGGCGCGCGACTGGAAGCCTGTCGCGGAGGCTGCCGGTGGAAGGCCGCGCTTCGATCCGGTCCACGGCGAGCATCTCGGATGCGTCGAGCAGCGATCGCTCGACGAGTACGACGCGTTCGTCGAGGAGGTGGCCTGATGAGCGCGAACGCGATCGAAACGCTGTAGGACCACATGCGACGGCTCAAGCTGCAACGCACGGCCGAGGAGCTGCCGATGCTGCTCGAGGACGCGAGCCGGCGCGAGCTCGGATACTCGGAGTTTCTCGGTGCCGTGCTCGCCACCGAGATCGCCGCCAAACAGGAGCGCCACACGCAGATGAAGACGACGATGGCGCGCTTCCCGTTTCAGAAGACGCTCGAGAGCTTCGACTTCAAGTTCCAGCCGTCGATCGAGCCCAAGCAGGTGCGGGAGCTGGCGACGGGACGCTTCATCGCCAACGCCGAAAACGTGCTGCTGCTCGGGCCTCCCGGCGTCGGCAAGACGCACCTGGCCGTCGCCATCGGACTCAAGGCGTGCGCGCTCGGCTACCGGACGCAGTTTGCGACGGCGGCGGGACTGGTGACGACGCTGACGCGGGCGCATCACGAGAACCGGCTCGAGGAGAAGCTCAAGCAGCTCGTGCAGCCGCGGTTGCTGATCGTCGATGAGATCGGCTATCTGCCGATCGAGCGGCTCGGCGCGAACCTGTTCTTCCAGCTCGTCAGCCGGCGCTATGAGCGGGGCGCAATGCTGCTGACGTCGAACCAGAGTCTCGCCGGGTGGGGCGCGGTCTTCGGCGACCAGGTGATCGCGACGGCGATCCTCGACCGCCTGCTGCACCACTCGACGATCGTCAACATCAAGGGCGAGAGCTACCGGCTCAAGGAGAAACGCCGCTCAGGCCTTCTTACGCGCAGCGAGCCGATCATCGAAGCGAGCCAGGACGAGGCCGACGGATCGGCCTGATCGATTATTGACACATTCAACGCAGACCATTCGACAGCGGGCGTATTGATTCCAAAGGACTTATCCCCTGCGGCACTGTCAATAATCCGCCCGTTTGTATGTTTGTTTGTCTTTGTTCCTGTCTCAGAAAGAAACAGGGAAAATTAAATGCTCAAAACAGGGAAATTTGGACGCCTGTTGACAGACGACGCACATGTACGTCGAGGCGGACCTCGCGACCAAGGAACGGGCTCTCGA
>CAZXLQ010000449.1:0-2285 GCA_964641945.1 uncultured Clostridia bacterium
CAGGATTTGAAGAGGATTAACGGGATTCAATCTTCAGACTGCAAGGCAGCGCGCCTCGTGCGGGTGTCCGTTCTGCCTGTCACCGATCGCAGTTCCTGTGAATCCTCTGAGAGTCAATCCTGTCTACTCTCTCAACAGCCGCGCGCGCCTGAGGAGCATGACGAGCACGGAGGCGCCGACGGCCATGGCTGCGAGGGCGAGCAGCGCGGGACCGAAGCCCTGGGTGCGGTCCTTTACGGCGCCTAGCGCATACGGCCCGACGAAACCGCCGATGCTGCCGACCATGTTGATCAGCCCGATGGCGCTTGCCGCGGCCGCGCCCGAGAGGAAGCGCGGCGGCAGTCCCCAGTACGGTCCGGCCACTGCGTTCGCGCCGACGGCGGCGAGCGTGAGCCCGAGTACCGTCACAGGCAGCGACCACGAAGCCGCCAGCAAGCCGAGCCCAGCAGCGCACACGAGTTGCGGTACCGCGATGTGCAGGAACCGTTCGCGACGGCGATCCGAGCTCGCGCCGACGAGGATCATCGCCGCGCACCCGACAAGAGGCGGAACCGCCGCGATGAGCCCGACCGAGAAATCCGAGAGCGTCGCCTGTTCGCGAATGAGCTGCGGCAGCCACAGCGTCGTGCCGTAGTAAGGCAGCACCATCAGCAGCCAGAGCAGCGAAAGCGCCCAGACCGTGCCGTTCGCGAGCGTCCGGAGCGATGAGCCGTCGTAGCGCTCGACGACGGCTTCCTTCTCGTCGCGCAACACGCCATCGAGCCACGCGCGCTCCTCGGGCTCGAGCCACGCCGCGTCGGCCGGCCGGTCCGTGAGGTACCGGAAGGCGAAGATGCCAAGCAGCACCGAAGGCGCCGCCTCGAGGAAGAGCAGCCACCGCCAGCCGGCTATTCCGGCCGCGCCGTCGAGACTCAGCAACGCCCCGGCGAGCGGTCCGCCGATGATGCCGGCGATGGGAATGGCCGTCATGAAGCGCGACACCGATCGAGCCCTTTCCGACGCCGGAAACCACAGCGTCAGGTACATGATCATCCCAGGGAAGAATCCGGCCTCGGCGAACCCGAGCAGGAACCGCAGGACGTAGAACTCCTCCGGCGTCCGGACGAACGCCATCGCGCCGGCGACCAGGCCCCACGCGACGACGATGGTGCCGATCCAACGGCGTGCGCCGAAACGCACGAGGATCAGGTTTGCAGGAATCTGGAAGAGGATGTAGCCGGCGAAGAAGATTCCGGCGCCGAAGCCGTACGCGGTGCTTGACAGCCCGAGGTCGGCGCTCATGCCGAGCGCGGCGAAGCTCACGTTCACCCGGTCGATGTAGTTCGCGACGTAGAGGACGAAGATGAACGGTATGAGCCGCCGCGTGACTTTCGCGAGGGCGCGGCGTCCGTGTTCGGGTGTGAGGGTCATTCGTCGGTGCTCTGTGCCTCCGTGTCTCCGCGCCTCTGAGTGCGAAGCTCTGCTGGATTCGCAGTCGCAGAGCTTCGCACACAGTGGCACGTAGGCACAGAGTCACGAAGGCTCGGACTGTTCCAGCCTCTTGGTGCCGGAACGGGAGCGGGCATAGACTCGGGCACCGAGACCACCACGTCGGAGTGACGATGACGAAAACGATGACGAAGACCTACCGAAGCGGGCCCCTCGGCGCGTTGATCGACGAATACGAACGGGCCGCGGCCGAACTGCTGGCGATCATCAACAGCATGACCGACGAGGAGTTCGAAGCGGTTCGCGATCCGGAGACGACCAACCCGGATTGCGTGTCGGTGCAGACCGTTGCCAAACACGTGGTCGTCTGTGGCTACAACTACGCCGGCATGCTGCGAAACGTCTGGGCGGTCGAGCACCGGGCCAAGAGGCAGACGAAGATGAAGCGGCGCGAAGTGACGCCGCGAATGAACGAGATGCTCGCGTACACCGTCGACACGCTCGAAGGGCGGTGGAACACACCCGTCAACAAGTTTCAGGCGACGACGATCCAGACCGGGTGGGGACAGACTTTCGACGTCGAGCAGTTGCTCGAACACGCGGTCATGCACATCCACCGTCACCGCCGCCAGATCGAGCGGTTTCTGGGAAGGTAGTCCGTCGAAGTAATGCGCGAAGCGCCTTGGAGTGCGGCGTGAAGCGCCGCTTTGGATCCTCGCGCGGACGGTTCAATCAGGAAGGAATCCAAAGCGGCGCTTCACGCCGCACTCCAAAGCGCTTTGCGCATTGTTCATCCGGCTGCGGGAAACCGGACCGTGCCGAAGAGCTCGAAGTAGTAGCGGAACCGGACCTCGCGG
>CAZXLQ010000450.1:0-2224 GCA_964641945.1 uncultured Clostridia bacterium
GGGTGTCGTTCGGCACGCAAGGGTTCGACTTCGGCCGTAACCAGGCGGCGATCCAGGTCGGCCGGCAGCAGGACGCGAAGTTCCGCCGCATCGCCTTGGTGGCGCGCAACAACGACGTTTATGTCTCGGGCGTGACGATCGTCTACGGCAATGGCACCACCGACAAGCGCGATATCAATCGCTATCTCGTCGCCAATAGCCGCACGCTGCCGCTCGATCTAAAGGGCGACCGGCATATCGCCGAGATCAAGGTCGACTATCAGTCGCGGTTCAATTGGCGCGGCCGGCAGGCGACCGTCGAGGTGCTGGGCGAGCCGATCGCGGACCGGGGAAGGGATGCGGACCGAGGCCGCGGGGCGGGCGTCGAGCAGGGCTGGGATCTGCTGGGCACGCACCGGGTCTCGATGCTGACCTCCGACTTCGACTCGTTCAAGGTCGGCGACCGGGCCGGACGCTTCCGCGCGATCCGGATCACGGTCCGCGGCGGCGACGTCAGGTTCAATGCCATGCGCATCGTCTACGGCAACGGCACGACCGAGGACGTGGCGCTGACGGGCGAGCTGCGCGACGGCCAGTCCTCGCAGGTGCTGGACCTCAAGGGCTACGACCGCGTGATCGAGCGTGTGAACTTCAAGTACCGGGCCAAGCTCGGATTGAAGAAGCCACCCGAGGTGGAGATCTGGGGTCGCCGGTAGGCGCACAGCGAGGCGGACTTTCCAGAGGGGGCGCAGCGATGCGCCCCTTTCTCTTTGATCGCCCCACGCGCTCGCCTGAACGTAGCGGCTTCGTCGCACTGGCCACGGCGCGACTGCGCTGGCATGATCGTATGGGGGGATCACGCCATGCACGAAGCGCCCGGCTTGCCGGAGCCATCATCGGTCGATCTGGTTCGCAGCTACGACGCGATCGTCGTCGGCTCGGGTGCAGCCGGCGGCATGGCCGCGTATGCGCTCACGGCCGCCGGTCTCGACGTCCTGATGCTGGAGGCAGGGCGGCGGGTCGACACGACCGAGACGCTGAAGTCGATGGAGTGGCCTTACGAGCATCCGCGCCGCGGCGGGCTACCGCCGGATCACTACGTGCTCGACGAGGGCGACTACAAGAAGCACCAACCTCCCTATGCGCGCTCCTTCGGCCGCTACACCAACGTGATGAACTGGCAGCAGCTCGGCGAGGGGCCGGACTACACCAAGGAGCTGTTCGTCAACGAGCGCGAGCACCCCTATACGGGGACGCGGTTCTCGTGGGTGCGCTCGCGCGTGCTCGGCGGCAAGACCAACGTGTGGGGACGCCTCGCGTTGCGCCTTTCGGACTACGATTTCAAAGCTGCGAGCCGCGACGGCTACGGCGTCGACTGGCCGATCGCTTATGCAGACGTGGCGCCCTACTACGACAAGGTCGACCGGCTGCTCGGCATCTCTGGCGTCGTCGAGAACCTGCCGTGGCTGCCGGATTCGCTGTATCAGCGGCCGATGCGCCTCAATCCGGCGGAGGTGCACCTGCGCCAGCAACTGTCTAAGAGCTCGCGCGTGCTGACGCCGTTCCGGCTCGGCGTGACCACGGACGGCCTGGCACACAATCCCTACCGCTCGCGCTGCATGGGGCGGGGCGCGTGCTTCCGGCGCGTCGGCGGCTGCGACATTCACGCTGCCTTCGATTCCCCGACGGGGCTGATCTACCCGGCGCACGACACGGGACGGCTCACCATTCGAACAGACTCGGTCGTGCACGAGGTCACGCTCGATGCCAAGACCAGCCGGGCGAAGGGCGTCGGCTTCCTCGACGCGGTGACGCGGAAGGCTTACGAGGCGAAGGCTAAGGTTGTGGTGCTCGCGGCCTCGACCCTCGAATCGACGCGCATCATGCTCAACTCAAAGTCGCGGCTCTATCCGCAGGGCATCGCGAACTCGTCGGGCCACCTCGGCCGCAATCTCTGCGAGCACGTGCTCGGACCGCGCGTGGAAGGAATCTACAAGCCGCGCATCGGCGGCGAGCGGCTGAACGAGGACGGGCGGCCCGGCGGCTTCTACATTCCCCGCTTCCGCAATCTCGACGCGGCGAGCAGATCGCGCGACTTCATCCGCGGCTACGGTCTCGAAGGCTCGAGTGGGCAGGAGATGTTTCCCGAGCAGGCGATCCTGCTTCCGGGGTTCGGCGCTGCCTACAAGAGGAAGGTGCGCGATCACGCGGGTGCGTTCGTCTACATCTATGGTCTCGGCGAGGT
>CAZXLQ010000451.1:0-2158 GCA_964641945.1 uncultured Clostridia bacterium
AGTCTGCGGTTTCAGGCACCGTCCGTGGGACGCTCGCTACCGCTCGCGGCTCAAAGAACGGGGAGCGGGCACCCGGCGGAACCGTCCTGCGTAGAATTGCTCGTTGCCGTTCGGCGTTCTCACCCCTTCCAGCGCCCAACACGCACGAAAGCCGGGCGCACGAGCCGGTCGGACGTCCGGAAGCCTCGCTGGAGGACCTCCGCAATTCGTCCGTCCATGGCCTCGTCGTCGACGTCGACCGAATCGATGGCTTCGTGACTCTCGGGGTCGAACGGCTCTCCGACTCCAGGAACGGGCTCGATGCCCATGTCGACGAGTTTGCGGACGAAGAGGTCGCGCGTCGCGGCGATGCCTTCGTAGAGCGGACTGTCGGCCGCGCCCGGTACCCCAAGCGCCCGATCGAGGTTGTCGAGCACGTCGAGCAATCCGGCGGCCATCTCGGCGCGCGCCGTCACAAGGCGCGACTCGAAGTGGCGCTCGAGCCTGGCTCGCGCCGCCTCGACCTCATCGCGCGACGCGGACTCTGCCGCCTCGACGCGCCGCCTCAACTCCTCCACGTACGAAGGGAGCCTCGACCCGGAGTCCTCCTGCCGTCCATCGCCGGGCGGATCGTCCTGACCACCAAACCCGAGCAGGCGTGCGAATCGCCGTTTGTCGACGACCTTGACCTCGGCCGGCGCCGTCGGTTCGTCGGGCTCGGCGGCTATGGCAGCCTCCGGCTCCGGGTCCGGGGACTGGGTGACGGCCGCGTCGATGGAATCGTGTCTCCTGCCTTTTCGTCGTCCCATGACTCTCCGCCCTAATCGACCGTGATCTGGATCTTCGGCCCCGACGAGGCGTCGACTCGCGGAAGCCGGATCGTCAACACGCCGTTGCGCTGTTCAGCCTTGATCGCTGCCACGTCGATGCCGGCTGGAAGCTCGAACACGCGGGCGAACGAACCGTAGGCGCGCTCCTGACGGAGCACCCGGCCCGGGTCCAGACCCGCCGGCGTCGCGCGCTCGCCACGCAACGTCATGTGGTTGCCGTCGACTTCGAGCGCAACGGACGACCGTTCGACTCCCGGGATCTCGACGACGACCACGAGGCCTTCGTCGGTCTCGAAAGTATCGGAATGCGGTCGCCAGGCTACGCGCTCGACCGGTTCACGAACGTCGACAATCGCGCGCTGCGTCTCGGCGAGCAGGTCCGCCATCCGGTCCCTCATCGCCTTCAAATCCCCAAGCGGATCGTTCATTCCCGACATGACTGCCTTCACTCGCCTCCTTCGTTCAAGGTCTCGAATTGACCGAAAGAGGAGGATACCAGAAACGTTTTCGACGATGTCCGCGTGGTAGACTGCGGCCGGATTTCGAGGACGGGAGGGGCTTGGATGGCTGGATATGGAGCGGTCACGGAAGGCTCGCGGCGAGGAGTCGTCGTCGGAGCCACGATCGGTTCCCTCGTGCTCTTTGCCCTGATCGGATGGTTCATCTGGAGCGAGATCTCGAAGCAGCGGGCGAACGATGAGGCCGACCTGCCGGCGCTCTCCGCCGAACACGACGCACTCGTCGAGGTCGCCGCGGCGCTCGACGCGGTTGCCGCCGTCGCGAAGGTCGACACGAAGCCTGACGACTTCCGGAAGCCGCTGGAGCGCGCACGCGCCGCAGTAGAATCAGAAGCCAGCCGTCAGTCTTTCTCTTCGCCGCTGCCAAGCGGAAGGCCGTGGCCGGGCCAGTTCGCAGCGGCACGAAAGCAGGCACGCAGCACTCTCGAATTCTACGAGGGCCTCGCGGTTCACATCGACCGTCGCGCCGAAACGGCGCTCAAGACAAAGGACGAGCGCGACTTCGTCCTCGTCGAAACCGACATCCGGAACGTCACGCGGACCGCCGCCGAGTCGCTCGCGTCGTTCAGGGAGTACCTCGGAGAGATGCAACGGCAGCGCGATGCGAAGACGTGGACCTACGGACCGGCTCCGCGAAAGGCGAGCTGAACAGCTCGTCTTGGCCGGTTTCGCCAGAGCGATAGCTGCTCGTTTGCGCCCTCGAGCCTATGCGCCTTTGCGTCTTCGTTTGCGCCTTTGCGAGAACTTCTTCGACGGATTGAAGAGTTTCTCGCAAAGGCGCAAAGGAAGACGCAAAGGCGCAAATATCCCCAGCCGGGAGTCCGACCCGAG
>CAZXLQ010000452.1:0-2153 GCA_964641945.1 uncultured Clostridia bacterium
GTCGCGTTCCTGAATCAGACCGACCCGGATGGCAAGCCGCTGGGCGTGATGCCGCAGCTCATTCTCGTGCCCACGGCGCTGAGCGCCATCGGCACCGTGCTGTTCAAGTCGCTGGAAATCCGCGACACGACTGCCAATGCGAAGTTCCCGGTTGCCAACCCGCATGCCGGAAAGTTCCGCGTCGAAGTCAGCCGGTACCTGTCGAACACCCAGTACACCGGTTTCTCGGACAAGGCCTGGTATCTGCTGGCTGATCCGACGGACCTGCCGGTGATCGAGACCGCGTTCCTGAACGGCCAGGAGTCGCCCACGATCGAAACCGCCGACGCCGACTTCAACGTGCTCGGCGTCCAGATGCGCGGCTACCACGACTTCGGCGTCGCGCTGCAGGAGCCGCGTGGCGGCGTGAAGAGCAAGGGCGAGGTGTAGGCGGAAGCGGCGTAGGGATCAGGCCACGCAGCGACGAAGGAGGAACCCATGCCACAGGCAACATTCGTACAGGACGGCGTTTCGATCGACTACACGCCCGGCGCTGCCGTTCCTGCCGGCGAGGTGGTCGTGCAGGGCGAACTGGTAGGGATTGCGAAGTTCGCGATCGCCGCCAACGCGCTCGGCTCGCTCTCGGTCGAGGGCGTCTACGACTTCCCGAAGGCGACCGGCGGCGGTACGGCAATCACGGCCGGCGCCACGCTCTATTGGGACGACACGAACAATCGGGCCACGACCAGCAGCGGCGCCGGCGCGAACAAGTTGATCGGCAAGTGCATCAAGGCGGCGGCCGACGCGGACGCGACGGTGCGCGCTCGGATGTCGCAGTGATTGGCATGACCGATGGCCGACCTGCTGCAGAAAGGTCTCGCGTGGCTCGACGACCAGCGCCACGCCCACATGACGCAGACGGTGCTGTTCGTCCGGGACACGGAAAGCGCGAGCTACATCGTCGAACTGCTCGCGACGATCGGGCGAACGGAGTTCGAGCAGGTCGACGAGTTCGGCATCGTTCACAAGCTGCAGTCGCGGGACTTCCTGATCCGTGCGGCGGACCTGGTGCTGAACAGCGAGCTGACGCTCCCCAAGGCCGGCGATCGGATTCGCGAGACAGTCGGAGCGCAGACGTTCGTGTACGAGGTAATGGCCCCGGGCAGCGAGCCGCCGTGGCGCTACAGCGACCCGTATCGCAAGACGCTGCGGATTCACTCGAAGTACATTGGCACGGAGTGAGGTCATGAAGGTTGATGCACCGCCGATCAACGGGAACGCCCGCCAGAAGCTCGCCTGGCTGCTCGGTGTGCTGCTGACGGTGATTCTGATCCTCGTGCTCGGTTCGGGCGCGATGCTGCTGCGCCACGACTCGAGGATCGCCGTCCACGAGACGCGAATCGAGACGACGGAACACACGCTCGGTCGGATTGAGGCCAAGCTGGATCGGCTGCTGGAGCGCCATCCGTGAGCACGGTGATCGACATCGCCGACGCCGTCGTCGCCAGTTTGAACGCGGGCACGTTCAGCCAGCCGTTCGAGGCCGAGCGGAAATACCAGCCGGTCTTCGAACTGCCCGACATGCAGACGCTACACGTCAGCGTCGTGCCGCGTTCGGTCGCGATCGCAACCGCGACGCGTGAAACCGGCTATTTCGACTGCGCCATCGACGTCGGCGTCCAGAAAAAGGTCAACCTGGATGAACCGGATGAGCTCGACGCGTTGATGAACCTGGTCGAGGAGATCGCTGACCACCTACGGATGAAACGACTCGACGAAGCGCCGCAGGCCGCGTGGGTCTCGATCGAGAACGAACCGGCGTTTGCATCGGAGCATCTTGACCAACAGCGAGTTTTTACCAGCGTGCTGACCGTGACGTACCGGCTGCGGAGATAGGCGATGCCTGCGAACGCGGTAATCCAGTCGATCCCACTGGGCAGTCCGCAGTGGACACCGCTCGGCGGTAAATCCACGGTCGCGCAGTTCACGCTGATCGCCGACCCAAAGAACACGGGCAACATCAACCTGCGCTTCCGTCAGGGCCTGCCGGCGGAGTGGCCGCCCGGCGCAGCGGCTCCGTTCGAATCGGTGGACATGGCCGAGCTCGAAGTCCAAGGCAACGCCGGACACTCATTGCTGATCGCGGGGTTTGCGCCGGGACGTGATCCGCGCGG
>CAZXLQ010000453.1:0-2127 GCA_964641945.1 uncultured Clostridia bacterium
ATCACGCCCGCTGCCCGCGAGCTCGGCGATACGCGCGACGTGTTCGCGCGCCGATAGGCACTCGAAATGTTTCTCGGTCACGTTGTCGGCACAGTCTGGTCCACCAAGAAGTCGCCGAACCTCGAGGGCGTCAAGTTCCTCATCGTGCATCCGTACAACCTCAACAAGGAGCCCGGCACCGACATTGTCGTCGTCGCCGACCGGCTCGGAGCCGGAATCGGTGAGACCGTTCTGTGCGCTTACGGGAAAGCCGCGCGCTCGGCCATCGGTGACCAGGACATGTCGATCGAGGCCGCGGTCGTCGGCATCGTCGATCGTATGGACCTCCAGGACTGCCGATCCGACGACACGATCGAGGCGGCCAGAAGGTTGAGGTCGGGCGACGGGGAGGCGGCGGACTGATGCCGAAGCGAGTCACAACGGCACCGCTCACATCCGAGGAGCTCGAGCAGACGCTCGTGGATTTTTCGCCAGACGAGGTGCTCGAGAGATTCGACGAGATCTTCAGTCGCGACCTGGACCTGCCCGAGTCGCTCGAAGAGCTGCTGTCGCTCGACGACTACGTCGAGGCGGAGCTGCGCGAGATGTTCCAGTCGATCATCGCTCAGTACATGCGGCCCATCGAGTTCGCCATCGAGCAGATTCGTGCCGGAGAGGCCAACAGGAGGATCGCCGAAGAGGCCTTCGAGGCACTCCGGCCGATTCGCGAGGCGTCAGAGACCCTCGAATACGAGGACATCACGAATATCCTCGTCCGAATCGAACAGCCCCTCTCCGATCTGGCGAACGGTGCCAAGCGGAAGCTCATCAAGCGCGACCTCAATGAACTGAATGAGGCGTGGAATCAGCTCGGTGTGCTTCTCAAGACAGAGGCCGAACGTGATGCGGTCACGCCGGCGCTCCTATCGCTCGGAGGCCTGCCCCGGTATCTCGACGGCGTCACGACGGCGCAGGTTCGCAGCCTGCGAGCGGCGGGCATCACTTCACTCAACGATCTCGCGGATGCTCCGGTCGAGGACATCATGGCCGTCGCGGGTCTTCCGAAGGCAACCGCCGAGCGGATCCGTGCGTTCTCGGCCGGGTCGGTTTCCGTCGCGGCCGCCGAGAGTCGCCGGAACGCATCGACGAAATTGCCGGAAGGGTGGATGCGACTCGACATTGAGAGCGACCTCTTCCGCGGGCGGCTCACGTTCGAGTACTCGACGATCGCGAAGTACCTCGAGCCGATCCTGGCGAAGCTCGCCGAAGACGATGTGAAGAAGCCGGCGTCAGCGCGCAAGACCAAGGCTCCGGTGACAAAGAGCCGTACACCCGCGAAACGCGTGGCAAAGAAGCGAACGACATGACCGAAGAGCAGATCATCTACGAGATCACGAAGGCCGTTTTCGCAAGGCTCGGACCCTCCGTTCAACGCGAGACGGTCGAGGATCTCGTCGCCGACGTCTACCGCGCCGTACGACCGGCGATTGCGGCAGGACCGGGAACGGCGGGAGCTCCAACGGACGACCGAGGCTCTCGCGATCGGGTGATAATCTCGGTGTTCGGTCTCGACCGGCCGGGAATCGTCTCGGCGGTCAGCTCGGTGTTGGCCGATGCGGATTGCTCGATCGTCGACATCAACCAGACTGTCGTTGGCGGGAAATTCGCCATGGTCCTCGTGGCCGACAGTCGCCGATCCACGACCGGCGTGGCAGAGCTGAAGGAACGGTTTCGCGAGGCCGGTCAGCGGCTCGGCGTCAACATCTACGCTCAGCGTGAAGATCTCTTCATCGCGATGCACCGCGTATAGCGCGCGATCGCTCGAGGTCAAGGCGAATGTCCGACGAGCTACCACAGCTCAGCCACGTCGACGCCGAAGGTCGAATCCGCATGGTCGACGTCGGCGACAAACCGGTCACGTCGCGAGTGGCCGTCGCAACGGGCTTCGTCCGGATGCTCCCGGCAACGGTTGAGGCCATCCGAGAGAAGCGCACGCCGAAGGGGGACCCGCTCGAGACGGCGAGACTTGCGGGCATCATGGCGGCGAAGCAGACGTCATCGCTTATTCCGCTTTGTCATCAGTTGACGCTTTCGTCGGTCGACGTTCGGGCTGAGCTCGTCGCCGACGGCGTCCGGCTCGAAGGGACG
>CAZXLQ010000454.1:0-2124 GCA_964641945.1 uncultured Clostridia bacterium
GCCCCCCCCTCACCGGCGCGCTTACGGTGGGGGGGGGAGGGGGGTCCCCGTCGGCCGCAGGCCGGCCCGGAACCGCGAACGCAGCGAGCGGCCGGCCGTGCTGAGCGCTCACGTCGGTGGTGGCGGCTGCATGCGGATCGGGCGTGCGATTCAACCCACTGGGCGAATGCGCGCTACGACCGTACTGCTACGGGTCGAGAAGCGTACGGGCCTTGGCCAGGGCCTCGCGCACGACACTGTCCGGCAGTCTGACGATGAACTCTGCTCGGCGGATCTTCCAGTCGATGCTTCGGACCTGGTCGGCGAGTACTGTTCCCGTTACGTTCACGCCGTCGGGAATGACAACTTCGAACGGATAACCTTTTCGTTTGTTCGTGATCGGACAAACGAGCGCAAGACCGACCAAGCGATTGTAGGATTCTGGTGAAAGTACCAGAGCCGGTCGCCGTCCAGCCTGTTCGTGCCCGGCCTGTGGATCGAAGTCGAGCCGGATCGCATCACCCCGATCTGGAGCGAATGTCTTCGCCCGAGTTCGTGGTTGCGTGTCACGCCGACCGCTCACAGTTGCTCCATACCGACCGGCCGTCCAAGGTCAACTTCCTTGTGCACGTTCGATTTGGATATTGCCGACAGGAGTTCTTCGAGTTTGTAACGCCGGTCGGTCACGGGCGTGATGACAAGTCGGCCGTCGACGGCTGCCACCGAGACCGCGGAGCCTTCGGACAGGTTGATTTCGCTAGCGACAGCCTTCGGAATCCGCAGCGCCAGACTGTTCCCCCACTTGCTGATCTCGGTGTTCATGTTCGAAGCCTCCGTATCCAACGTGATACGCCCCCATCCGCGGAGCGTATCTACAATGAATATACGAGGCGTCGTGAAACCTCGTCAACAGCCACAGCCATCGGGCGCCCGGTGACGCGCGCGCGAGACGATGCGGCACTGCCTCCACTCCAATCGTCCTTCGCGTGGGTTAGGACGCAGCGCCCGAGAATCGGCGCGATGTCCCCTTCGGTAGGTCGTCGATCACGAAGCACCGGCCGAGGCGCTCGCTGGTATCGCCCGAAGGCCGTCACTTCCCGGCGGCTTTCGTGAGCTTGTCGAGTTCGACCTTGAGGAGGCCGTGCTCGATGGTTTCGGTCGAGACCTCGAGGCCTTCTTCGAAACAGACCCGTGCCTCGTCGATTCGCCCCATGCGCACGTATGCCTGCCCCTGCGTCAGCAGTATGCGCTGCTGGCCGTGTGGCGCGAACTTCGTGAAGTGCGGGCCCATCGCCTTTCGGATTCCCTCGGCGATCGCTGCCGAGCGCGGCACCGTGTTGTAGGAATCCGGAAAGTAAAGGTACGTCGCGCACGAGACCGAGAGAACGGCGCCGTGGTCAGGGCCGACCTTCTGGGCGTGCTCGAGTCCGGCCAGCGCGCTCTTGTACAACGCGTCGCGGGCGGGGCCCTCCGGGCTGCGCATCGCCTCGATCGCGTCGAGCGAGGCCGAGTACACGAGCGACTCGGAGTCCTCGGGCGCAATGGCCAGCGCACGAGCGAAGGTCGCGCGCGACTTCGGCAGTGCATCGACGTCCATGCCGCCGAAGTACTGGAAGAAGTAGCCCTTCGCGAGGCGGCGCACGGTCTCGAGATCGGCTGGCCGCTCGGCTGCGTCACGCTCGGCAGCGGCAACGTCGTCCGCTGAGGGCACGCGGCCGGCTCGCCAATCCGTCGTGAGCTGGTTCGGATACCTCCGGGCGCCCTGCTGGGCGAAAGCGGGAAGCGCGACGGCGACGGCGACGACGACGCACGAGAGCAAGCGGAAGAACGAAGGCGACATGAATCCCTCCTACTGGAATCGGCGGCTGATGGGCGCCTGCCCGGACTGATAACGGACCGATGTCAGCTCGAGTTCCGCGGGAGTTCGAGGGGCGTCGACTCATTGCCGAATCGCTGTCTTTGAGCTCTCTATGAATCTGTGTGCTCCGGACGGCAACGGACGGGTAGACGATCGGTCGCGTCTACTCGGCCTCGTCGACCTGACCTGCTGCAACAAAGATCACGTGCAACCCTGGCGCGAGCGGAGAACTACCGCGGAGCGGTCGCACTGTTTCCCGAATGGGAAGCAACACGACGACGGGCGCG
>CAZXLQ010000455.1:0-2114 GCA_964641945.1 uncultured Clostridia bacterium
CGGCCTGCGGCCGACGGGGACCGCGCGCCCGATCCGGCTGCATCCGCCACCACCAGCTCTAGTACTCACACGCCGGGCGCGATCGCTCGGGGTTCTGGATGTCAGCCGGATTCGGGTACACTCGCGGCCGATGGATCGCCCCGAATCACCCGTCACCGGACTGGTAGCCACTCCCTCCGGGCCAACGCCTGACGATGTCGTGGCCAAGGCGGCGGAGCTCCTCGAGGTGGAGGGCCGCCTCGCCGAAAGAAACGAGTACTTCGTCGCCCTCCGGGCAGAACTGGTTGCGTTCGAGACGAGGTACCTGCGGGCAGTTCGTTCCCGATACGTCGAGCTCGATCGTCTCGAGGCCGAGATTCTCACCGCGATGGCCGTGATGTCGCCCGATGATGCGGACCTCGCGGAGCGGGCGGGTCTTGCCCGGGCGCGGGCCGCCAGCTCCGCGGCCGATTATGGAGAGGATTTCCCCGAGGCAGACGTGTCGAGCTGCCATACGCCGTCCACAGGCCTGAAGCGTCTGTTTCGTCGACTCGCGTTCGAGATGCATCCGGATCACGCCGACGACGATGACGAAGCGAGCTTCCGTCACGAGCTCATGATCGAGGCGAATCGCGCGTATCGCGACGGCGATCACGGACTTCTCCAGTCGCTGCTCTCGGAACTCGACGTGGGCGCCGAAGCTGGAAGCGAGATGGCGCGCGTGCTCCGCAAGCTCTCGGTCGCCGAGCGACGACTAGCGGACGTCGAGCGTGAAATCGAGACGCTCGAGCAGGGCGAGTTTCACGATCTATGGCGCGAGGCGCTCGACGTTGCCCGGCAGGGTCGCGACCTCATTGGCGAGAAGCTCGCTGAGCTCGATCGAAAGATTCGCAAGCAGCAGTCGCGGCTCGACCTGCTCCTACATGTTACGTAGCGCCGGCACGACGCTGCAGGGAGAATCGTCGACGCTCGTGTGTCGACTCGATACCTGATGCCCGGCGACCGTCGCACGATTCCGGCCTGGGCCGTAATCGCCGTCATCGTGATTGCGATTGCGGCGCTTGGCGTCGGTTCCAGATTCGTCGATCGCACGCCGCCCCCGCTCGGTTCCGAGATCGACCCTGCGGAATCGGGACGCCGCCGCGAGCCGCCTGGCCGACGGGCGGAGCCGGACGGCTGGGAGCGGCACGTTCTGGTGGGTGTACCGAGTGATGCGTCCGAGACGACGCCTGAGGACTATCTCATCAGGCGCGCGCAATACGTGGTTTCGTACAACCAGCGCCGCGGGATACCGAACTGGGTCGCCTGGCACCTCCAGGCGTCGGACTTTGGCCCCGCGCCGAGGTCGGACTTCGAGCCGGACTCCTCACTGCCTTCGGGTTTCTACCAGGTAACGCCAAAGGACTACCGAGGCAGTGGGTACGGCCGCGGCCACCTCTGCCCTTCCGGCGACCGCACATCGAGTCGCGACGACAACGCCGCCACGTTTCTCATGACGAACGTCGTGCCGCAGGTCGACGACAACAACCAGGGGCCGTGGAACGACCTCGAGATGGCGTGCCGGGACTGGGCGAGGTCCGGTAGCGAGCTCTATGTCGTTGCCGGCGGCTCGGGTCCGTTCACGCAGTTGCGAACGAGCTCGAAGGTCTTTGCGCCTGAAGCGGTCTGGAAGGTCGCGCTCGTCATCGAGTCGGGACCGGACGACCTCACCCGAATCGACGGCTCGGCACGTGTCATTGCCGTATCGATGCCGAACCGTGGGGGAATTCGAGATGTGGACTGGCGCCAGTACCTGACGACCGTCGACGCGATCGAGCAGGCTACCGGGCTCGACTTCTTCGCCGAGCTGCCCGATGAGGTCGAGGCCGAGCTGGAATCGCGCGTCGAGGACTCTCGCTCGCTGCGCTAAGGGCTCTGGGTCGACGATGGTCTGATGACACGGCCTGTCGCCACGCAAGTCGGCCGGTCGCCACTCACCCCGTTTCGCCCCGATCCCCGGGCGTTACGCTGAGCGTGTGAGCGCTCGTGCCGGTGGGGGCGGACGCAATCGGATCGGGCGTGCGGTACAGCCGCTTGGCGGGAGATGCAAAGCCGGCCGCTCACTGCGTTCGCGGTTCTGGGACGTGCGGTCGCGA
>CAZXLQ010000456.1:0-2087 GCA_964641945.1 uncultured Clostridia bacterium
CAAGGCCGTGCGCCGGTAACGCACGAGAAACATGAGAAGCGGGAGCTGGATGCTTCGCCATGGCAGGTAGGACATCGGGTAGGACATCGGTCTACGGCTCTGTGGCCAATCCTCTCGGGGAAGCAATCCGGCCGATGTCGCTTCCCTCACGGCCCGCTCCAGAAAACGGCAGGCACGGTGGTCGGCGCGGAACTCCCAATCCAGAACGGCCAGCCGTGCCGACGCCAGCTCCTGCTCGCGGAGGACGCATTCAGCACCTTCCCCCAAGCATCGGCGATGGCGACGACAACGCGCTTCTATGCACCGATCCGCTGGGCCGATCAATGATCAATGTTGCCGTGAGCCTGTTCGACACGTGGGTTGGATCCGTTGTCGCGACGGCCACTCTGCGACGGGCTGCCCGCACCGGTTGATCGCGACCAGTGATTCCCGTTGATTGCGACCACTCGGTCCAGAACATCGCGACCAACCATTCCAGTCGATCGCGACCACCTGTTCCTGTGATCGCTACCAGCGTTGTGGAATGCGGGGAGAAGCTTGAACAAGCCCGTTGGGTAATCGGCGGCGGAGCCATGGGCTCGCTCCTTTTCGAGAGAAGCGACGATGGCCGGAGAGAGATTGTCCATGCGCAATATCCGCGACGTGCTGCGGCTGTCGGCGGCCGGGCTGTCGAAGCGCGAGATCGCTGCGAGCGTCGGCATAGGTCCGACCTCGGCCGGGGCGTACTTGCGGCGCGCGAAGTTGGCAGGCCTCGCTTGGCCGCTGCCGGACGATATTGACGACGCGGCGCTCGAAGCGCGGCTGTTTCCGCCTCCGCCGCTGACCAGCGAGACGCGCCCGGTGCCGGACTGGCCGACGATCCATCGCGAGCTGAAGCGGCCGGGTGTGACGCTGCAGCTTCTGTGGGAGGAGTACCGCGCCGCGCACGCGACCGGATACGGGCTGAGCTGGTTCTGCGATCTCTATCGCAAGTGGGTGCGGCGGCTTTCGCCGACGATGCGTCAGACGCACGTCGCCGGCGAGCGCATGTTCGTCGACTACGCCGGGACCACGATCGATGTTGTCGACGCGGCGACCGGCGAGGTGCACGCCTGCCAGCTGTTCGTTGCCGCACTTGGTGCGTCGAGCTTCACCGATGCGGAAGCAACGCGCACGCAGACGCTGGCCCACTGGATCGCGTCGCACACGCGCGCGTTCGCCTTCTACGGCGTGACGTCGATGGTGGTGTCCGACAACTGAAATCCGGGATCAAGCTGAGAAACCGCACGGGAGTGCCTGGCGACGTTGAACGATCGCCGCTCTCGCCATCTGGTCGCCATCCGCCGTGAGCTGTTCGAGAGAGCCTCGAGAGGTCGTGTCTAGAATTTTTCGCACTTTGATCTTGGCTGAGCGGCGTCCGACTGGGGGCTCAGGCGGTGGCGTTCCTCGTCTGGTGATCCTTCAACAAATCCACCTCTTGGTCGACCACGCGTTGCCGGCGATGTGGCGCAGCCGAGCCGCCGCAAGGTTCAACGCCGACTGGCCGTCCGGGAAGGCGCCGACCACGCGCGTGCGCCGACGGATCTCGCGCAGGATGCGATCCAGCGGATTGTTCGTGCGGATGCGCCGCCAGTGCTCCTCCGGGAAGGCGTAGCCCAGCGTCTCATCGATCGATCTTTCGACGAGCTCGGCGGCGCGCGTGAGCCGCTGGTCGCGCAGCTTGGCGACAGCTTGCCGAGCCTTCTCGCGTGCCGCTTGCACATCCTCGGCGGCGAGGATCGCCTTCAGCATCGCCGCGACCTCGCGCATCTTCGGGCGCGGCACGTGGCTGGATACGTTGCGCCCGCCCAGCTCCGCTTCATCACAATCCCATCGATGCTCGCCCTCGATCGGACGGTTCCGCCATGCCTCGATCGTCGCTTAGATCTTCTTGTTCAGGTCGCTCACGGTCGACGGCGAGACCCGCGTGCCCCACAGCGCTTCCGTGATGTCCTCGACCCGGCGCACAGAGACGCCCGCCAGGTACATCTCGATCAGCGCCTCTTCGACGGAAGCCTCGCGGCGCCGGTAGCGCTCGATGATCGCCGTCTCGAACGTCTGCCGCCGCA
>CAZXLQ010000457.1:0-2077 GCA_964641945.1 uncultured Clostridia bacterium
GGCTTTTTGCGTGACGAAGCGCGTCTGCGGCATGGGGCCGTCGACGGCGTCGACGAGCAACAGCACCGAGTCGACCATGGAAAGCACGCGCTCGACTTCACCGCCGAAGTCCGCGTGGCCAGGCGTGTCCACGATGTTGATGCGGTAGTCGTTCCAGCGGATCGCGGTGTTCTTGGCCAGGATCGTGATGCCGCGCTCGCGTTCGAGCACGTTCGAGTCCATCACGCGGTCCGGCACGATCTTGCGGGCGTCGAAGGTCCCCGACTGCTTCAGGAGCTGGTCGACCAGCGTGGTCTTGCCGTGGTCGACGTGGGCGATGATCGCGATGTTGCGGAGGTGCTTGGTCGGGTCGGAGGTCACAGGGGGGCGCCGGGGAAAAGGGCGCGGAGTATAGCGGATGGACCTTTGCGACACGTCGCTGTCGCGACGCGCATCGCGGCGGACGCCCGAGCCCTGTGGATCAGCGGCGCGCCGTATTGCAGGCGTGCTATCGAATGTACATTAATTACTTATTATATCTTATTGTTTTAAATAATATGATACGCTAGTGACATGGCTGTTCATCGCTTCGGGGCCTGCGTCTCCCCGCCCGTCTCGACCGCCGGCATGGACTCGATGGGCTGACCGGAGGCATCCGTGGCAGGCGCAGGCTTCTGCACCGCCGCGGGCAGCGTACCGACGACCACGGGCACCGAGAATGAACGCACCTCGGTTCGGACCTTCGAGATCATCCGCGCCGCGAGACCGATGTAGAACAGGCCGGGCGTGTTCGCCTGGACCAGCACCTTGCCTGCATACCGCTCGCCGGCCACGACGTTCTCGAAGGCCAGGTCGCCACCGCTCACGACCGTCAGGCCTTCCATTCCCTTGACCTCGACCTGCATCGAGTCGGCCGGCGCGCGCGGCACGAACACCAGGCTGATCTCGAACGGCTGGCCGACGTCGGGCTTCGCGAGCATCTCGTACTTGAGGTCCACGGGCGCCGTGGTCTTGCCGGTTGCGACGGCGTTGGCCATGCGCTCGTCCTGCGCAGCGGCGTCCACCGCGGCCGCTGCAGCGGCCGCCGAATCGGCCGGTGCCGGCGTGGCCTCGACGGCCGCGACGGGTTGCTCCTCGGCCGGTGCCTGGTCCGTGCGGGCCGCGGACTCCTCGTCCTTGCCGCCGCACGCGGTGAGCAGTGCCGCGATCGCGACCAGTGCCAGGCTACGGATGACGGACGGAATGCTTGCGTTCATGTGTGTCGGTTCTCAACCGGTAATCGAAACGTTCATACATGTGCGACCACGGCGCGTGGCCGAGGGCGACGGATCGACGTGACTGTACTCATACACTTCGAGGACATAGTCGCCGGCTTCCACGGACTGCGAGAAATCTTCTGTCGAACCGATTCCGTCGGAAACCCAAACCTCCGCGCCGCGCGACAGCACAAGGTCCGGATTGGGAGCGGGCGCACCGGTGCATGGCGCGCCCACCTGACTACTGCAGGAGACGCTAATACTGATGTCCTGAGCGGCATCAAGCGTGAACCGCAGGAATCGGCGGTTGCCGATCTTGTTGTAGGTTCCCGCGACGATATCGGCGCAAAGAGTCTTCATCGTGCCCAAAGTGGTCAAAGTGTAGATGGGCAACACTATTTCGTCGTCCGACGGGTCCAATCCGCTGTTCGTTTCGGTCGTGGCGTACGCATTCATGCCGGCCGCCACGATGTTGCCCTCGCCAGCAATTCGGGTGTTGACCGCCGTTATCACTGGATTGCTGAGCCGCGACTTCAGAGCCGACACATACGCGAAGAGACTCGTAAGCGGACTGTCGGTCCTCAGGTTTGTCGTCATGACATCAAACATTTGATCGAAGCCGAGCGTCACGTCGTCATTGTCATCGTCCTGGGGACTATTCCTACCGTCGAAAAGATCCCAGGCGATGCGATGCACCGAGGCCTCGCTGTACCAGCCCGGGTTCAGGAACTGGTCGCTCTCCAGGCTGAAGGTAATGTAGTCGTCACCCTGCCCGACACCCCCGGAATCGCGGTAGACCTCCGGCTCGTTGACCAGGCCGGTCAGCACCATCCCCGAGAACG
>CAZXLQ010000458.1:0-2072 GCA_964641945.1 uncultured Clostridia bacterium
TCCTGCTCGAAGTCCAGTTCGCCTCGCAGCGTGACGGAGAACTCGTCCACCAGCTCCGCAAGATTCAGTGCGCGAAGAGCGGGAAGCAATCCGGAGAGCATACGCACGAGGCGCTTCAGGACGGCAATGTCGGCCTCGACGGTCCGCTCGAGATCGGGGCGCTGCACCTTGACGATCACGTCCGTTCCATCGGGCAGCACTGCGCAGTGCACCTGCGCCATCGATGCCGCAGCCATCGGTCCGTCCTTGAAACCGGTAAACAACTCGCCGAGCGTGCGCCCGGTCTCGTCTTCGATGATCCGTCTTGAAACTTCGGCCGGGAACGATCCGACACGGTCCTGCAGCCCGCGCAACTCGGTCACGAACGCGTCCGGGAAGAGATCCTCGCGCTGCGAGAGCATCTGGCCGAACTTGACGAAAGTCGGCCCCAGCTCCTCGAGCGCCTCGCGCAGGCGGGTTGCGTCGCTTGCCGACCTCGAGGAGCGATCGCCTCGGTCGGCCCGGAAGCCGAGTTGCTCGGCGTAGTGTCCCCAACCTTTGGCGACCGCTACCCGCGCGATCTCCCGAAGGCGGGCCAGTTCGCCCGCATTCATTCGCACATTCCAGGCGCCCCGCGGCGGCTACACATTCAGCCGCGAAGCCAGCCAGTTGTAGAAGGCGCCGAGCGCGAACCCCGAGATCGCCAGGACGACGATTGCAGCGAGAAAGCCGCCCCAGGTGAACGCGCGCGGCCGCATCATGGTCGTGAAGTCGAGCCCGTGGAAAAGGCTGTTCATCCACGTCAGCGAGGCTTGTGGCGCCAGTGCCCAGATCAACGCACAGGCGGAATAGAAGACTGCGACCGTGATCGCGAGCGTGGATCCGGCGCGAAGCGGGGTCATGGCGAGATCTCCCGGAACGAGGTCGGCATCAGAGCGCGCACGCCGTCGGCGATCGCAGCACTGAGTTCGATGCGATTCGACGGATGGGCGATCGTGTCGCAACTGACGATCGTTCCTGCGCCAGCGCGCCTGAGGTCGTCGAACGCAGCGCCGGCGAAGATCGCGTGAACGCCCACGCACACGGGCGGCTCAGTCATCGCCTGCCGCAGGTGGCGAACCGTTTCGATCATCGTCCGGGCGGTCGACACGATGTCGTCGACCAGCACCGGGGTGTGGCTGCGCCATCGGGCGACATCCGGCACCGACACCTCCACGTCGCGATCGCCGCGACGCGTCTTCTCGAGCACGGTGAACGGCACGCCGGCGCGCTGCGCGACATCGGCCACCCACTGATTGCTTTCCTCGTCGGGACCGACGAGAAGGGGCCGCTCGACCTCGGAATCGACCCAGCGGGCAATGCTGTCGGCAGCATGCACGACGCGAGTCGGGATCGTGTATACCTCAGACAGCTCCTTGATCCGATGCAGGTGCGGATCGACCGTAACGAGCCAGTCGAACCGGCGCGAAATCCATTCGGCAAAATGTCGTGCACTGATCGTTTCGCCAGGGTGAAAGCGGTGGTCCTGGCGCATATAGGCAAGGTACGGCGCCACCAGGCCGATCGAGCGCGCCCCGCTGTCGCGCGCCGCTGAGGCAAGCAGCAGCAGCGCCACGAGCTTGTCGTCCGGTCGGTCGAGCGTGCATACGATCAGCGCATGGCGATGCTCGAGCGGAGACTCCACCCGGACGTGCGATTCACCGTCCGGAAAACGTCGCACGCTGGCAGCGCCTCGATCGAAGCCGAGCACAGCGGCAAGCGCATCGGCCACGCGCTCGTTACCCGGCATCGCCAGAATGACCGGGTTCATGATGCCTCCACTGGGTCGAGCGAGACGACAGGATGCGAGGCGAGGTACCGCTTCGCGTAGGCCAGCTCCCCAGGTGCTCGCGCATGCAGCGTGAGCAGCGGCGTATCGCGCTGCACGAGGTCACCGAGTCGGACATGCAGCTCCAGACCGGCCACCGGAACATTCGGCGCTCCCGCCAGTTTCGCGACGCGGGCGAGCCGGCGGCAATCGATGGCGGTGATGCGTCCGACCCGACCCGCCGGTATCGGGTCGATCAACGGCGCGACATCGGGCTCGCGAAACG
>CAZXLQ010000459.1:0-2071 GCA_964641945.1 uncultured Clostridia bacterium
GCGCCACGCGAGCCATATAACTCGAGAGCCCGGGACCGCGCTCCGGCCCGCTCGGGCTAACGATCTGGCGACCGTCCGCAGGCCGCTCGCTACCGCTCGCTTCTGATGCCGGGAGCCGTTGTTCCCTACGGCGCCGTCGTGGCCGCGCGTGGCACGAATGGCGCCGCCACCCCTGCCTGCGCCTCGCGAAAGGCTCCCTCGGGCACATCGCCAACCTTTATCGCCGCCTGGTACTCCGCCACGGCGTCCTCACGCAACTCGAGGAAGTCGAGAATCCTCCCGGCGTAGACGTGGCTCCAAGATGCCAACCACAGTTCGCGTGAATTCGAGTGCAGCGCGGCCTTACGATACAGGTTCACGGCCGCCTCGAGCCGCTCCTCCTGCGCCATGATGCGGTCGTCGTCGGATGCCGTCGCATCCCGCTCGATCGGGTCCGGCGTGTTCTCGATGATCTGCGCCAGCCCGTAGATCGCCCTCGCGTTGTTCGCCGAGGACCTGAGTACGCGCTCGAGGATCGGCCGCGCGTCGGTGAACTTCTTTTCCTTGATCAGCCGGTCGGCGGTCAGGATCTCGCCTGCAAACTCGGTCGCGTTGGCGGCGTTGGCCTTGCGCTCGGCCTCGTATGCCGTGCGAGCCGCGATGAACTCCTTCTCGCGGCCGATCTCGGCCGTCGGCGACAGCGACCGCAGCAGGTCGGCAAAAAACACGCCGATGTCCAGACCCACCTCTTCGTATCGCTGCAACCGCGAGTAGAAGTGCATCGTCAGCAGCTCGCCGCGCATGTGCGCGTCGGCCACGGAAGACACGGCCGCGTTGCGCGACCGGCCCTCCTTCTCGAGGAACCGCGCATTGATGGCCGAAACGAGCGAATCCGACACGAGCGAGATCGGCGCGCGGGCGTATCGCTCGAAGGCCGGAGGATTGTCGGCGAGGATCTCGTCGATCTTCGACCGGTTGCTCTCTATCTCTTCTCGGTTGCGCTGGACGATCGGGTCGAGCGTGAACTTGAGCACTCCCAGGCGCAGCGCCGTGTCCTCGAACGCGAGCGCCGGTCCGGCGAAAACCGCGTAGCGGTCTCCCGGCAGCTGATGGTCAGGCTCGTCGCCGGCATCCATCAGGTCGCCGCGCACCGCGATGCGGCGGCTCGAGAGCAGGGGATCGATGTAGACCTTCAGCTTCCGGATCCGCGTCATCGCCGGGCGGGTCACCTTTCCTTCCGGGTTGCGCAGCGCCGTGACGTTGATGACGGGAACCGGCTGGGTGCGAAGGTACTCTAGCACCGCAACTACGGTCGGCTTGACGACGGAGCCGGCCTGCCGGGTCGCGAGATCCGAAATCTCGATCAGTCGGGGCAGGAGTGCACGAAACGCGGGCGTGCGATAGAGCTCGCCAGCGAGCGACGCGAACCCGAGGATGTCGCGCAGATCGATCGGTATCCTGTCCTGGGGGACGGCAATCGAGAATGACGGCGGCATATTGGCAAGCACGCCGAGCGACCGATATCGGATTGCGTCGGTGGCTTCGTCGAGCGTCGGTCGCCGGTTGGCCGTATAGAACTCGGAGAGGCGTCGTTTCAGGTCGGGATCGACGGCGGCGAGCCCCTTTCGGATCTCCTCGCGGAGCGGAACGGCCGCAGGATCGTCCGGTTCGCCGGCGTATCCGGCAAGGATCAGGGCTGCCGAGATCGTGACCTGGCGCGGATCGGTTACCGCGACGAGCGTGCGGTCAAATCGATCGTCGGTCTGGGCAAGTGCGACCGCCGGACCGGCGAGAATGACCGACGTGATGAAGGCGATGAAGGAGCGCTTGAGCATAACGGCGCAGTTTACCACGGTGCAGAACCCCGAGCGGTGACTCTGCGCGTGTCCCACAGCTGGTGCCGGACACGGTCAGAAGTCCAGCGAGCGGCCGGATGTGTCGAGCGTGCACGATCGGGCGTGCGGTACGACCACCGGGCGGTAGATACAGGGCCGGGGGCGCACACCGGGGGGGGTTGGGGGAGGTGCGGTTGGGGGAGCGGTGCCCCGCGGGCGCGGGGGCGCCCCCGCCGCGATGAGAGCGCCCCGGGGGG
>CAZXLQ010000460.1:0-2022 GCA_964641945.1 uncultured Clostridia bacterium
CGCGTCATCGGAATGCATTTCTTCAATCCGGTGCACCTCATGAAGCTGCTCGAGCTCGTCGTGCACGACGGCACTTCGGACGCCACGCGCGAGACCGCGCTCGAGGTCTCTCGCGCGATCGGCAAGGAACCGATCGTCGTCCGCGACGTGCCCGGGTTCGCTTCGAGCCGCCTCGGGATCTGCATCGGCCTCGAAGCCATGCGGATGGTCGAGCAGGGAGTCGCCTCGGCCGAGGACATCGACAAGGCGATGGAGCTTGGCTACAACCACCCGATGGGGCCGCTGCGATTGACGGACCTCGTCGGGCTCGACGTCAGGCTCAGCATCGCCGAATACCTGCATCGCGAGCTCGGAACGGAGTCGTTCCGGCCGCCGGACATCCTCAGGCGCATGGTCGCCGAAGGGAAACTGGGCAGGAAATCGGGACAGGGATTTTATTCGTGGTAACGGCCGGCGCCGCCGGCGAGCTCATCAACACCACCAGGAGCACTATGTACGAGAACGTCATTCTTGAGCGAAAGGACCGGGTCGCGGTCCTCACCGTCAACCGGCCGGACAAGCTGAACGCCCTGAACCTCGCCACGCGAAACGACATCGTCGCCGCGCTCGAGGAGCTCAAGGCGGACGAGTCGATCCGCTGCGTCATCATCACCGGTGCGGGCGAGAAGGCCTTCATCGCAGGCGCCGACATTGCCGAGTTCGCCGGGCGGACGGCCCATCAGCAAAGAGCGATCATGCAGGGCATGAGGGTCTTCAACGCGATGGAAGAGTTCCCGAAGCCCGTCATCGCCGCGATCAACGGCTTCTGCCTCGGCGGCGGGTGCGAGCTCGCATTGGCGTGCGACATCCGGCTTGCGGCTTCCTCAGCACGTCTCGGTCAGCCCGAGATCAACCTCGCGATCATCCCGGGTGGCGGCGGCACGCAGCGCCTGACGCGGCTCGTCGGCGAAGGCAAGTCGATGGAGCTGATTCTCACGGGCCGTCAGGTGAAGGCCGACGAGGCGCTCGCCATCGGGCTCGTGAACGAGGTCGTCGACGCCGACAAGCTCATGGATCGCGCGATGGAGCTCGCGAACGGCATCGCCGAGAAGAGCCCGATCGCGCTGCAGGCGGCGAAGGAAGCCGTGAAGACGGCGGCGCGCTCGAATCTGCGCGAAGGGCTTGACCGCGAGATCGACCTGTTCGCTCTCTGTTTTGCGAGCGAGGACAAGGAGGAAGGCGTGACCGCGTTCCTCGAGAAGCGAAAAGCGGAATTCAAGGGCCGGTAGCGGGCCGCCCGTTTACGAGGTGACATTGATGGATGCACGAAATATTCGGCGCTCCGGCGGCTCGAAATTCGCGGCCCTGCTGCTTGCAGTCGTTACGCTTGGCGGTTGTTCGAGCGAGCCCGCGGGCACAGGTTCCGCGGCCGGAGCGGCGGGCGGAAACTCGAACGCGGCGGCGCAGACCGCGTCGAACGCTCCGGTTCCGGGTGGAATGCCCGGCAACATGCCACAGCCGATGGGGATGGAGGATTCGATCGAGGGAGTCGTCGTGGCCGTGCCCTGCTTCGAGAAGAACCCGACGATGCCGGCTGCCGAGGCGAAGACGTGCGCGCAGGCAGCGATGGTCAACGGATTCGCGCTGGCTGTCCTCGGAACGGACGGCGTGCTCTACGTGAACGACGAGAAGGCCGACGTTCGAAGGAACAACAAGCAGCTCGAGTTCTTCATCAGCGAAATGGTCACCATCCAGGGTCAACACATCGGCGAGGCAAACCGGGCGAAGATCGGACAGACGCCGGTCAAGCAGTTCCGGATGAAGCTCGTACGACGCAAGAAGGCAGACGGCGCCGCGGCTACGAACGCGGCCGCCGGGAAGTAGACCAGAGCCGCGAGCGCGGCGAGGGGCCGGCCGAGCGCAGCAGCCGAGCGGGTGAGCGCTCGACCTGGTGGTGGCGGACGCAATCGGATCGGGAGTGCGGTACTACCACTTGGCGGGAGATGCAAGGCCGGCCGCTCACTGCGTTCGCGGTTCTGGGAC
>CAZXLQ010000461.1:0-1970 GCA_964641945.1 uncultured Clostridia bacterium
GGGGTGTCTCCGTCGGTCCTGCGCCAGTGAATTGTGCGATGCAGCGTGCATTGCGGCCGCGATGAGCGTATGGGGGGAAACGGAAGAGAGGCTGGATCGCCGGGCGCACGCCCACGGCCTCCGCACCGCACAAGAAGACGAAGAGCGACGGGAGGGGGGATGCGTAAACCTCACGCGCCGACGAGGTACGTCTTTTTTGGCGTTGGACTGCTGCTGCTGCTGGGTGGCTGCAGCAGCGGTTCGAACCAGAATGGCCCGAGCGACGGCCCGACGGATGATCCGCCCGACGAGCCGGTCAACGAAACACTGGTCGATACGCTCAACGCGCTCGGCATCGACACCACCGACACGCCGCGGCTCGATGACCGTGGAAATCCATATCCCGACTCGTACGCGCCGCTCGGTACTGTCGTGGCGATGCGAGTGTTCGAGGACGCCGCGGAGCCGGACGGCGAGCGACTCGAGATGGGACGCGCGGAAGAATTGCTGGTTGCAGGCTTCCGTCTCGATGCGCGCCCGGGCGTGATGACGGTCGTCGACGACCTGTCCTCCGGCAGTGTGAGCAACGGTCAAACGACGTCCGAGATCCTGTTTGCCAGGACCCGCGACGAACTGCCGACGATGGTCGAACGGAACACGGGTGGCAACCTGGCGAGCGGCCCGCGGGTGGTGCAGGGCACCCGCCGAGATGCGACGGCCGGCGATTTCAGCGGGAACGGATTTCGCTCGACCGCTCTCGCCTACGCCGTGGACTACAGCGACGGCACGAGTGAAGTCCGGCTGCTGGTGACGGATGCAAAGGCGCCCGCACCCACGGTGACGGAAACTGCGGTGCCGGTCGATGCCGCGATGTTTCCGATCAACGACCTGCGCGTGGCCAGTGGCGACTTCGACGGCGACCAAAGGGACGAGATTGCGATCGTGATCGCTCGCGAGCCGCGGGATGGCGTAAGCGATACCCCGGTCCGCGTGTATGTCCTCGACGATGCAACGACGGGCTATGCGCTGTGGCGGACATTCGATCCGGCGCTCGATTCCGCGCTCGCGTCGCCGTTGATCACGCTGTCGATCGCGGCGGCCCGGCTCGACCACGAGATCGACAATGAACTGGTGCTGGTCGTAAACGAAAACGTCGAAGGAAGCCTCGAGAACGGCTTCGCAACGCGCTATCTCGTCCTGAAGAACGGGCCGGCGGGACTGGCGGTGCTGTCCAGTGGACCGATCGTGGCTCATCTCGACGACCAGGAACACATGGCCGTCGTGGCCGATGTCGCGACCGGGGACCTGGACGGCGACAGCGTCGACGAGATCGTCTTTGCAGGGCTGGAGGAGGTCGTCGCCAACTGCTCGAGTCACGACTCGAGCGTCGACGGGCTGAAGCACGTGCTCGTGGGTCTCGGCAATCGTTACAACGACTTTGCGCAGGTTGGGGCCGCCGCGTCGGCCTTCCGGCTGCCGGGCTGTGACGACGAGAATCCGACCGTGCTGCGATTCACGCACACCAACCTGCTGGATTTCGACGGCGACGGCGATCTCGACATCCAGGTCAACCAGCTGGTGCTGGACGGCTTCCCGGCCGGCGCCTGGACGGCGGCACCGCTCGCCCAGCTTCCCCAGGACGTGGTCATTGCTTCCCAGGACCCGGCGGCATGGTACGACCGGTCGAACAGCACGATGGCCGTCAGCGACCAGACCGGCGATGCGGTCGCCGACATCGTCACGCTGCTGTTGGACCAGAACGAGCCGTTCCTCAAGGTGTGGACCTGCGATCCGGATCCGGACAACGGCCGATGCAACGTGAGCAGGGCGGCCATCGTCGCGCTCTGGCCGGAGGACATGGACACCACGCCGAGCAACAACCCGGCGAACGATACCTCCCACGTGAACCCGATCATCGTGCCGACGGATGTCGACAACGACGACGTCGTGATGCTCAGGTACACGAACGAGCACAGGCTCGACTTCACCGA
>CAZXLQ010000462.1:0-1969 GCA_964641945.1 uncultured Clostridia bacterium
GCGTGGTCCAGCCGATCTCGGCCATCAGTTCGGCCATGTTTTTCAAGGTGGCGCGCAGCGCGGCCTGTTCACGTTCATCGGGATCGATCATGCGCAGCCCTCATGTGCCGGGGCCGCATGCGGGCATGGATGGATGTCAGCGCGGCGCGCGAAGGGGATTGTGGTCATGGGAGAGCTCCAGATGCTCTCCTCACCTACCGGCTGGCTGTCCTGACTGTCGGATGTGCGGTTCGGAACACTTCGGGAACATGGACTTGTGCGTTCACAACTCTGCCGATAGCCTGAAATTTCCCCGATTCACCCTGGAGCCGCGTCGCGCATGGCGTCATTCAACCCGAGAAGCTTCACCAACCCTGATCGCCTCAAGAGCATTTCGCCGAAGCACCTACTGAAGTTCTTCGCGACGTGGGCGGAATATTTTTCGGCGCGGGGTTTTGAACTTCCGGTCGAAGCGGATGAGGATTTTCCCTACGACGATCTTGCTGCAGTGTTGATGAAGCCCGACGAAAACGTGCCGCCCGAAATGGTCGACGCCCTTTTCTACGTGCACGAGACCGCGACCAAGGAAACCGCCGAGGAGCTGATCGAGGCGGCAGGACGGGCTGGTCTCACGATCGAGGCCGGTGAGGAACCATCCGATGCGGACATCGCCCTGCAGATCTGGCTCCAGAAACCTGATCTGCTGCGACGTCAGCATGCCGAGACCGTGGCATTCACACGTTCGCGTTTCATCTACTTCGCGGGCCACAGCGGCAAGCCGCGACCGGCTCCGGATCCGACCGTCGAACAGACCGCGATCATGCAGGAGCGGATGGACGAGTGGTTCGACCGCAAGCGCCGTGGCAAGGGCTCACGGGTATTCGCTTTTCCTCGCGGCACGAAGACATGGTTCATGGTCCGGCATGGCGAACCGATGCGGCGCGAGGGGCGACATCAGGATGATGGCGGATCGGGAATCGCCTACTACCGACCGCAGAAGCACGACGTCGTCATCTATGACGGCGAGTCTGACGAACTTGCCGTCAATGCAGGGACGAAAGGCGAAACCGAGCTCTACCTGCGGACGTTCGGCGGGGTCATCTTCGGGGACGAGGAGTACTTCGATCGCTCGAACCGCTTCACCCTCGATCCGCTGCTGGAGAAGGGCGAGAAATCGCTCGACAACGACACTGTCTCCGAGATCGTCAAGGTGCGCCTGATCGAAATCGAACGCTTCTGGGGCGGAAAGGCCAAGGAGAAGGAGGTGCGCAAGGCGAACGACCTCTTCATGGCCTGGGACAACAATTGGGAGCGGCGCCTTGCGGGCGGTTCCATCGACCGGGCCGTTTTCAAGGTCAAGTTCGATGGGGATGGCAAGGAGCGGACGGTTGCCATTCTCCCGCCGAGCCTCGCGCGCTATGACCGTGATGCCGACAGCGATCTGATCGACCGCTGGCTCAAGGATCAGGGATTCTGCCGCCCCAACGTCGGAGATGAGGACGATGACGTCGGCGTTCTGGAGGACGATTGAGCGCGTTCCCGGTCACGCGACCGACACGCGCGACTGGAAGGTGGACCTGACGGATTGCTGGACCCAGGTCGAACGCTACCTTCCGGAGACCTCCAAGTACGCAGAACGTATCGACTGTCCCTGGCCCGGAGGGGAACATTGCCCGCGCCATGTCGTGCGACATGCCGGCGGCTCGGTCCGCGCCGTCTGCAGCGATCCGGGGCGACTCTGCGAAACCCTCGACATCAATTCCGACGATATCCGCATCCGTGAACTCGACCGCCGCAGACTATTCGCCGACATTGCCACGGCGCTTGGTCTCGTCGCGCCCGCCGCGTTTGCGCGCGGGGCGGCCCTTCTGCACATCGGCGATCATGCCATTGCCGCCGGCCGGAGTTTTCCGGTGTTCGCAGCGCTCACAAGCCCGGGCGCGCCGCTCGGCCGGGCAGACGTCCTCGACCTCGATCGTCGCAATCTGCC
>CAZXLQ010000463.1:0-1944 GCA_964641945.1 uncultured Clostridia bacterium
CGATCGCGGTAGGGACGACCCTCGCCTTGCGACTCGGGCCGCCCCCCGCACAGATCCGAGCATGCGCTGCTAACGCACTCGGCTCCCACCTCGGGTCTTGGCGTCGAAGCGGTCCCAAGGATATGGATGAAGCACGCGGGCGTGCGGGAGCCACCGTTCGACAAGCCGCGCGGTGCGGTCCCAGGTGGTGCGATCGCGCTGGCTGCGGCGACGAAGCGCCTTGTGCCAGTGCTTAGCGACCTCGGTCCGAAACGCGTCGAGCCGTACGATGTTCGTGGGGACGGCGTGGTACGCGAAGTATCCGCGCACCACGTCCCGCAGCCACTTACCCTGATCAGCCACAGGCAAGTGTCGTCGACGACGAAGCTCGTCGCGAAGCGCGACGAGCCGCGCACGCATTCGACTCATGGAGGTGTGCCGGTGGAGCAAGAACCCGCCCGCTCTCGTCTTCCCGCAGATGTGCGTGAAGCCGAGGAAGTCGAACGTGTCCGGTTTGCCCTCGCCCCGATTTCGACGCTGATCCGCCGCGAACTTGCCGAAGCGGATCAGTTGCGTCTTGTCGGTGTTCACTTCCAGTCCGAATCGCCGCAGACGATCCTGGAGGTCAGCTCGACATCGAGCCGCTTCGTCGAAGTGCTGGAATCCCAGCACGACGTCGTCGGCGTATCGCACGACGATTACATCGCCGCGAGCGAACCGCCGTCTCCACTGCTGCACCCACAGATCGAACACGTAATGAAGGAACACGTTCGCGAGAAGCGGCGAGATCGTCGCTCCCTGCGGCGTGCCCGTTTCCGTGGTTGACCATGCTCCCCTGTCGAGGACTCCGGCGGTCAGCCATTTCTTGATGAGCCGCAGGATCCTCACGTCCGCGATGCGATGCCCGACGAACTTCAGTAGCCACTCGTGGTTGATGGAATCGAAGAACCCACGAATGTCCATGTCGAGCACCCAGCCCACCTTCTTGCGCGTGATCCCGACGGCGAGTGCATCCAGCGCATCGTGCTGGCTGCGCCCGGGCCGGAACCCGTACGAGAACCCGACAAAGTCGACCTCGTAGATCGCGTTCAACACCTCGACGATCGCACGCTGGACGATCTTGTCTTCCAGCGCAGCGATCCCCAATGGCCGTTGCCGACCATCCGGTTTCGGGATGTAGATGCGACGCGAGGGCCTCGCTCGGTACGCTCCCCGATGCAGTCGTGCATGAAGATCCCGAAGCCGTGCTTCGAGTTCCTCGCCATACTGTACCCAGGTCACTCCGTCGACGCCTGCGGCTGCCTGGCGTTGAAGCGCCAAGTATGCCGCGCGGAGTCGATCGACGCTGACATGGTGGATGATCGCGGTGAACTGCAACTTCCTATCTCCTCGTGCTGCTTCGCGCACACGGTCGAGCGCATCAGGCGCGCGAACCCGGCTCTGCGTCCGGTGCGCGGCGTGCTCGTCCATGTTCCCCTTGGCCGGGTCCCTTCCCTCCATCATCTCCTCCGCCGCAACAGCGGCATCGTTCGATGACTTCATCGGTACTACGGGCCCGTCTGACTTCTCCCGGGCGTTCATCGTCGGCTTGGGGCTCACGGCCTTCCCGACGCGGCCCGACGTGTCGCCACGTCGAGCATCCTGGAGATCTCCCGGTTCTCGTGCAGAGAGGTTCCGTACGTGCTTGGGGTCTGCGACCGCGCGGGACCGCTCGCTGCCTCGCGAGTATTGGTCGCGAGCGTGTTGCCTTCCGCCTCGGTTAACGGCGTCGGCGTCCCGGAACTCTGATTTCGCGGCTCAATACCCAGCCCGCACGTGCCCCTGTCGAACGCTTCGACGTCGACCTCGCGGCCTGCGTCGCATGACTCGGGGTCGTCGTGGATCGCTAATCCTTCGACGTAAAGCTCTCTCATCTTCTCCTCTCCGCCGGTTCATCCCGGCGCACTAACCGTCCGATCAGCGATG
>CAZXLQ010000464.1:0-1939 GCA_964641945.1 uncultured Clostridia bacterium
CACGGCTATTTCCTTCGACCGCTCCGCGGTCGACTCAGTAGGCCAAACTCCAGGCGGGCGCGGTAACGCCCGGGTCTCTCCGGTACTGATGCTCCGGTAGACGATCCGGATCGACCGGTTGGTACGCGAGCGTCGTGTATCGGTACCGGGCGCGGCAGCGCTCGGGTCTCTGTGTCCACGACGAGTCGGCTCGGCGACGGCGTGCTGGCTGACGGCTCTATAGTCATCGACGATGACCCGAACGCTACCGCGCCCGGTACTGATGGAAGGCGCTGCATCGCATTCGGCTACGCTTGATCCGAGGCGTCGGTCGACGGCTCGTCGCCAACCTGTACCACGCGATTTCTGCCTTCGTTCTTGGCTCGGTACATCGCTTCGTCGGCCAGTCGGAAGAGATCGTCCCGTGTGTCTGCGTCATCCGGAAAGAGCGCGACTCCAAGGCTGGCCGTGATGTGGCCGACGCGTGGAACATCGCGCTTTCGAAGCGACTCCAGAAGGCTGCGCGCTACTGCACCCGCCGTATCCGCGCGCCCCTCGACGACGAGCACCGCGAACTCTTCGCCGCCGATGCGCGCGGCGAAGTCGTGTCGCCGCATCCGGCTCGTAAGAACGTCCGCGACCGTACAGATCGCCGCGTCGCCGATCGGGTGACCGTAGGTGTCGTTGATCTTCTTCAAGTAGTCGATGTCGATGAGGACGAGCGCGAATGTACGGTCGAACCGCTTCGCACGCTCGATCTCTTCCTCGAATCGTGTGTTGAAAGCGCGACGGTTGAAGAGACCGGTCAACGGGTCGGTCTCCGCCTGCTGACGGATTCGGTCGAGGAGACCCGCCTGCTGGATGGCAGCGGACGCCAGGTCCGCGAGACCCTCGAGGAATCGCAGGTCCGTGTCGTTGATGGCCGGGTCGCTACCGGAACCACCCACGAGCGGAAAGTTGTGGAGCGCCATGGCGCCGAGCAGCTCGGTCGTCTGGCTGAAGATCGGCAGGACGAGCATCGATTTAACGGCAAACCGCTTCGTGAATTCCTTGTCGGTGTTCGGATCGGCCTCGGCGTCGGCGCAGAGGTATGGCCGCCGAGTCTCCATCACGATCTGGGTGATTCCGCGCTCGACGCGCGGACTGTCGAGGTCGACCCACGACGCGCCGGTCGACCGCCAATACCATCGAAGCGTCAACGCGCCCTCATCGAGCAAGCCAACGAATCCGCTTTCGGCCTCGATGTTTGCCGCTGCGCTCTCGATGACGTGCTGCAGGAGCGGGTCGATGTCGAATTCGGAGTTGTTCACCCTCGCGACGCTGAGCAGCGCGTTCAACTCGCGCTCTAGACGACTCCAGCGCATCCGCATCGCGTCCAGCTGCTCGCCCAGATTCTGGATCTGGGTCTGGAAGCCGGCGACCTCGGTGACGTCGCGAGAGACTCCCGTGATGCTGATCGGCAGACCTTCCTCGTCGCGAACGAGCTCGAGCCGGGTGTCGAGAAGCCGGATCTCGTCGTCGGCGGCGCGATGAACCGTGATCGCATCGTAGCGCGAAGACTCGTTGAGCGGCTCGAGCAGTGCCTGCATTCCCTCAACGCCGCCGAGGACCCGGTCGTAGCCCGGAGCGAGCGTCTGATGCCAGGGGCGCCCGACGAGCAGGTCGATGTCCCGGCCAAAGAACCGTTCGCCGGCGGCGTTGATCGTCGTGAACCGTCCGGCGAGGTCGAGCTCGTAGATGATATCCGACGCGTGTTCGACTACGTCTCGATAGTGTTTCTGTGAGAGCTCGAGCAGGTAGGCTCTCTGCTCGATCTCGACTCCACGCAGTTGGACGCTCTCCTCGAGACGCTCCGAGAGCCGAAGCAACTCGGCGTAGGCAGCCTCACGCTCGACAAGCCGGCGCGCCACCACATCTGCCGATTCTCTAAGCGACGTGCGCTCGCGCTCGATCCAGGTCG
>CAZXLQ010000465.1:0-1907 GCA_964641945.1 uncultured Clostridia bacterium
GCGTCAAGCCGGAGGAAGGCGGGGACGACGTCAAGTCATCATGGCCTTTATGCCCAGGGTGTCACACGTGCTACAATGGGGTGTCACAGAGCGACGCAAGACCGTAAGGTGGAGCAAATCGCAGAAAACACCCCTCAGTTCGGATCGAGGTCTGCAACCCGACCTCGTGAAGCTGGAATCGCTAGTAATCGCGTATCAGCCATGACGCGGTGAATATGTTCCTGAGCCTTGTACACACCGCCCGTCAAGTCATGGGAGCTGGGAGTTCCCGAAGTCGCCCGAATTCACGGGTGCCGACGGAAAGCCCGGTGACTGGGACTAAGTCGTAACAAGGTAGCCGTAGGGGAACCTGCGGCTGGATCACCTCCTTTCTAGAGGATATCTAGACGACCGTGTGGTTCGATCCGCCTCGGCGGATCATTCATGACCACCGACCGTTTTATGTCAGCACGTTCTCGCGGCGTCACACTGTTTACTTGTCAGAGAGCTTCAAAAGCCGGTCCAATCGGGCCGGCTTTTTGTTGCGCATTCCCCACTTGAAGACCTATTTTCGTTTCTGTATGATTCCGAAAACAATGCGAGCGGCTGTTTTCGCCGCCGCAACCAGGGAGCGCGACCGTGACTGGCCCCTCCGGCAAACTCGTTCGTTGTGCGACAGGGTACAGCGCGTTTGTCCCGAATCCGCTGCACCCGACAATCGCCTGGACGCCGCGCCTCGTTGGCATTCTGTCGGACGCCGACCGGCTCATCGGACGCCTCGCAGGCGAAGGTGCGCGACTACCTAATCCGCACGTGCTCATCCGCCCGTTCGTTCGACGCGAGGCCGTGCTTTCCAGCCGGATTGAGGGAACGCAGGCCACTCTGGGCGAACTGCTCGCCGCAGAGGCCGGCGCCGCCGTTGAGCGCAGCCCGGAGGACCTCCGCGAGGTGGGCAATTATGTCAGGGCCCTCGAGTTCGGGATCAGGCGGCTCGACACGTTACCGCTCTCGCTCCGCCTGGTCCGCGAACTACACGAGACGCTTATGAAGGGTGTGCGCGGTGGGCACGCGACACCCGGCGAGTTCCGCCGGTCGCAGAACTGGATCGGCCCACCTGGCTGCACGCTCGCCAATGCAACGTACGTCCCTCCACCACCCGATGAACTCATGAATTGCCTCAGTGCATGGGAGAAGAGCCTGCACAATACGGAAACTCCTCCGCTCGTCCTCGCCGCTCTCATGCACGCGCAGTTCGAGGCGATCCATCCATTCCTCGACGGGAACGGCCGCGTGGGTCGCCTGCTGATCGCGCTGCTTCTCATCGAGCGACGTGTGCTCCCGGCTCCGCTGCTGTATCTCAGTGCGTTCTTCGAGGCGACGCGACGCGAGTACTACGACCGTTTGCTGGCCGTAACGCAGAGCAGTGAATGGGAAGAATGGCTTGAGTACTTCTTGAACGGTGTGGCTCGGCAATCCGAAGATGCGGTGTCACGCGCCGCTCGAATCAACGACCTGCTTGCGCGTTGGCGAAAGGCGATTGCTCCCCGCGCCACGCCGAATGCCCTCCTCCTGCTCGATATGGTCGCCGAAAACCCGTTCGTCACGATCAAAGGCGTCGCCAAACGTCTGAAGGTGGCGTTCACCACCGCCCAGCGCGCGATCGACCGGCTCAGACGCGCGAAGATTCTCGACCTTACGACCGACTCCCGTCGCGACCGCATCTTCTGCGCGCGCGAGATTCTCTCGATCCTGGAGGAGCCTGCGCGCCTCACGCCCGCGGCGGATGATCGCTGAGTCGCGGAGCTGGTTTGACCATTGCTTGCACACAACGGGAATGTAGCCTTCAAGTCATCACGCGTGCCGACGGCAAGCCCGGTGACTGGGACTAAGTCGTAACAAGGTAGCCGTAGGGGAACCTGCGGCTGGAT
>CAZXLQ010000466.1:0-1824 GCA_964641945.1 uncultured Clostridia bacterium
CGGCGCGTTATGGGTTGGCGGTGGAGGCAGTCATGAGCGAGGCGGTCTCGGGCCGCGAGTTCGCAGGAACAGGGTATTTCTTCGGATTCAGGGGGCATTTCGAGGTCAAGAACGCCGAATTAATCCGTATTTTCCGGCGCTTAGAGTAATTGTTCCCGGCGGATGGAACAGCGAATTTTGCAAACGAAGCAGGGAATTTTTCCGCGGGTGCAGGGAACTCCCACGGCCGATCAGGGAACTACACTGAAGGCCGGCCCCAATCCGCCCGCGCCCGTCAGAAGAGCGAGTAGTCTCCGACCATCAGGTTCCGCGCAATCCATGGTGTCTGCGTACCAACGTCGGTCCGCCCCTCCTTGGCCGCAACAGCTTCTCTCACGGCACGCCCATCTACAATCACTTTTTGCTTCACGCCGCGCAACAGCTCGCTGATCTCGATCATGCCGTTCTTGTCGAGATCATGCTCCGCGCGCTGACCTGAGATAACGTCCGCGACAGCGAGGCTGAACAACCCACCGCCGACGTTCGGGCTTTCGTAGGAGAACTCGCGGCCCTTCGAGGCCGCGAACAAGACCACGTGCGATGGCATCGCAGCCAGTGCCTGCTTGGCGATGTCGTCGTTGCTTGCAAAGAATTGGGTCCCGGCCATGCCGCTGTGGCACGCATCGAGCAACACGACGATACGGCCCTTGAACTTGCGGAAGCTCTCGGCGAGATCCGACCACGAGATCGCAGTCCTCTCGAGATCGGTCAGTACCGTATCATGCATTGCGAGGTAGAACCGGCCCTTGTCGTCGCGGACGCCGTGCCCGGAGAACGACAAGACCAACGTCTCACCCGGCTCAGCGCTGCTTGTCAAGTCTTCGACTGCAGCGAGCACCGTCGATCTTGTTACGAGATTGTTCACGAGCGGTTTGACCTTGCCCACGGCACGTCCGGAGGCGCTGGCCGACGACCGGACCGCATCTACGAGTCGTCCGGCATCCGCAGCGGCGACATGAAGAGGCGCGAGGCCGGCGCCCGTGTAGGTATCGACGCCGATCGCGACTACCGAAATACGGCTTGGGGAAGGAGGCGCACCCAGGTCGCGTCCCATCGGCTGGCTTGCGAGACCCGCGCCGTCTATCGCAAGCAACGTGGCCCATCGCGCACCTGGAAGCCGCGCAACATCGAGCGGCGCGTTGCGCGGATCGGCAATGGGCTCTATGCGGTCGGTCAGCACACCGTCTTGATACACATGCACAGCACGCGCGCCATTCGGCGCATTTACGATCGCTTTAACATTGATGCGTCGGGCTTCGGCTATCTCCAGTCTGCCGTCGAGTACTGGTGGCGTCTGGACGTCCGGCTTCGGTAACCGCTCACCCCCCAGGACTTTCCGCGCCAGGTCGGGCACGCGAAGCGTGCGCTCGAACTGGTGGAAGGCGTAGCTGCCGGACCGACCGGGGAGGCGTACGTTGACAAGTTGTGCGCCCTCGACAGAAGCGTCGTAGAGCGCGTCATCGGTCCAGACTACGATCTCGTCATCCACGATGCGACCGCGCAGGCGAACCGTGCCATCGGAGATACGATGGACGAAGAACGAGCCGTCGGCGTCGATCTGGAGCAAGAGCTTGCCAGACGGATCAATCATCACATCCGCGAGGCGTGCGGTACCCGGCCATTGCCGCCACGAACGCACAGTCCGCTTCGCGGACCACTGGATCAGTTCGACGGCTCGGGTGACCTTGTTTACCGTAAGCAGCAGGTCGTCGCCGAACCACCAGACACCGACGTCGCCCGGAGACAGGCGCTCGCTTTTGTCCCGATCGAAGGAACTAAAGAGAT
>CAZXLQ010000467.1:0-1808 GCA_964641945.1 uncultured Clostridia bacterium
GCGGCCGGGTTCATGCGGCGGGCTTCGCAGTCGAGCCGGCCGCGCAGGTCGAAGGTGCGCTGCACGAGGGTGTGGGCGGTACCGGCAACGGACAGCGTCTCGCGCTCCGGGTTGCGCCGGGCGTCATAGGCGTGATCGATGCGGCGAAAGACGGTGAGCGAGATGCTCGACTCGTTCGGGATCGAGCCTTCCTCGACGAAGCTCAGCTTGTCGTCGGAATCGCGATAAGTGAACCGCCGCGCGAGTCGGATGCCGGTGGCCTCCTGCGGGCCGATCTCCCAGGTGCGCCGCCCGTGCACGTCGTAGCGGAAATACTTCGCATCGCTCGTGCCGGGCAGCGGGCCGTCCTCGACCAGCAGGCGTCCCGCATCGTCGTAAATGTAGTGCGTCTCCAGCGTTTCGCCGCGTGCCGCATCGATCCGGCGCTCGACCGAAGGAAGAAACGTGTTCCCCCAGTATTCGTACTCGGTGCGGATCTCGTCGGGTGTGCCGCAGGTCGAGACGTTGCCGCACACCCGCACGACGTCGCGGCGACTCAACCCGGTGCTCGTTTCGTAGGTGATGATGGTCCTGCGCCGGACGCCGTTCACATCCGCGGGGTCAGTCTGCTCGGTGAGCTGGCCCGCCGCGTTGTACTGGAAGTCCGTTTGCCGGCCGAGGCCGTCGCGATACCAGGTCGGGCGGTTGCAGAGAATGTCAAACGTGGACGGGAAGCATGAAGCCGTCGGGTAGTTTGCGGTCTCGGTGATCGCGCTCAGACCCGAGGCGGGCTTGGGCTGCATCGTCCGCGAGGTGATGTTGCCAAAGTCGTCGTAAACGACGCTGGCTGCATTGCCTTCCGGATAAGTGATTTTTTCGAGTTGATACGTGTCGTTGAAGTCCACCAACGTCGCCCGACCGATCGAATCCGTAATCTTCCAGATTACGTTGCGAAAATCCGTCGTCTCGATGTCATACACCGTGTTGAAGGCTTGTGGGCCGGTGACCGTCAGCCGGCTGTAAAGGTAACTGCCGGGACTTTGCGAATTCGACTGCAGGTTCGTGTAGGCGTAATTCCACGCGGCACCGTCGCGAGTGACCGAACCGACGACGTTGGCACCGGACACCGACGCGGCCTGGAAAGTGGGCGACGACTCGCCTGGAAGCGTCAGTGCGCCCGACCATCGCTCGAGACCCGCGCCGAGGTAGTTGAGACATCCCTGGCAGGTGAACACGCGCCCGCCGAGGTCGGTAATCGTGGATCCGTCCTGGCTGTGAGTCAGCTGGCCGAGCGGCGTCGTGGGTGCGGCGCTCGCGTAGAGCGCGGCCACCAGCGGCCGGCTCCAGAGGTTGTCTTCGATCGCGCCGGGGTGATAGGAAATCGTGATGAAATACCCGAGACTGCTGGTGATCCTGTTGGGCCGATAAAACGTCTGCTGGAAGGGATCCCCCGGGAGCGTCGTCGTGTCGTATGCGAACGTGAGTGTCTCGCCATTCGGATACATCACGGTCGAGGCGTAGTAGATCATCGTGAAAGGATTGCCGGTCGTCTTCACCTGCTTCAGGTTGAAGTGGTAGCGCTCGCCGGAGCCGCCGCGCCAGAAGAACTTCGCGTTCGGAGTCGGAACGAAGACTGACCCCGGGCTGGCGATACTGAGGCAGTCGAAGTCGACGCACTTGAACGACTCCGACGTCCCCGTGATCGTGTGCACGGTGTAATTGTTTTGGGCGAGTTCGCCCGACGTTCCCCACTGCTTGCCTTTCACATACGGCGCGGCGTTCTGCACGTAGTCGAAACGCAGGTTGGGCGCGGCCGGCACCGACAGGAC
>CAZXLQ010000468.1:0-1807 GCA_964641945.1 uncultured Clostridia bacterium
TCTTCTGCGCCTTCGTCGTGCCCTCGAACGCAACCCACTCCGAGCTGCCGGCGAGTCGCTCCTTGAGGCGGCGGTGATGGACGTGCCAACTCCCGATCAGGAAGTCAAAATCGGATGCGGAAGACTTTGCGTTGATCATCGGGTCGACGTTCTCCAATCGTTGAGCCCGGCCAGCTCGGCCAGGCGCTTGCTGAAGTGCTTGAGCGGTGTGTATTCGAGGTTCACCGGATGCACCGTACGCCTGCTCGCCGTTCCCCACCCAATCCAAAACGGCGCTTCACGCCGCACTCCAAGGCGCTTCGCGCATTGCACGCAAGGCCGCCGGCTACTTCGGCGCGATCTTCTCGTGCAGCTCACCCACCGCCATCAGGGCGGCTGACGCATAGAGCATGTGGTACTCGGCGATCATCTCGCCCGTCTTGATCACCGGATCCGTGGCCACGAGCTTCTCGGCCTCCTCCTGCGTGTCGACGGCAAAGACGAACATGCCCCGCCATCCCGTCTTCTCGGCAAACGGTCCCGCCAGTGCGAGCTTCCCTTCCTTCGCGAGCCGCTCCATGTTTTCGAAGTGGCCCTTGAACATCTCCTGGCGAGCCGGCCCCTCGGGCACGCGCGTCGGCCCCGTCTTCAGGATCACGAGCACGAACTTCCGCATGCCCCGTTCGTCGGCGCCGTACTTCTTCGCTAGCGCCGGATCGGCAACGGGAGACGGCTTGGCGTCCTGGGCCAGGCCCGCCACCGGGCGAAAAACGACACAAAGAATGATGGACACGAACATGAACCGCATGCAGACCTCCTCAGGCGTGGATCAGATTGGCCGCCATCGGCTGTGAAACGCAGGTCGAACCGGATGATATCCGACGTGCTGCATCTTTGGACGGGCGGTGCGACCGCTCCGCGGTCGGTGCGAGGCGGGCGGCGGGTCCGCGGGTCGCGAGATCTTGAAGGACCGGAAGAAGGTCCACAGATGAACACAGATTCTGGCCTGTGCTGATCTGTGTTGATTCGTGGTCCAATGGGCAGTGGGAGGAGTGCCAATGGGCGAGAAGATCACCGTTTACCAGAAGCCTACGTGCAGCAAGTGTCGCGAAACCGTGAAGCTGCTCAAGGAGCGTGGCGTCGAGTTCGAGGCCGTGAACTACTACGAGCGACCGGTGACCGCGGACGAACTGCGCGGATTGCTCGAGAAGCTCGGGCTTTCGCCGCGCGACATCCTGCGGAAGGACGAGCCCGTCGCCCGCTCGCTCGGGATCAACCGCCGCGAGGTGTCCGACGACGAACTGATCCAGCTCATGGTCGAGAATCCCGACCTCATCCAGCGGCCGATCGTCGTTCGCGGCGACCGAGCGGCCCTCGGGCGACCCGTTCAGAACGTGGAGAAGCTGCTCGGTTAGTGAGATCCTCATTGGTCCTTCAATCTCCGTGGGTCAGAGGCTCGCCGGGAGGCGCTGCAGGGACCGCTTCTCCTGTTTCATCCTAGGGGGCGGCAACGCCACTTCGGGCTATGCCGTCCGCGACCGCGGAGCGGTCGATGAAATAGCCGTGGGTCGCGCGCGGGCGAGTGCAACGAGCCTGTGCGCGACCCGCGGAACTGCCGGCGTTCAGGCATCGACCGCGGAGCGGTCGCACCGTCAGTCCGAATGATGGCGCTCGTCGGAGCCGACGCTCCTTCGGTACCGCGATGCCCGTCACAGAGTGGCTTGCGTCACACAGAGCTATGCGACCGCTCCGCGGTCGGTGTTAACGGCCACCGGTTCCGCGGGTCACGCGGGGGCTCGTTGCACTCGCCCGCGCGCGACCCACGGCT
>CAZXLQ010000469.1:0-1804 GCA_964641945.1 uncultured Clostridia bacterium
GCTCGTGGCATCGTTGAGGTGCAGCCGAACTCGGCTGGCGCAACGCCCGAAGGGCAGAAGTTCGTCAAGGCGGCGTTCGAGGAGATCGCCGAGAGAATCTGATGGCCACCGACGCGATCCTCGGAGAGAAAACCAGACATCTCGTCCGAGCTTTCAGCGATTTCGTGGCCCTGCTCGAAGTGGGCGCTCCGACGGAAATCTTGGCGCAGCAGTTCGATGAGCTGGATCGTCGCAGCCGAGAGGTCTTGAAGGAGTGTCCGGAGTGGGAAGCAGATCCAGATCGTCTGCGACCGCTCTTCGGAGAGTATCAGCATCGTCTGATCGAGCTGGTTCTCTATCTTCAGACGAGAGAATCTGCCCACTGATGCTACTCTCGCGGCCATCGTGAAGGGCATCGGCAACTACTCGCTTCCGCCACGCGTGGAACGGCGTCCGGCGATCGTGGTCGTGTACCAGGGGTCTCGGGCTCACATTCGGTTCCACGACGGCCAGACGTACGCGATGCCCGCAGATCCGTTGCGCAAGCTCGGGGTCGCAGAGGGCGGCGTGTTCTTCGTCGTCACAACCTGGGTTGGCAGCAAGCCGATTGACAGCAAAGTCGAAGCTCCGAGCGCTCCCAGACTTGAAACCAGACGTGCAGGTACGCCGAAGATCATGGTCAGGGATGGCCAGAAACTGGTGACCAGGAAGTAGCGCCTTGCGCTGTGCCTGGACGCCGTGCGATGATTCGGCGGGCGCCTGGCACCGGTTTTTACCGATGCTCAGAGCAAACCACTACGCTCGCCACTACAACGAGCAGATCGGCACGACCGAGCCGTACCGAGGAACGGACCACACCGTCGCGACGATGGTCCATCTCGCGAAGGGCGCCGTCGATCCGCGAGCCATGGTGCAGAGCGCTCTTCAAGGTGAGCGCAGCATTCGGCTTCGCCGGCATGCCGAACAGATCGTCAACAACATCCGCCCGAAGGACTACTCCTCGGAGCTGATCGCCATTGGCAAGTGGTGGGGCAACGCCGGACGGTACACCCGGGACCCGCTGCACATCGAGATGCTCCGCACCCCGGACCGCTTGCTCGACGATGCTCTCGCAGGAAACCTCGCCTGCGACTGCGATGAGTTCGCGCTGGCGATCGCCGTGTCCTGCATGACGATCGGCGCTCGTGCGAACTTCGTGACGGTCGGATTCAAGCCGCGGCTGCCTGGCCAGCCGAAGGTCCACACGCATGTGTTCTGCCGGGCACAGGATCCTCGGACGAAGATCTGGTGGGTTCTCGATCCGGTCGCTGGAAGAAAGACCGCGAACATGCTCAAGCGCGTGAAGCAGTACACGATCTTCGAGGTGGACTGATGCGACCCAACCAAACGAACTACTACGCACCCGGCGGTGGTCTCGGGCTCAACTCGCTCAACCGGATGGCGGATGGGATCGGTCAAGCCGATTCACCGCTCGTCGTGATCCGCGAACCGAGTCCCCTGATCTACGCATGGGGCGGACTCGGAATGCTCAGCAGCGCGGTCAGCGCGTACCATGGGTTCAAGCGCAACAAGGGCTCGATTGGGTGGACGATCGCCTGGGCTTTGCTCGGCGGCATGTTCCCCATCATCGTGCCGGTCGTGGCGTTCGCTCAAGGATACGCCAAGCCCGCGGTGACTCCGAACCGTGGTCGACGCACGAGCCGGAGGCATCGGTGAGCTATTCCCTGGGAGCGGCCGAAGAAGGCGTCGGAATCTCTGTCGGACGCTTGGCCAAAGAGGATCCGTTCGTCAGTTCGGCTTCCGTCATGGCGGCCAATCTCATGAA
>CAZXLQ010000470.1:0-1796 GCA_964641945.1 uncultured Clostridia bacterium
CGGAGTCGAGCGCGGCGTGGCGGCGCGAGTTCTGGGACGTCGAGCGCGGGATGCTCGTCGATCTCGGCGGCGTTCCGACGCGGGCGATCGATGGGGCGTCGGAGGCGGCGGTGCTCGCGCAGGCGATGGCGGCGCGGTACGGCGTCGACGGCGAACTCCCGGCGCGGCAGCGGGCGGCGGCGATCGCGTCGAAGACGGGCGGCGTGGCGGGCTGGCACGCGGCGCCGAAACGCGAGCGGGTTCCGGGGGAGGACGACGAGTGACGCGGCGGTTCCGATGGTGCTCCTCCGGGATGCACGACGCGCTCCAGGAGGGCGGCGCGTGGATGCGCTCGGGCGGCGTTCGTCGCTGGAAGTGCGCGGCCTGCATCGCGCGGGCGAAGGTCGCGGAGAAGGCGATCGCGAAGCGCGAGCGCGTGGCGCCGAGGGGCGTCGGGTGAAGACCGAGCGCCGAAGGATCTGGTACGTCGTCGAGCCGTCCGGGCTCGTCGGGACCGTGTACAGATACGGGGAGCCGGCGCTCCGTCAGGCGTGGTGCGATACCCGAAGGGAAGCGAACCGGCGCGCGTGCGCGCTCGCGGAGCGTGAAGAGGAACTATCGAGCCCCGGGGCGATAGATCGCTGGGAGCACAGCAACATGAGCCTCGCCGAGGCGAAGCGGCGCGGCTATCGGGTACGGAGCAGGACCACCGTGGTCGTCTATGTCGACGAAGCGCCGGTTCTAAGGGGGCGGCCGTGAAGAAGATGACGCGCAACCTAGCCGCGCTCTACCTCCTCGGGGACGAGCCGACTCGGCCGCGCGGGCTCGCGTCGGCGCCGCCGTGGGAGGCGAAGCCGGACGCGCTCCTTGCGGTCCGCTGGATCAAGGCCGACGTCCCCTTCGTCCGGAACGCGCGGCGGATCCGGCGCGTCCACCGCGAGATGCCCCGTGACGCCTGAGAAGCGCCACATGGGCCGCGTCGCCGAGATCGGCTGCATCGTCGGGCTCCTCGGCTGGCAGGCGGAGTGCGGCGGGAGGACGGTCGTCCATCACCTCCGGGACGGGCAAGGGATGACGGACCGCGCGGACGACTTCCTGACGATCCCGGTCTGCGAGGCGCATCACGACCGGCAGCCGTTCGGGATTCACTACCGGCAGAGCTTCCGGACGAGGACGAAGCTCACCGAGCTGGACCTCCTGGCCGCGACGATCCGCGCGCTGGAGTTGCGGCGGCAGATCGAGGTCGCCCGGCTTCGGAGCCCCGAGTAGATTCCGCTTTACTTCGCCCCCTAAGGGGAGTAAAGTCCGCCCCGTTCGCGCACTGCACGGCATACATGCTAGCTCAATTGGTAGAGCAGCGGCCTTATAAGCCGAGTGTTGCCGGTTCAATTCCGGTGCAGCCCCGAGAGGGGAACAGCCGAGCGACTCCGCGAACAACCTGACAACGGCCGCGCGCCTCGGGCGGGCGGCGACTAAATTCCCCGTACTGCGGCGCATACACGCCATGCGATTGACGAACGTTGCGCGGCGACTCCGGGGATCGGATCTTCCGTAGGACCGCGACCTCCGGCGCGGAAAGGCTGGAGGCGGTAGCGACGCCAAGTAGGGCAGGAAGGCAACGCCCTCCCGTGAACGAGCGGCGGCTTGACCGTAGCGCCCCCGCAAGGAACGCGCAGGGCGGAACGGCGGACCTAAAGCGAACGGCCCTACGGTCCACGGGTCGAGACGAGGGAGACGTCGAATGAAGAGGGAGCAAGGGCTTACCCGGCAGGAGATCATCCGGGAGCTGACGCGCTCGCCGCACGGCGCGCTGGAGC
>CAZXLQ010000471.1:0-1790 GCA_964641945.1 uncultured Clostridia bacterium
CGCTCACAGCCGGAATTGCGCCATTCGGCCGCCCATCCAGAGGCCTGGATACATCATACGTTGCGGAAGCAACTCGACGACGCCAGCATCGACCTGCAGTGGGATGTATTCCAGCTCGTGACCATACCCCTCCTGACCTTGGCCATCCTTCTGGGGCAGGGCCACCTGCATGGCGACCTTCGAGCAGTCATGCATCTGGCGCCGTTGTTCGCAGTTGGGGTCCTGGCATTCATCGGGTTCATGGTGAGGAACGACTTCAACATCGATCACATCGTAGTTTCCGGCGAGGGCGTTTTTGCGATCGAGACGAAGGGCTTCACCAAGCCCAATGGCGGACGGGACAAGGCGGACGCCACCGTCGAGTTCGATGGAAGCATCCTGCGGTTTCCGGGCTGGACCACCAAAGCGCCGCTGGAACAGGCTCGAGGACAGGCCACCTGGCTGGCCAAATGGCTCGGCGAGGCAGTCGGTGCCCCGATTCGAGTGCTTCCAGTCCTTGCCCTGCCGGGCTGGTATGTGAAGCGTACCGGCCGTGGCGATGTGCGGGTCTTCAACGGCAAGGAATTGGCCGGACTCCTGAAGGCACGTGGTGCGCAATCTTTGTCACCGCAGGACGTACAACGCGTCGCGCATCAGCTCGAGCAACGATGCCGTACCGTCCAACCGATGCTGTCTGAAAGAATGCGGGCGGCGTAGTGCGCTTCGACGGCAAGCTCTCGAGGTGGAACGAAGACCGCGGCTTCGGTTTCATCACTCCGACCCTGGGCGGCGACGACGTGTTCGTCCATGCTTCGGCCTTCCCGCGAGACGGGAAGGCTCCGCGCCTGCATGAGACGCTCTCGTTCGAAGTCGAATTGAACAAGGAGGGCAAAAAGCGCGCTACCAGGGTCCGTCGTCCTGGCAGTCCCCGGTCAACCGCATCGCGTGAGCGCGAGGCCCTGCCACCGAGCCGGACGCGCAGCCTTTCCGGTCGCGTAGTGAGTGTCGCGGTGGCGGTTGCGATCGGCGTTTTCGGCTTCTCGGAGTATTCACAGAGAGTGGGCCGCGGATCTGATGTGCCATCGGCTGCCCGGCTCGCGACGCAGGAGGACCGTTCGAGCGCGCCCATCTTCCAGTGCGACGGTCGAACTCATTGTTCACAAATGACCTCGTGCGCCGAAGCCAAATACTTCCTCGCGAACTGCCCGGGCACAAAGATGGACGGGGATCGCGACGGGATCCCTTGCGAGCAGCAGTGGTGCACGGGCGCCTATTGACTGCGCCTCTCGCGCTCGCGCAAGCAACGCCAACGCGCCGGAGCGGCGAGGACATGGTTGCAGGCGCCGGACAGGGGTGCCGAACGCGGTGTTGAGCACGCTGACCATTCGCCGCATGTCCTCGACCATCGGCGCTACAGACGGCGACGCATGGCGCCGCATAGTCTCGGCATTGCCTCATCGTGGACATCCATCTTATATATTGCTAGCATGCAATACACGGCAGCCGTCCTGCTCGCGTACGCTAAGGAAGTCCGGGACGACGGCTCCATCGTGGAGATCGTGATCTGGGAGGTTCCCCGACCCTTGCCGCCATGCTCGCATCGATACAAGTATCGCCTGTATTACGGCTTGTCGGGTGAGTGTCGAGTGCGATACGACAACGAACGCGGCAAGGGTGATCACCGGCACTTCGGGGAGCAGGAGGGCGAGTACGCCTTCGTGTCGATCGAGCAGTTGCTCGACGATTTCCGTTCCGACGTTGAGCGTTGGGGGTGACCATGAAGGCGATCATCGAGGTATCTCGCCGGGGCT
>CAZXLQ010000472.1:0-1789 GCA_964641945.1 uncultured Clostridia bacterium
TCGCATTCAGCTTGCTCATGACGTCTTCGCCCTAGTGATAATCGATGATCTCGACGTCGTCCGCACCCGCCACCGTCCAGCGAAAGCAGACCCGCCACTGATCGTTGATCCGGATGCTGAACTGGCCCGAACGCCGGCCCTTCAAGGCCTCGAGGCGATTGCCTGGCGGTACTTTCAGATCATCCAGGCGGGCCGCGATCTCGAGCTGTCGCAACTTGCGCCGCGCGACCGCCTCGATGTTCACGAATCGTTTGACCCGAATGCCTCTCGCGAGCGACTCGGTATCCGGACACTTGAACGATCGGATCATGGTCGATAGTAACGTTACGCGTGATTAACGGCAAGCGTGACTATGTGGCCTGCTCCGGCGCGCCCCACCCAGCTCTACCGCCTCAAGGATCGAAGGCACCCGGTGTTCTTCCCGCGCACCTTCAGCCTGCGCGGCAAACGATTCTGGATTCCGCCGACCGAAACTCGTCGCCGCAAGCCATGATCCGGTGATATCGCGAGATACTTGCCAAAGTACGGGCATAGCCAGCACGCCCTCCTGCAAGACCCCTCCTCGCCCCCTCCCACCGTCAATGCGATTCGAGCTCGAGCGGCGCATCCTTCGGTCGGGTCGCCAGCGCGGCGCGCTGCCGCGCCATCTCGCGCTCGATGTCCGCGAACACTGCCGTGAACTCGGACTCCCTGCGGATCGACGCGAGGTTCGGGTCGTTGTCGCGGAAGTAACGCCAATCGCTGCACCAGCCAGCCTTCTCCGCGTCGCGCAGCGCCGCGAGTGCCTTGGCCTTGTCGCCACGAAGCGCATGGATCCGGACATCCCAGATTCCATAGCCACGCCATCCCAAGCGTGGCAATGTTCGAATGACCTGTTCGCTGCGATCGAGCAGCACTCGCGCGGCTTCTCGCTCTCCCACCGCCTGGAGGATGAGCGCGAGATCAACCGCGACGAGCCAGTTCGAGTCGTCCACCGTGGGCGACGGTGTCACGACAAGCTCCGGGTACGCCCGGGCATATCGCGCGCGCGCAGGCTCCGGTCGACCGATCTGCAGATCATGGTCTCGCAGGAGCCTTAGTCCTAACCCACTGCGCGAGTCGCCAGCCAGCAATCGTTCCGCATCGTGCACCACGCCCCGCGGGTCACCGCGAGACAGATTAACGAGAGCAGACAGAGCAAGAACAGAGTATGCATCTGGCCCAATTTGGCGCGCCATAGCAAGGAGTCGAGTGGCATCGGCGTCGTTGCCAAGATCGAAATACAGCCACGCGAGATAGCCGGAGATATCCGGATTGCCCGGATCGAGTTCCATCGCTTTCTGGGCGAACGGCACAGCATCCGCAGGTTTGCCGAGCGCGTACGCCAGCAGGCCTGACGTCGTGAAGTAAGAATTGGGGCTCAATGGGTCAATCGTCATGGCCTTCCGGTAAGCGTCCATCGCTTCCGGAAAGCGGCCTTGTGCCTCAAGTGTGCTTCCCCGCACAACGCGCATCACCGAAGACAAAGGATCGAGCGCAATGGCTCGCTCAATCTGTGCCAAGGACTCGTCCAGCCGACCGGAATCGCGAAGCAGCAAGCTGTACCAGTGCCTGGCCGTCGCGTGATTTGGGTTGAACTCGATCGCACGCTGAAACATGGTTTCCGAACGATCGGGTTGCTGCTTCAGCGTTTCTATCGCGGCGGCCGAGGCCCACGCATCCGCCGAGTTCGGGTCCAATGCGAGAGCTCTTGCGACTGACGGCTCGGCCTGGGCCAAGGCCGACTTCAGCGGTACGCCGCTGTACTCGT
>CAZXLQ010000473.1:0-1787 GCA_964641945.1 uncultured Clostridia bacterium
CCCGGCTCGTCATGCAGGTGCACGACGAACTGGTGCTCGAGGTCCGGCAGGACTCCGTGGCCCGCGTCGAACTGGAATTGCGGCAGCGCATGGCCCGAGGCGCCGAACTGCGCGTTCCCCTCAAGGTCGAGGTCGGCCGGGGCGCGAACTGGGATGAAGCTCACTAGCACCGAGTAGCGTTGCGCGCACGCAACGATTTTGGCCTATGTACTTTTCCTCATGGGGCCGGACTGCGCCAGGATGTAGCATTTTTGCATCAGGGCGGGGTGTGGCCGACACGTCTGGGTGAAGGATTTCCCTCCCCGATGCGCTGCCGGCGAATGTGATGGAGGAAGGCACATGAAGTTCATCTTTGCGACGATGGCAGCAGCGATCCTCGCGGCGTCTCCGGCACTTGCAGCTGACGATGGTGGTTTCTATGTCGGTGCGGGCGTCGGCAGCTTCGGCGTCGACGTTGGCGGCTTCAATGGAAGCGACACCGGGTTCAAGGTGTTCGGCGGCTATGGCTTCAACCAGTATTTCGGGGTCGACGTCGAGTACCTGGACGGCGGAACGGTGGAGGACAGCAGCGTCAAGATCGACGTGAGCGGTTTCAACGCCTCGGTGACGGGTACCTTGCCGATTGCCGAGCAGTTCCAGGTGTTCGCCAAGCTAGGCATGCTCTTTTGGGACGCGGACTTTCACGCCCCGGGCCTGGGCTCCGATAGCGACAGCGGCGAGGACTTCTCGTGGGGAGTCGGCGCCGGCTATGACTTCACCGACAACTTCGGCGCCCGGATCGAGTACCAGGGCTTCGAGATCCAGGACACGGACACGGTCGACCTGATCTCGGCCAGCGTGGTCTGGAAGTTCTGACCGCCTGAGATCCACGTCTCAAACCAGTAGAGCCCGCCGCAAGGTGGGCTCTTTCTGTTCCGGTCATCCGCGGCAATGCGGATAAGATCGCGAACCCGCAACGTACAAAAGGAGCAATCGAGATGCGTCACGGTATGGTCGCCTTTACGGCTGTGGCACTTGGGTTGATCGCAGGACCGGCGCTGGCCGCGGACAACGGCATCTACCTCGGCGCGAGCGTCGGCCAGAGCGGCGTGCAGGCCGACGACATCGGGTTCGACGGCGGTGATTTCGACGGCGACGCCACCGGTTTCAAGGTCATTGCGGGCTGGCGATTCGTCGACTGGTTGTCGGTCGAGGCGAACTACGTGGACCTCGGTTCCGGCGACGACACGGTGGATGGCGAGAAGCTGAAAGTCGATGCGAGCGGCATCAGCCTGTCGGCGGTCGGCTTCCTGCCCATCGGGCCGGTGGACGTCTTCGCTCGCGTGGGCGCGATCAACTGGGAGGCCGACGTGAAGTCCCCGAGCTTCGGCTCGATCAGTGACGACGGCACCGATTTCACCTATGGCGTGGGTGCCCAGTTCCGCGTCTGGAGCCTCGCCCTTCGCGCGGAATACGAGCGCTTCGACATCTCCGACGCCGACACCGTCGACATGGTCTCGCTCGGGGTGACCTGGACGTTCCTCTGATCCGGACCTGATCCGCAATCGACGCAAGACGGGCCGGCGCACCGCGGTGCGCCGGCCTTTTTGTTGCTATTCAGTCACATAGGCATTTCTCAGGATCGCAACGGCAACATGAGGGAGTAGTCTCTAGCAATAGGACGGACCGTTGCGTAAACGAGACATGACGGTTCGATCAGTGCGTCGGGCACGTTCGTCGTCAAGGAAGGATGCCCATGAGACTTACCATTGCGTTGTTTGCCGCCCTTGGCCTGCTGTCGTCGGCCG
>CAZXLQ010000474.1:0-1753 GCA_964641945.1 uncultured Clostridia bacterium
GCCGAATGCCCAGAACCGTTACGAGGTGACGACGGCCGACCTGCCGTTGTCCTGTCCGATGCCCGGCATGTACCTGTGGAACTCGCACCCGCGGGTCTACCTGCCGGTGGAGACGACGGGGTGGGCGAAGTGCCCCTACTGCTCGGCGGAGTACACGCTGAAGAGAAGCGGTTAGCGGTTAGCGGTTGGCGGTTAGTGAAGAGCGACGATGTCGCTGACTCGCCGCGCCGGGACATCGATCGCTTTGGCCAGCCAATACCTGCTGATGCCTGTCACCCGGGCGATTCCCCGAGATCGAGCGGCGCATCCTTTGGACGAGCCGCGAGCTCCGCGCGCTGTCGCGCCATGTCACGCTCGATGTCGGAAAAGACCGCCTTGAACTCGGGCTCGTCGCGGATCGAGGCAAGTGCGGGATCGAAGTCGCGGTAGTAGCGCCAATTGCTGCGCCAGCCCGCGGTCGCTGCCACACGGAGCGCCGCGACTGCCTTTACCTTGTCGCCACGCAGTGCGTGAATCCGCACATCCTCAATTTGGTAACCGAACTGTCCCAAGCGTGGCAATGTTTGAATGGTCTGTTCGCTGCGATCGAGCAGCAGTCGCGCAGCTTCGCGCGCTCCCATCGTCTGGAAGACAGGCGCGAGCTCCATTGCCTGGATCCAGTTCGAGGCGTCCACCGTGGGCGACGGTGTCTCGACAAGCTCCGGGTACGCCTGGGCATATCGCGCGAGCGCAAGCTCGGGTCGACCGGCCTGCAGATCATTATCTCGCAGGAGCGCTAGTCCAAAGGCATCACGCGAGTCGCTCGCCAGCAATCGCTCCGCATCGTGCACCGCGCCCTGCTGGTCACCGCGAGCCTCGTTGATGAAAGCAGACAGGGTAAGGACAAAGTAATCATCTGGCCCGATTTTTCGCGCCACAGATAGGAGTCGACCAGCATCGGCGTCGTTGCCAAGATCGAAATGCAGCCAACCGAGATAGCCGGCATATCCCGGATTGCCCGGATCGAGTTCCATCGCTTTCTGGGCGAACGGTACCGCATCCGCCGGTCGACCGAGCGTGTACGCCAGCAGGTGTGCCACCGAGCGATAAGAGCCAGGCCTCAATGGGTCAATCGTCAAGGCTTTGCGGTAGGCGTTCATCGCTTCCGGAAAGCGACCCTTTGCCTCGAGTGTTCCGCCCAGCACATCGCGCATCACCGAAGACAGGGGATCGATCGCAACGGCCTGCTCGATTTGGGCCAAGGCCTCGTCCAGCCGACCGGAATCGCGGAGCAGCAAGCTGTACCAGTGCCTGGCCGTGGCGAGGTTTGGATTGAGCCCGATCGCACGTTGGAACATGGATTCCGATCGATCAAGTTGCTGCTTCGCCATTTCTATCGCGGCCGCCGAGGCCCACGCCTCCGCCGAGCTCGGGTCCAATGCGAGAGCTCTTGCGACTGCTGGCTCGGCCTGGGCCAGGGCTGACTTCAGCGGTACGCCGCTGTACTCGTGCTGCATCCTCAGCACATCAGCCAGTCCGACGTGCGCGAGCGAAAACGCCGGGTCGAGTTCAATGGCCTCGCGGAAAAACCGCTCCGCCTCAGCGAGGGCGTCACTGGTGCGCCGAGCCATTCTCTGCTTGCCGAGCTGGTAGGCCTCCCATGCCGCGAGATTCTGCGTGGGAATAGCGTTCAACCTCGTCTTCTCGTCCGTGGTCAGGGTCGCCTTGAGCGCCCCCGCGATCGCCGTCGCCACCTCGCTCTGGATCGCGAAGA
>CAZXLQ010000475.1:0-1747 GCA_964641945.1 uncultured Clostridia bacterium
GCAGCAGCTGCGCTGCGATTGGCGTCCTGATCCGCGAGCCGCGCGCCGAAGTAGTCGCGAATCGCTCGGGTTCTTTCGAGCAGCGCAGAGGTCGGCGCACCCTGCTTGGGGTCGAAGCGCGTGTGCTCGACCCAGAACGCCAGCGCCCGACGGAGATCGTCGGCACGCTCCGGGTGGCGCCGCACGATCTCCTCGACCGCCTCCCGCCATCGGGGGCCGCCGACGCCGGGGAACTGAGCCACCACCTCGGCCAGCCGTCGGCGGGCATAACCGGGTACGGGCCCGATCGGGTGCGAGAGGAACTGGAGCAGCGCGTAGACGTCGAGCGGCTCCCAGACCGTGGCGAGCGCGAGAGGCAGGACTTGAAGCGCAGGTGCGAGCGGACTCGCGTCCAGGAAGCCCTGCCGGGCCACATCAGAGCCATCGAGCGTGGCGTCGAGCAGCGAACGGCTCTGCTCGGCGATGGCCACGATTCCCTCCTGCGGCGCTGCGAGATCGTCGGCGACGCAGCGCGCGGCGACGAGGCCCGTCTCCGCACGCACGACGCGAAGACTGCCGTCGTCCAACCAGGCGATCTTCCCTTCAGGCTTCTCGCCTTTGTGCGCAGCCTTGAGCGCGATCTGGAGCCTGCCCAGCACCGTGGTCGGGTCTGCCGACGGACCGTACGCCCTGATCGACCGTACCGGCAGCTTTGCGAGCACCTCCCGCCAACGCTTGGGAAAGGTATCCAGCGGGTCGACGAGCTCGATGCCGTCGATACTTGATTGCTGTCGAGCGAGGAACTCGTCTACTCGGGCCAGTCGCTCGCCGATCGACGGGAACAGAAGTTCGCGCGCGGCGGACTCGACGGCGGCCATGTCGGTCATCCGGACACCGGCCGCCGGCGGCGACTGGCCGTTCCAGCCGTGCAGATGCCAGGTATCGCGCCACGACAGCAGCGACGCGGAAGTACCGATCGGATCGATGCCGAACGAGGCGTGATAGAAGCGATCTGGCGTGTCGAATTGTTTGAGGCATTCGCAGTACTGCGTGACGCGCTGCGCGTGCGCGCAGTCGGCACGCAGCAAGCCGAGACGGGTCTCGAGCAGGTTCAGCAGCCCCAGCGGGCCGAACACCGGCCTCCCCAGCCGATTGGCTGGGCGCCAGCCATGTTCTCCGTCCAGTCGTAATCCAAAGGTGATGAGCATCTCGTCGCCTCAGCCGCTAGCCGATGCCTGCCAGGAGTCGATCGATCACGTCGCTGGCCTGGCGCTGCCGCAACATCCTCGCCTCGCGCTGATCCGCCTCGTCACCGTCCCCCAGCTCGAACTTGGCCACGGCGACCGGCCCGTCCTTGCGATAGCCCTCGGTCGCTTCCTCGTCGGCGAAGCGTCGTCGAAGGATGTCCAGCGCCTCTCGGACCACGGCCGCGTGCTTGCCCGCAAGCGCCCGGGTGAAGGCCCCGACGACGGCGTCCAGCCCCTCCGGGGCATGCTCGATGCAGTAGACCAAGTCGTGGGCGTCCTTGCGCTCGAAGCGCTGATCGAACGCGAAAGTCTTCAGGCAGGTGAAGCTGACGATGTCGGCGTGCTTCACGCGCTCGGTCGCCACACCGTTCCCGCCGAGCAACTCGGCGCGGACCTCGGCCACCTGGCACAGGTCGAACACGATCGACGAGTGCGGGATGTTGAGCGCCGAAATCGTCCCTTCCGTCGGCAGCGGCTGGAAGCGCCCCCCCGCCCTCAGGGACGCCTCGGCGAGGCGCTCC
>CAZXLQ010000476.1:0-1743 GCA_964641945.1 uncultured Clostridia bacterium
GGGGTCCCCTCAGAAAACGGAAAAAATCGTACGCTAAGGGGTTCCAAACGGCCGTAAGGGCCGGAATCGGCCCTTGGCGGCCTTCCGGCTCCGTTTCCAGACATAGTCGCCCGTCAGGTTAATGTGTCCCCAGCCCAGCGGCGAGAGGTACGGGAGCAGCTTTTCGTCGATCTCATGGCCGCTCGCTGCGAGTGCCGCGACGGCGCGCTCGAGGTAGACAGTGTTCCACAGGCCGATGGCGGCGGTGACCAGCGTCAGGCCGCTTGCTCGAAACCGCTGCTGTTCGTAGCTGTGATCGCGAATCTCCCCGAGACGGTTGATGAACACCGCTCGGGCGAGGGCGTTGCGCGCTTCGCCCTTGTTGAGGCCGGCGTTCACACGGCGACGGATCTCCACACTCTGCAGCCAGTCCAGGATGAAGAGCGTCCTCTCGATTCGGCCGAATTCCCGGAGCGCCACCGCGAGTCCGTTCTGTCTCGGGTAGCTCGCGAGCTTTCGAAGTATCAACGAGGCCGTCACGGTCCCCTGCCGGATCGAGGTAGCGAGCCGGAGAATCTCGTCCCAGTGCGTCCGGATCTGACGAATGTTGATTGCACCGCCAATGAGTGCGGTCAGAGCCGAGTGGGCATGGCGTTTCTCTGGGACGAAGAGCTTCGTGTCCTTGAGATCGCGGATCCGCGGTGCGAACCGGAATCCGAGAAGGTGCATCAGAGCGAAAACGTGATCGGTAAAGCCGGCCGTGTCGGTGTAGTGCTCTTCGATCCGAAGGTCCGACTCGTGGTAGAGCAGCCCGTCGAGGACATATGTCGAATCGCGAATGCCGACATTCACCAGCTTGACGCTGAATGGCGCGTACTGGTCGGAGACGTGCGTGTAGAAGAGTCGTCCGGGCTCGCTGCCGTACTTCGGGTTGATGTGACCGGTGTTCTCGGCTTTTCCGCCCGCGCGGAAGCGCTGTCCATCCGACGAAGACGTCGTTCCGTCGCCCCAGTAGCCCGCGAACGGTTGCCGAGACTGCGCGTTGACGAGCTCGGCCAGCGCCGCAGAGTAGGTTTCGTCGCGGACATGCCAGCCTTGCAGCCAGGCGAGCTTGGCGTAGCTCGTGCCAGGACAGGACTCCGCCATCTTCGTCAAACCGAGATTGATCCCGTCGGCGAGGATGACCGTGAGCAGCGCCGTCGTGTCCTTGACCGCCTCTCCTGTCTTCAGATGATTGAAGTGGCGGGTGAAGCCGGTCCACTCGTCGACCTCCACGAGCAACTCGGTGATCTTGATGTGCGGAAGCATCATCGCCGTTCGGTCGATCAGCACCTGTGCGGAGCCGGGCACGGACGTTTCGAGCGGAGTGATCTTCATTCCCGACTCATTGACAATGGCGTCGGGCAGAGCATCGGCAACGGCGAGTCGGTTGACCGTGGCGAGTTGCTCTTCGAGCAGCGCGAGTCGCGCCTCGAGGTAGGTATCCCGGTCCGTGGCGATCGCGAGCTCGAGTGAGTCGCCATCCCGGAGCTCCGAGTATGTCTCGTCCGATACGAGATACTCACCGAATGCCTTGAACTGGCGCGCGCCCTGCACCCAGATGTCACCGGAGCGAAGGCCGTTCCGAAGCTCCGAAAGCGCGCACAGCTCGTAGAAGCGCCGATCCACAGTGCCGTCCTCAACGACCACCGACTTCCAGCGCCGTTTGATGAAGTCCGTCGGGGCGTCCGGAGGGAGCTTGCGAGCACCGTCATCGTTCATCGC
>CAZXLQ010000477.1:0-1716 GCA_964641945.1 uncultured Clostridia bacterium
GGCGGCCCGTTGGGAGAGGGCAGGCTCGAGGGCGACTATGTGGTCTGCCCGTGGCACTACTGGAAGTTCCACTGCCGGACCGGGGCAGGAGAGCCCGGGTACGAGTCGGATCGCGTCCCCGTCCACGAGGTGCGGGTCGAGAACGGTCGCCTGCTGGTGCGGCGAGCCGCAGCGACGAAGCGGACGCGCAAGCAGCACGAGCCTCATACGCTGGCGCGGACGCCGCGTCGTGAGGATGGTCCCGTCCGGGTGCTCGGGCTGTCGACGACGGCGATGACGGCCGGGCAGCCGCGCTACAGCACGTCCGAGGACCTGCTCGAGTCCGGTCTGCGTCACGCGGTGGAGAAACTCGGCTGCGAGTCGCGAATGATCGCGGTTCGCGACCTGCGCTTTCGCGAGTGCGAGGGTTACTACTCCAAGTCGTCCCGGGCCTGCACCTGGCCATGCTCGATCACCCAGATGGATCCGGGCGACCAGATGGAGCGCATCTACGAGCACGTCGTTCACTGGGCGGACGTGATCATCGTGTCGACGCCGATCCGCTGGGGAGGTGCGAGCAGCCTCTATTACAAGATGGTCGAGCGGATGAACTGCATCCAGAACCAGGAGACGATCGCCAACCGGCACCTGCTGCGCGACAAGGTGGTCGGATTCGTCATCACCGGCGGGCAGGACAATGTGCAGGCGGTGGCCGGCCAGATGCTCGGATTCTTCGCTGAGATCGGCTGCCGGTTCCCGCAGTTTCCGTACGTCGCGCACTCGCGCGGCTGGAGCGCCGAGGACATGGAGAACAACGAGCGTTACGTGCGCGAGTCCGTCAGTCTCCACGAAGGTGCCGCGGCGCTGGTCAGCCGATGCGTGGACACGGCCAGCCTGATGATCAAGGGCTCGCTCGGTGCCGGAGCGCTGTCACGGGGTGGCCGCAAGGGGCACGAGTTGGACACGCGCGCACAGCTCGAGAGTTCGTCGCCGGTTCCTCGGGCCGGTCCACGGGAATAGGGGGTGTCGTATGCGGCGGATGGTCCGTTCGGTGGCTCTAGCGATGCTTTGCGGGAACCTCGGCGCTTGCGGGGCCCAAGCGTCCACACCTGCCGTGGTGCCGATCGCGCAGGAGCCCGCGCACCGGCTCGTGCTGCAGAACGAGTACGTACGGGTGTTCGAAATCCGGTTGCCGCCCGGCGAAGCGACGCTCTGGCACGAGCACCTTCACGACGGGGTATCGGTGCGGCTGACGGACGCGACCGTCGAGGACCAGCTGAAGGATGGGAGCGTCGACGGAATTCGTTTGCGTCGAGGCGAGGTGGCCTACGGTGCCACGCCGACGGCACGGACGCATCGCGTCCGTAACGTCGGTGAGACGGCCTTTCACAACCTGTACATCGAACTGCTGACGCCACATGACGTCAGCACCGATCGTACGGTCGCGGCCTCGCCCGACCCGCGCGTCGTCTTCGAGAACGATCGCGTGCGCGCGTTGCGTCGAATCCTGGCGCCCGGCGAGTCCACGGACACGCACGTGCATGCGTCGAGGGGTTTGGGCGTGCCCGTCAGTGCGGGTCGGCTCGAAATCAGAGATCCGGACGGCGCCACGAGGTCCGTCGAAGTGAAGGTCGGCGCGGTGCAATGGATCGAACCGGGAACCGAACATCGACTCAAGAACGTCGGCGACGCCCGCATCGAGATCGTCGACATCGAACTCAAATAGGCGGTCATGCT
>CAZXLQ010000478.1:0-1712 GCA_964641945.1 uncultured Clostridia bacterium
GCTCCGCGGTCGCGGAACTGACGCTCCGCGGTCGCGGAACTGACGCTCCGCGGTCGCGGAACTGACGCTCCGCGGTCGCGGAACTGACGCTCCGCGGTCGCGGAACTGACGCTCCGCGGTCGCGGAACTGACGCTCCGCGGTCACGGAACTGACGCTCCGCGGTCGCGGAACTGACGCTGCGCGGTCGCGGAGGCGCGGAGTTGACGCGGATCAGCCGGGCGCAAACGCTCCCGCCGGAATCAGGAACCGGATCTTAGGGTGATATTCGATGGCAGCCGCGACAACCTCCTGACCGTCGGTACTCGATCGGAAAGCCTCGAAGGCTTCGCGCGACACCCACTCCGTGAGGACGACGACCGACGTGCGATCCTCGCCCTTGAAAACGCGGCACGAGACGAACCCGTCGTGTCTGGAGCCGTAGGATCGGGCTACCTCGAGGGCGCGGTCCGCCAGCGGCGAGATTGGTGTCGTCTCGGGGAACTCATACGTGGTCAGAATCGCGAAGGACGTCGTGCGACCATCCGAGCTCGTCATGGCAACGCTCCTCATTGGAATCGAATCGCGTTCATCATTCGTCGACCGAAATGCCCAGGGACTCGGCCAGTCGCCTGAGCGGCTCGACCGCGTCGGCGAACTCGAGGTCATCGACACTCGCTCGCACAAGAACGGCATCCGGCGACGAGGATGCACCAAGCAGCTCCTCGAGCCGGTTCAGCGACGACTCAGCGGCCATGTCGTCGGACTTCAGGCGCTGCATCAGGTCACGCAAGACGGGCGCGACCGCCTCGGGATCCGCCGCGCCGGCAGGCGCCGCGTCCGCCGGATTCGGTGAAACGTCGAGAGCGTCCAGGCCTGGCAGCAGCTCGGCAATCGCATCGCCGAACGATGCGATCAGCGGCTCGACGTCGCCTGAAGGATCGAGCTTCAATGCCGACTCGAGCTCCGCCGCCGAGGACTGGACGCGATCCGCCCCGAGGTTGCCGGCAACGCCTTTGACGGTATGCGCAAGGCGGCTGGCATCGGCGAGCTCATTACCGGCGAGGTGGGCCCGGAGCCGGTCGCACGCCGTGCGGAAATCGTCGCGGCTCTCGAGGAGCAGCTTGCGATACAGCCGGACATTGCCGGCCACTCGTTTCAAGCCGTTGACCGGGTCGAGCCCCGCAATGGCCCCGAGCCCGTCGACGCCTGACGCCGGCTTTGCCTGGACCGCAGCCGGTACGGCAGGTGGTGAGTAGAACTTGAGCAGCGTGCCGTACAGTGTCGGCGGATCGATCGGCTTCGACACGTGGTCGTTCATGCCGGCCGCAAGGCAGGCCTGTTTCTCTTCGGTTGTGGCGTGCGCCGTCATGGCAATGATCGGAAGGCTCTCGAACCGCGCGTCGGATCGGATCCTCTTTGTCGCCTGGTAGCCGTCCATCTCGGGCATCTGCAGGTCCATGAGGACCACGTCGAACGACGTCGGCTCGCGGTCGAGTCGCTCGACCGCCTCGCGGCCGTTGTTGGCCACCTCGACCCTGGCCCCCACGTCTTCGAGTAGCTCGACGGCGATCTGCTGATTGATCTCGTTGTCCTCCGTAAGCAGGACGCGCATTCCCGTTAGCTCAGTCGCGGGCTCGGTGGCAACCCCTGCGTGTCCCGTGTCCCGCTGACCGACATCCGCGAACAGACGGACCAGCGTGTCGACGAGCATGGACTTCGTGATCGGCTTGGT
>CAZXLQ010000479.1:0-1700 GCA_964641945.1 uncultured Clostridia bacterium
CCGTTAACGGCGTCGTAGATCCCGATGGAGGAGGCTGCGTTGTTGTCGTAGTCGCCGGCCACTGGCACGGCGCCGGCCGGTCCGTAGCCGAATGCGAGGTCCGCCGGACCCGACGAGTTCGTGTTGCGGAGGAAGAACGTCCCGGTCGCGGGGCTGTAGATGCCGACCGTGTCGATGCCGTCAGCATTCCAGTCGCCAACAATTGCGACGAAGCCGCCTCCGCCCGCGCCGAACGAGAAGATGAGGTTCGCGACGCCCGACTGGTTAGTGTTCTTGAGGAAAAACGTCCCGGTCGCCGGATTGTAGAGACCGACCGTGTCCTCGCCGTTGCCGTTCCAGTCGCCTATCAACGGCTGGAAGCCGGCCGCAGCGGCGCCGAACTGGAAGGCGAGGTCAGCGCCACCGGCGGCGTTCGTGTTCTTCAGGAAGAAGACGCCGGTCGTCGGGTCGTAGACGCCGGCGGTGTCATCGCCGTCTCCGTCGTAATCTCCAACCACGGGAACGACGCCTCCGCCAGGTCCGAAAACGAAGGAGATGTCGGCCGGTCCCGGATCGTTCGAGTTGCGCAGGAACCAGGCTCCGGAGCCCGCGATGTAAGTGCCGATCGTGTCACGCCCGCGCTTCAGGCCAATGGAAACCGCGATGTCGCGGACCGGCGAAAGTCCGGCGATCGTGCCGATCAGATGAACGTCCAGGTCGTCCAGGTCGATCGTGTAGAGTTGCGAAAACGGGCTGAACGGGGCCGTCAGCGACGCGAAGGCCGTTCCCGAGCGGGACTGGATGTCGAAGCCGACGAGATCGGACGTGTCGATGCCGAGCAGCGGTCCGAGAGTCGTCAGCGTTCCGTCGTTGGGCGGATTCTGAATGACGAGCGAGTCCGTATTGAAGTCGATCCCGTAGAGCGTCGTCGACGTCGAACCAGGGAAGTTGTTCGCGTACGCCACGCCGGAGATGTTCGGGCTCACACCGAAGTTCGGGTCACCGGCGGCATAGTTGAGCGGCAGGTCCATGGCGGCGACCAAACCGGTGTCCGGATGGAGCCTGAGATTCTGGTCCAGGTCGCTGACGAGTCGAATCCGGTCGACAGTCGGGTTGAAGTCCATTCCGAAACTGGTTCCCAGAACGACCGGGAGAAAACCCGGACCGATCTGGGTCGTCGCGCCGGTGACGACGTCGATGCGCAGGACGCGGCTGCCGTCCGTAACTCCGTAAAGCTCTTCGGTCGCGGGTCTGAAGTCGATGCCGACGACGTTCTCGCCGATGCCGAGACCGAGGATCTGGACATTGCTGAGCAGCACGTTCGGCGCCCCCGGCGCGAAGCTGATGATCCGATTCGTGGTCGTCAGTCCGAAGATGAGATCGGCATCCGGGAGAGGCGTGCCCGCGACCTTCTCCGTGCCTTGAACTTCAAACCTCGGATTCTCGGCAGCCTGTCCGGCGAGGGGCATTCCAAGCAGCATGCATGCCGCAAATATCGAGAGTCGATTCAGAGTCTTCATGTCGGTCATCAACCTCTGCTTTCCTGAGTTATTGAACCAGATTGCCCCTCATTTGGATGGCCCGACTATAGCACAGCGAAAACGAAGATAGATCGGGCGTGCGGTACGACCACTGGGTCCGGGACGTGCGGTCTGGAGAGCGGTCCCTTTCGGCCGCAGGCCGACCCATAAGCGCTAACGAAGTGACCGGCCGGCCGTCAG
>CAZXLQ010000480.1:0-1685 GCA_964641945.1 uncultured Clostridia bacterium
CCGCTCACTGCGTTCGCGGTTCTGGGACGTGCGGTCGGGAGTGCGGTCCCCGTCGGCCGCAGGCCGACCCGGTTCGTGGACCCAGGTCCCTCACGCCGTCATGTCGAGTACGACCTTGCCCCGGACCGGCTTGCGTGTGTACGCCAGGCGCGCGTCCGCCAACGGAAACACCGAGTCCACCACGGGCCACAGCACGTTCGCCTCGATCATGGCACCGACCCGTGCGAGCTGTTCGCGGTTCGGCTCGACGATGAAAAACGCTCGCCTCACCCTCTCGTCGCCAGACTCCTCCGCCGAAGCCGCTACCGTCACGAGCCGGCCGCCGGGTCTGAGCAGGCTCCACGATCGCGCGAGCGTTTCGCCGCCGACCGTGTCTAATACCACGTCGACGCTCGCGATCGCGTCCTCGAACCGCTGCGCCCGATAGTCGATCACGTCTCCCGTCCCGATGCCGCGCACGAACTCGACGTTGTGCGCCGAAGTGGTCCCGATGACTGTCGCCCCACGCCATCGCGAGAGCTGCACCGCGAAGAGTCCCACGCTTCCCGCCGCACCGTGGATAAGCACGCGCTCACCCGGTGCGAGCCCCGCACGCTCGAACAACCCCTGCCACGCCGTGAGCGCCGAGATCGGCACCGCGGCGGCGAGACGGCGGTCGAGGGTCGCCGGCTTGATCGCAACGTCGCCGGCCCGCGCCACACAGAACTCGGCGTGTGTGCCGTCCCCGAACCAGTCGTTCATTCCGAACACTTCGTGGCCAATCCGCAGGTCCTCGACGCCGGCGCCGATCGCAAGTACCTCACCAGAGAACTCGTGCCCGGGAATGACCGGAAGCTGGCGAACTCCGCCCGCGTGCGTCTTCCAGGTCGTGACCCACTCGAGCTCGCTTGGCGTGACACCCGCGGCGTGAACGCGCACGAGCAGCTCACCCGCCTTCGGCGCCGGCGTGGGCGCCTCGGCGACCATCAAGGCCTCCGGACCACCACGAGCCTTGAGGAAGACGGCCTTCATCGCAGCCTCCCGGGATGATGCGACAGCGAGGCGCGCCGGGTCGTGGTGATCCCGGCGGCGCCTCCTGTTGCGCTGGAGCTATTGTGGCGGCGGTTCGCCCGGGACGTAGACCATCCAGTTGACGCCGAAACGGTCGACGAGCATTCCGTAACGCGGTGACCAGAACGTCTTGCCGAGCGGCATCGTCACCTGGCCCCCGTCGGCGAGCGCGTCGAAGGCGCGGTCGGCTTCGGCTTCGGTCGGAACGGTGAGCGAGAGAGAGAAGCCGCTGAAGGACGACTTTTCGTCGCAGCCGTCCGATGCCATGAGCTCGGTATCGCCAACGCGGAAACTCGAGTGCATGACCTTGTCCTCGAAGCCGGGCTGCAGGACGCCCGGCGGCATCGGTTCGGGGCTGTCACTGAATCGCATGGACATGATGATCTCGGCACCGATCGCCGTGCGGTAGAACTCGAGCGCTTCGGCACAGCGGCCTCCGAAGAAGAGGTAGGGTTCAACTTTGGTGTTGGACATGATTGTCCCTCCTGGTTTTTCGGTCGGCCCGGAGGGAAGCATCGGCGCTTGCGAAGCGAGTCGTCAAGGCCTCGCGGCGTCGCGCCTTTGCGGCTTCGCGGCTTCGCGCCTTGGCGCCTTTGCGTGAACTTCTTCCTGCGTGCAAAGAAGTTCACGCAAAG
>CAZXLQ010000481.1:0-1675 GCA_964641945.1 uncultured Clostridia bacterium
AAGACGTGCTGGCCTGGTTCAGGGAACGCGGCCCGCGCTACCAGTCCCGCATGAACGCGGTGCTGCGCAGCTACATGAACGCACGATCGAGGGGGCGGGCTCGTCCCTGAGCGCGCCGCAGCTACCGCGACCAGGCCGATACGGGATCAGCGAACGCACCGCCCGCGGGATGCAATGGCTGCCAAGGCCGGCAGACTTCTAATTCCACCTGCTACAGGAAGCGGGTGTCCAGGCGGGCCGCACCGTTCATGGCTCGTCACCGGGCATGGGCGCGGCTTTAGGGGCACGCTTCAGGTACTTGAGCATGTCCTTCGGCCGCGCCTTGCCAGCGCGCTCGTTCAGGAATTCGCGCGCCGTCCGGATCGTGCCGACCTTTTCGGCGACGGCGGCGGCAATGAACTGGTTCAGCGAGACGCCATCGAGCCTGGCCAGCTCGGCCGCTGCGTTCTTCACTGACGTCGGCAACTTCAGTGGGTAAGCGCTCTTGCTCATCGTCTTATCTCCTTGACTACCTGTGCGGGTGTCATGACCCGTATCTCGAATGCATGGCTGGCGGCCTGGAAGTCACGCACATTGTGCGTGCCGACGGCATCGGCCCGGCCGTTGACGGCTGCCTCGAGGATCAGCTCATCCGCGGGATCCGGCAGCTGCGGACGCCAGCGGTAGTGAACCTCGACAGGTTCGGATGCACTCGCGAGAGCCGCCAGGAATCCGGACACTTCCTCTTCGCTCATGCCGGTAGCGAGCCTGTGTTCGGGTCGCAGCAGTACGTCCTCATACTCCAAAAAGACAGCCGTGGTTACCAGCGGCACGCAGCGTCCCATGGCAACCATCCGGAGCAGGAGATTGCTCGCGCCAAGTCGGCTGCGAAGACCCGCCACCAGCACTGACGTATCGAGCACCACGCGCATACGCCTCATACGATATGACATCATATGAGATGTGTCAAAGCGTCTCGGCCCCCATCGGATCGGTCATTGCCGATATGTCACGGATGACATACCATGCCTTATGCGAGCTGACGTTGCCCGAAGACTCAGGACCCGCGGCTGGAAGGTCGGCGATGCAACCGAGTTTCTCGGTCTCTCGGATCAGGAAGCGGCACTCGTGGAGCTGCGTCTCGCGTTGAGTCGCTCGGTGCGTGAGCGCCGGCTCAAGCTGGGGTTGTCGCAGGTGGAGCTCGCGTCCCGCCTCGGCTCGAGTCAATCGCGCGTCGCCAAGCTCGAGGGCGCCGACGCCACGGTTTCGATCGATCTATTGATCCGCGGACTGCTCGCCCTCGGCGCGAGCCGCCGCGAAATCGGTCGCTCGCTGGCCGAGTGAGGTCGCAGCTGCTGAGAGCAGCTGCGCCCCGCTAGCTCCGACTACGCCAGGTCGAACCGATCCAGGTTCATCACCTTGCCCCACGCCGCAACGAAGTCCTTCACGAACTTCTGCCGGTTGTCGTCACTGGCGTAGACCTCGGCGAATGCCCGAAGCTCGGAGTTCGAACCGAACACGAGGTCGACGCGAGTGCCCGTCCACTTCACCTGGCCCGAGGCGCGATCACGACCTTCGTAGACGCCTGCGGTCGAGGAGGGACGCCACTCGACGCGCATGTCGAGCAGGTTGACGAAGAAGTCGTTCGTCAGCGTGCCGGGTGCGCTCGTGAGCACGCCGTGCCTGGCATTCCCCA
>CAZXLQ010000482.1:0-1607 GCA_964641945.1 uncultured Clostridia bacterium
ATCGACGCGTACGTCGCGTTCGGTGAACGTGCCATCAACGGCGACGACCGCAAGGCGCTGTGCGCATCGGCTCAAGATGCCGTGACTTCGCTGCACGAGTCGCTGAAGTCGGAGGGCGCATGAACGATCTACGGGACTTCATCGCGGCAAATGTGCAGGTGCTCGACGAGCTTCGAGAACTGGTCGGCCGGCTCGATCGCGACCGGTACGCCACGACCGGCGGACTGCCGGTTACGAGCGGCCCGGGTGGACACGTGCGGCACGTACTCGATGCCTACGACTGCCTTTTGCGGGGCATCGGGCAACGTCGCGTCGATTTCACGGCACGCGAGCGCGACGAGCGAACCGCGACCGACCCGGAATTCGCCTGCTGTCGGATTGCGCTTACGGCGAAGGCACTTCAGGCGATAGGCGTGCCGGCGTCGACACCGCTCGTCGTCCGCGCCGAAGACACCGCCAGCGATCCCTGGGTCGGCTCGTCGGTCGGCCGCGAACTGCAGTCGCTGCTGAGCCACACGATTCACCACCTCGCACTCGTCGCGCTCGTGCTGCGGCTGCGCGGGGTCGAGCCCGGCGAAACGGTCGGCGTCGCGCCGTCGACGCTCGCCTACTGGAAGAAGGCATCCTGATGTGCACGGTTACCTGGCTTCCGACGCGTGACGGATACGAACTGCGCATGAACCGCGACGAGTTGCGCACGCGCGCCATCGCACTGCCGCCGGCGGTCTATGATCGCAACGGCGTACGATATATCGCGCCGCGCGACGTGGACGGCGGCGGCACGTGGATTATCGCGAACGAAACGGGCGTCGTGATCGGCCTGCTCAACGGTCCAATGTCGCCGGATGGACGCGCGGGCACGCGCAGCCGAGGGCTGCTCGTCGAAGACCTCGCGGACGCTCGATCCGTCGCCGAGGTCCGGACCAGGCTCGCCGGCTCGTCGCTCGCGGACTACTCAGCGTTCACGCTGCTCGCGCTCGAGCCCGGCCTGCCGGCTTGCGTCGCGCGATGGAGCGGATCGACGCTCGTCGTCGATCCCGCGGCAAGTCCTTCGTCTCTGCTGACGTCGTCATCGGTCGATTCGGACGCGGTCGCCGCATCGCGAACGGCGGTATATCGCGAGTTCCTGCGCACCTCGCGCGGTCGCGACGGCGAGACGCTCGATCGCTTCCATCGCGACCACAGCCCGGAGCGCAGCCATCGGTCGGTCTGCATGCACCGCGACGACGCTTCGACGGTGAGTTTCACACGGATCGCGGTTTGCCGCGACGCCGTGCTCGTGCACTACGAGGACGGTCCGGCGTGCTCGGGGCTCGCGTTCGATCCGGTCGCGATCCTGCGACGCTCGGCGGCATCGCGCCGCCCGCTGGCGGGTGTGCGATGAGCGCCGCACTGGGTTCGGCACAACGCCTCGCAACATGGCGCGTCGTCGCCGTCGCCGGATCGGCCGCGGTGCTGCTGTCGTTCGGCCTCGCTTTTACGGGCTACGGGTTTTCGGTGTCGCCAATGTTCGACGACCTCGCGCTGTCGCTGCAGCTTGCCGCGGCAACTTTGGTCAGCGAAGACCTCGCCTGCATCGGCGCCGGCGTTCTCGTCGCAAGCGGACG
>CAZXLQ010000483.1:0-1606 GCA_964641945.1 uncultured Clostridia bacterium
ACGGGTCCTCGTAATAGACCGGCAGCGTCGCGCTGAGGAATCCGCCGTAGGCGTATTGGACCGTCGGCGCGTTGCCCTTCTCGAGCACCGCCTTCTTGCCCATCACGAAGTAGGGAATCCTCGTACCGTCCCTGGAGGTGGCGAAGCGCTGCTCGACGACCACATCGGAAGCGTCGTAGGCTGCAGGCGCCTCGAAAATCTTCCGCGTCGCGTTCCTCTTCGTCACGTAATGCAGCGAGAGCGGCGTCGTCAGGCTCTCGAACGAGAGCATCGCATCGTCCGTGCCGCCCCCCGCGGACACGATCTTCAGGACGCCGTTGGCGGGGAGCGGGATTTCGGTGGCCCGCCACTTGCCCCGTCTCGAGCGCTCCAGGCGTGCCGCGCGGCCCGAAACGTGGTCGAGATACTGGATGACGAGGCTGGAGGTACCCACCGCCACCTTTTCGACCGATTGTGCGTCGCTGGCGCCGAAGACCAGTTCTGCGGCGCCGCTCCTGAGGTCGTAAGCGACGACGGAACCCTGCGGGAACGTCGCGTCACGGTGACGCCAGGGCTCGCGGAGGAAGAAGATCGCACGTCCGCCGATGACGCCCTGGATCGCTGCGTTCAATGGCAGCGGAAGCTTCGAGGGCGCGGCGAGGCCCGGCGCGTAGTGGTATTCGGTCTCGAAGAACGACAGGCTCCGCAGGACGAACGGCTGCGCGACGCCGTCCTGGTCGACGTAGGGGCGGACCGCGACGTCCTCCTTCTTGCCTTCGAACAGTGTCGACGAGTCGGCGAGTGCGGTGCCGCGCCGCCAGGTCTTCACCATGCGCGGATACCCCGAGTCCGTGAGCGACCCCGGGCCCCAGTCCGTGCCGACGAGGAGCGTGTCGGCGTCGACCCACGCCACGTCGGATTTCGCCTCGGGAAGCGCGAATCCGTCGCGGACGAACGCCTTCGCCGAGGTGTCGAACTCGCGCCAGGTCGACGTGTCGCCGCCGCCTCGCGACAGCTCGACCATGCACCGGCGGTACTCCGGTGACAGGCAGACGAACTGGTCGCTGATCCAGTTCTCGCCCTCGTCGGCCGCAAGCTTGTCGAAATCGACCAGGGTCTCCCAGTCCGGCGCACCCGCCCGGTAGCTCGCAACGCTCGCGCGTCTCCAGAGCCCGCGCACGTGAACGTCGTCCTGCCAGAAATTGTAGACGGCGCCGTTGTGGATCGCGCCGATCGGTATGCGTGCCGGCGACGTCAGGATCGCGCGCGCCTCCGCATGCATCGCCGCGAATCGCGGATCGCTCTCGAGTATGGGGAGAGAGCGAGCATTTTCGGCACGCGCCCACTCGAGGGCCTTCACGCCTTCGACTTCCTCGAGCCAGGCGAAGGGATCGTCGGTCGCCCGCGCCGCGACCGGGATGCCGATGATGGCGGCCGCCGACGCGGCCAGGGCGAGCTTCCTGAACAACGGACGCCCCATGCGGCAGGCGTCCGGATTCCGAAACCTTCCCTGAGCTGCGCCGACGGACCCGAGCCGTCTCACTTCACGAGACGCAGCGCGAAAGGATAGCGGTAGGCGACGCCCTCGTTGGCCTTCATCGCCGCGATGATGACCAGCACCAGTGCG
>CAZXLQ010000484.1:0-1593 GCA_964641945.1 uncultured Clostridia bacterium
AGGGAAGACGCAGAGGTGCAGAGCAGTAACAGAAATGTGAATATCCGAGTCTTGCGATAGACGTCGAACTGACCCACTACCCGAACAAGCTCTTGGTGGCACGCTTTCGACACCGTGCGGTACACTTTCTGGTCGCTCACTGTCGAGGAGGTACGTCGTGTCCAGCTTCGTTCAATACCTGCCGATCTTCCTGCTCGTGCTTGGGGCCATGATCTTCATTCACGAGGCGGGCCACTTTCTCGTGGCCAAATGGCTCGGCATTCGCGTCGAGGTCTTCAGCCTTGGATTCGGCAAGCGGATCCTTGGCTTCAAACGCGGCGACACGGACTATCGAATCTCGCTGCTGCCTCTTGGCGGGTACGTGAAGATGGCCGGCGACAACATCGCCGAGGATCGTGCCGGTGCGCCCGACGAGTTCCTTTCGCATTCGAAGTGGCACCGCTTCCTGGTGGCAATCGCCGGCCCGGTCGCGAACATACTGACGGCGATTGCCATTCCGTTCATCGCCAGCATGCTTTCGTACTCCGCGCCTGCGTTTCTGAACAAGCCGGCCGTGGTCGGTCTCGTCGATCCGAAGGCCGCCGGTGCGAAGGCGGGCATCCAGCCCGGCGATCGCATCGTCAAGTTCGACGGCATCGAGGTGCCGATGTGGCGCGACTTCGCGTCACGCGAGATGCTCTCGCCGGGACAAACGGTCATCGTCACGATCGATCGGGGCGGACAGACGCTCGACATCAGCGCAACCCTCGATTCGATCAATCGGGGAGAAGCCATCGGAAGTCTCGGCGTCCAGCCGGACATGGCCGGGGCCGTCGTCATTGCCAAGGCGGTCAGCGCTGGAATGCCGGCGGAGATCGCCGGAATGAAACCGGGTGACACCATTGTGTCGGTCGACGATTTCCAGGTCGGTCCCGATGTCTATGGCCTCATCAAGCGGATCAACGAGAAGCCCGGCCAGGAGGTCGCGCTCGTGGTGAAACGCGGAGACGAGACCCTGAACCTGACTGCCAGGACGGTTGAGGAAGGCGGCGTCGGAAGACTGGGATTTGCGCCGGACATCACGGGCGTCGAGATGATCACGACTCCGCTCGGTCCGAAGGACGCGATGGTTTACGCCATCGATCAGAACATGCATTTCCTGAAGATCACGGGCGCGGCCATCGGCCAGATCTTTTCAGGCCAGCGCTCGGCAAGCTCGGCGCTCGCCGGCCCGATCGGGATTGCCGAGATCGTCGGGCAAGCGGCACAGCAGGGGGTCGGTCCCGTGTTCGACCTCATGGGACTGCTCAGCCTGAACCTCGGCATCTTCAACCTGCTGCCGATTCCGGTCCTCGACGGCGGTCTCATCTTCATGCTCTTCCTCGAGTGGTTGCTCGGGCTGTTTGGATTGCAGCTTTCGCTCAATGCGAAGGAGAAGATGATCAACGTCGGTCTCGTGCTGATCGTCCTGCTGATGGGATTCGTCTTCTACAACGACATTCGAAAGAAGATCGTCGGACCTGCGCCGGTCGAAGCGCCTCCGGCGGCATCACAACCCGCCAATCAGAACTCGGGGCGTTAGCGGTCCTAAGCGGCTCTGTGTCTCTGCGACTC